>CAZJBD010000064.1:0-13131 GCA_964544265.1 uncultured Eubacteriales bacterium
TCTTGGTCGCAGGGCGAGGGCTCATGCCCCGCCCGAGAAAGGGAGGCAGGGAGCGGAGCGAACGTTGGAAGGGGGAAACGCGAAGCGGGTTCCCCCTCCAAGTAGAATAAGGAGGACGACAATGAACGCTGATACCAGAACGACGAAAACGTTACTCATCCTTACGGTCGCATTCTTGATCCTGTTCGGAAACTCCCTAACGGCGCAACAGAATGTCTCCGGTTCCCGGCTAAGCCTGCAGAGAATCTTCGACAGCAAAGAGTTCACGGCGGAACGGTTCGGCCCGGCTCGCTGGATGAAGGATGGGATATCCTACACGACGCTGGAGAATTCCGAGGCTGTCAAGGGCGGGCAAGACATCGTGCTTTACCAGGCCGCAACCGGCAAGAGAGAGATCCTCGTTTCGGCTTCAAAGCTTGTGGCCGCCGGCGAATCAGCGCCTCTTTCGATCGAGAATTATGAGTGGTCCAACGACGGGAAGCTCCTTCTCATCTTTACCAACAGCAAGCGCGTCTGGCGGCAGAACACCCGGGGAGATTTTTGGGTCCTCAATCTGGTCTCCGGATCATTGAAAAAACTCGGCGCGGAGTTTGAGCCGTCAACCCTTCAGTTCGCCAAGTTCGCGCCCGCCGGGCGCCGGGCCGCCTACGTCCAGAAGAACGATATCTATGCCGAAGATCTCGATTCCGGCCGGGTCGTCCGCCTCACCTGGGACGGCTCGGAGACTCGAAGCAACGGGACTTTCGATTGGGTCTACGAGGAGGAATTTTCCCTCCGCGACGGCTTCCGCTGGAGTCCGGACGGGAGGTTGATCGCTTTCTGGCAGATCGATAGTTCAGGGATTGAGGATTACTATCTCATCAATAACACGGATTCCCTTTATCCCCGCCTCATCCCCATCAAGTATCCCAAAGTCGGAGTCATGAACTCCGTCTGCCGGATCGGGATCGTCAGCTCTTCCGGCGGCCCCGTCACCTGGCTCAGCGTGCCCGGCGATCCGCGCGACACCTATATAGCCAGGATGGATTGGGCAGCGGGGTCCCAGAACGTCGTTTTCCAGCATCTCAACCGCCTCCAGAACACGAACGAGGTCATGTTAGGCGATGCGTCCACCGGCGAGGTCCGAACCGTATTCACCGACCGTGACGACGCCTGGGTGGAGGTCGTGGACGATCTCGCTTGGCTCGACAATGGCAAGGAATTCATCTGGCCCAGCGAGAAGGACGGCTGGAGGCACGTTTATCGCGTGTCCCGCATGAACGGTGAGGCCGCCCTCATCACCCCGGGCGCGTTCGACGTCCTCAGCGTTGAGACTATCGACGAGAAGGGAGGCTGGCTCTATTACATCGCGTCTCCCGATCGTCCGACCGAGCGCTATCTCTTCCGAATACGGCTGGACGGCAAGGGAAAGGCCGAGCGGATCAGTCCCGCAGACCGGCCCGGGACTCATTCCTACCAGATCTCGCCGAGCGGCCAATGGGCCATCCACACGTATTCGACGCTCGAAACCCCCCCCGTGACAGACCTTGTGCGTCTTCCCAGGCATGTCGTGGCGCGAACGCTCGCCGCGAATGCCGACCTCACGGCCAAGGTTAAAGCCATCGACCGGACGCCCGCGGAGTTCTTCCGCGTGGACATCGGGGGCGGCATCCTCCTGGACGGATTGTCCCTTAAGCCTCCGGATTTTGACGCGTCGAAATCCTACCCGCTGTTCATTTATATATACGGTGAACCCGCGGGCCAGACCGTTCTCGACCGGTGGGGAGGAAACACCTACCTCTGGCACCTCATGCTGGCCCAGCAGGGCTATATCGTTATCAGCATCGACCCCCGCGGCACGCCGGCCCCTCGCGGCCGGGAGTGGAGGAAGTGTATTTATCGTAAAGTGGGCATTCTTGCCCCGGCCGACCATGCAGCCGCCGTCAAGGCCTTCATCGCCGAAAGGCCCTATATCGACGCCTTACGAGTAGGCATCTGGGGCTGGAGCGGCGGCGGTTCCATGACCCTCAATGCTATGTTCAAGTATCCCGAACTCTACAAGACAGGCATGTCCGTGGCTCCTGTCAGCGACCAGCATCTCTATGACACGATCTACCAGGAGCGCTACATGGGCCTTCCGAAGGACGACGAAGAGGGATTCAAGGAGGGTTCGCCCATCAACTTCGCCGCGAATCTCAAGGGTAACCTGCTCATTGTCCACGGCACGGGCGACGACAACGTTCATTACCAAAGCTTGGAACGGCTGGTCAACGAGCTTGTGGCCAATAACAAGATGTTTTCAATGATGAGCTACCCTAACCGCTCGCACGGCATCTATGAAGGGAAGGGAACGACACTCCATCTTTATGAAACGCTCACCGGATTCCTGAACAGGAACATGCCCCCGGGCCCCATGGCAGAAAAGTAAGAACAGGAATCTGGGAATTGGCGGTCGCGTGACGCATGCCATGGTTTTCTGGAAAGCGCTTCCTGGAGGGATATCGATTCAGCTAATGACTATGGACGCGTCCGGCATTGAATAAAGAAGGCGCGACTGGCCCGGAAAGGACGGCCGAAATGAAAAACGCAATGAGATTCCTCGTTGGCCTTGTCTTCTTTGTTGCAGTTTCTGGATCGTTGCGGATACGGCCGGCGACGTCTGCCGGAGAAGAGTTCATCAGGACAGCGGACTTGCCAACTCTCGATGTCGATTCCTCCTCCGGCATCGATCCGACAACCTTCCTTTGGTACGCCCACCCGGCAGAAAAGTGGGAAAGCGCCCTGCCCGTCGGGAACGGTCGTCTCGGAGCCATGGTCTTCGGCAAGACTGACGAGGAAAGGATCCAGTTCAATGAGGACACCCTGTGGTCCGGCGGCCCTTATTCGACGACCGTCAGGGACGGGCACAAGGCATTACCCGAGATTCAAAAGCTTGTCTTTGAAGGCAAGTGGCGGCAGGCTCATAAGCTTTTCGGCAGGAACCTCATGGGTTACCCTGTCGAGCAGATGAAGTATCAATCGATGGGCGACCTCATCCTCACCTTTCCCGGCAAGGAAGAAGTCCGGGATTACCGGCTCCAGCTCGACCTTGATGAAGCCGTCGCAACGGTGAGCTACGTGAAGAATGGGATCAGGTTCTTCCGCGAAGTTTTTTCGAGCCCTTTAGACCAAGTCATCGTGGTCCGGCTGAGTGCGGACAAGCCGGGGATGATCTCTTTCAAAGCCCAACTCAGGGGGGTCCGCAACGGGGCCCATTCGAATTACGGCACGGAATATTTCCGGATGGACGGCTATGGGAGTGACGGTCTCATCTTGACCGGGAAATCGGCCGATTACCTGGGGATCGAGGGCAAACTCCGCTACCAGGCCCGGCTGAAGGCTGTTCCCGAGGGCGGATCGATGAGGGTCTATGAAGAGGATCTAATTATCGATAACGCCGACGCCGTAACTCTATTTCTGGCCGCGGCGACGAATTTCATCAATTATAAGGACGTCGGCGGTGATCCCAACGCCAGGGTCGAATCCGTGCTGAAAGGGATCGAGAGAAAGTCTTTTGACGCGATCCGGGCGGCGCACGTTGAGGAGCACCGGAAAGCCTTTCGGAGGGTCTCGATCGTTTTGGGAACGGCGTCCAATTCTTTCCTTCCGACCGATGAGCGCCTGAAGAGATTCGACGGCGCCAACGACCCAGCTCTGGCCGGCCTCTTCTTTCAATTCGGCCGTTACCTGCTCATTTCCTCCTCACGGCCGGGCACTCAGCCTGCCAACCTCCAAGGCATCTGGAACCAGTATCAGAACCCTCCCTGGGATTCCAAGTACACAACCAACATCAATACGGAGATGAATTATTGGCCCGCCGAGGTTGCGAATTTGAGCGAGTTCGTGGAACCCTTGGTGCGGATGATCAAGGAACTCACGGATAAGGGCAGTGAAGTGGCCAGGGAGCATTACGGCGCCCGGGGTTGGGTTCATCATCAAAATACAGACCTCTGGCGGGTGGCCGCCCCGATGGACGGCGCTTATTGGGGCACGTTCAGCACGGGAGGCGCTTGGCTGTGCACCCATCTTTGGGAGCATTACCTTTTCACCGGCGATAAGGAGTACCTCAGGGATGTTTACCCCGTCATGAAGGGAAACGTCGAATTCTTCCTCGACTTCCTGGTCAGGGACCCGAAACGAGGCTGGCTGGTCACCAATCCTTCGACTTCCCCGGAGAATTACCCCGCCCGTCCGGGCGAGGAGACCTTCTTTGACGAGATTTGCGATTGGGTCAGCGAGGGGACCATGATCTGCGCAGGTTCGACCATAGACATGCAGATTCTGAACGACCTCTTTGGCTACGTGGCCGAGGCTTCGGCCGTCCTGGGGACAGATCGGGAATTCGCGAAGAAAGTTCTGGATGCACGCGCCGAGCTAGCACCCATGCAAGTAGGCAAGAACGGCGACCTCCAGGAATGGCTCGAAGATTGGGGTCAGAAGGAGAAGAGCCACCGGCACATCTCCAATCTTTACGGGCTTTATCCCGGCCATCAGGTGTCGGTGCGGAGGACCCCGAAATTGGCCGACGCCGCTAAAATCGTCATCGAACAGAGGGGGCTGGCCGGGAACGGCTGGGCCTCGGCCTGGAAGATGGGGTGCTGGGCCAGGCTTTATGACCCTGGCAAGGCTATGGAGAACTTCGCCTACGCTGTCAAGGAGTACACCTTTGATAGCCTCTTTTCCAAATGCTCCGGGGCTCTCCAGGTGGACGGCTCGTTCGGCGTGAGCGCAGCCGTCGCCGAAATGCTCCTCCAGTCCCATGAAGGCGAACTCGACCTCCTTCCGGCCCTACCTTCGTCCTGGCCCTCCGGGGAGGTCAGGGGGCTTTGCGCCCGGGGCGGATTCGAGGTGGACATGAAGTGGGAGAAGGGCCGCTTGGTTTCCGCCCGGATCCGGTCCAAACTGGGCGGACCCTGCCGGTTTCGCCGAGAGGGAACAGTCAGGGTCAGTCGCTCGGGAAAGAAGGTCGGGGTGAAGAAAATCGCTCCCGGCGTCTTTGAGTTCCAGACGGAAAAGAACGAAGAGTATCTCCTCACCGGGCGATAGATCAGAGTCGTTTTCCGCGGGCTTGGCTAGGTATCTTTGGTTCAGGTCGCCTTGACGATTTCCAGAAGCTCGGCTAGGACCATTGCGGTCGCTCCCCAGATCTTATGGGGGCCGAACTCAAAAAAAGGCACTTCCACATGACGGCCGTCGATCGTCCATATCTCCAGTCTGGAGCTCGTCGGGTCCTCGAGGTGGGCCAGCGGGACTTCGATAATTTCGGCGACCTCGGCCGGATCGATGAGGAAGGACGGGGGCGTATCCATCGCGCCGACGAAGGGATAGATGCAGAAGTTGCTTGGCGGGATATAGAGGGGGGTTAGGGTGCCGATGATCTTGATCTCGTTAGCGGGCACACCGATTTCCTCGCGTGTTTCTCGCAAGGCTGCTTGCTCGAGATTTTCCGCGTCCTCCAGCTGACCCCCGGGGAGCCCGATCTGGTCCTTGTGATGAAGGACCGTGACCGTACGGCGGATGAGGACGAGGTTGAATCCTTCGGGTTTCGGATAGATGAGAACGAGGACTCCGGCCTTCAGGCATGTGTCCTCAACTTCCGTATAGATTCTGCCTCCGTAACGCGGCCGCGGGGCCATTGAGATCTGAGCGGCGGGTCCCGGCTTGGGGGCGCGGAGTCTTTCCTCGAGCCTGCCGATCAGATCCCGTTCCGATCTCATATTGGTAGACCTTCGTTAATTTTCATCATAGCAAATTTTATACAGATTTGGGGAAGGCCGGACAAAACCAGCGACCTAGATCCTGGGTGAGGTGCGCTTCTTCAGGGCAGCCCTTAGGTCTTCGACGATGGGAGGGGCCTGGATTTCGTCTCCGTAGAGGATGGCCCGGGCGCTGATGTTCTGTTTGTTATAGAACGCCTGGTTGGCGTCGTTGTCGATCTGGATGGAAGCCCCTTTGATGGAAACGCCCGCGAACAAACCTTTGCTCTTGGAGTAGGAATAGATCTCCGCTTCCATATCGAGGTCGGTCGACGCCTCGGCGCTGCGGCCGACAGGCCCGGCCGAAACGCTCACGTCCGCGCCCAAGGTCACCTTGCCCTCGGCGATGTTCGCGACGCTCTTTCCCGTTTTGAATACGAGGACGATATCGGCCTTCTGGACGCCGATCTGCCAACCCAGGCTTCCACCGATGAGGGAGATGAACGCGGGGTTGCTCCAGGTTCCGTCTTCCTTCCGAACGACGATGAGCCCCCGGCCGTATTGGCCGCCGAATCCATAGGCCGCCTTGATGACGCCTGGGATGACTGCGATCCCATGGCATTTTTCGAGGAGTTTTGAGGGAAGGCCCTCCTCGGGAAGATCCACCATTTCGTGGAGGACTTGGATCGCCTTTTCGACCCTCTCGGCGCCGGGAGTCGTTTCTTCGGTCGTCACGCGGGCGGGGACGAATGAGATCAACAAGACCAGGAAGCCGGCTATTATGAGCATTTTTTTTATTTTATAGCTTTTCATGGAACTCTCCCTTTTGCCATTATATTTCAGCCGATGTGCCAACGCAACAGAAACGGTCCTGTCCGCCACGTCTGGCCGTCTTTCCTTCTCAGCTATTATAATCCGGGCGCAATAAAAAAGTTATAACGCATGAACGGTACTAAATGCCGTTCTTGATTGCCGTGATAGGAGGGCAGGGGGAGGGGCTGCAGCGACCGTTTACATATTCCAGCGGTAGGAGACCTTGAGGAGGAAGATGTTGTCGCCGGGCGCCCGCATGAGATCGCCGAGGTCCCTTCCCAGGCGGAAATCCCCGGGATTGGCGTAGTCCGCCCGGTTCTGGGTCCAGACAAGGTAAATCAGAGAGCCGGGGAAGTATTCCCATCGTAAAACCACGGTCCCCCGCAGGGATTTCATGTTGAAGTTCGGGTTCCAGAAGGAGAATGGTTTTGCGGGTCCCTGCCCGTCGGGGTCGATCGTATACATTCCGTCCGCATAAGCGACCGTCGATGGAGCGTCGCCGAAGACACGGTATTCATACGCCTTTGGCCGGGCTAGCTCCTTAAACCGGTCGTATTGACCCACGGCTATGAACGGCTGGAGGTAGAGCTGGAGACTCAACTTGGGCGTGAAGATCCAGTTAAGCCGGATATCGCTGGAGATCATCTTCTGGTCGATGCGCCCGAACACGTAGCGGGTTCCGAAGGTGGACGTCATCAGGGGATCCGGGATGCGAGTTACCCACTGGATCTGGCTGGTGCTTCTGGAATATTGGGGCCCAAAGGACAGATTGATGTTCGTCCTGGGCTTCCAGCGCAAGCTGGGGCCGCCTGAGAATTCCTGCCCTTCGCCAGGCCGCCGATAGACTGAGCTGTACCATTCCAGGACGACGGCTTTGCGGCTGTCGCTGCTGAGCTGGAGGTCGAGCTGATATCCGGCGGGTATCGTGGCCTGCGGGCCGCCCCTGGTCAAGTTGTCGCTTGTGGTTTTGGGATTATAAGCGACCATGGCATTGAATCCCCAATAATTCAGGAACTCGCCCTGGAATGAGACCAGGGCTCCCTCCCAAATCTTGGTTCCCCCGAAATTGTAGTTCCCGAACGGCCCGCCGATGATGAGGAGGTTCCTAAAGACTTTGCCCGGCTTTGTCCATTGATAGGCCGGCAGGATGCTGTAGTTGATCTTGTCGGAGCTGCTGTACTGAAACCCGATGTCGTTCGGATCGAAGCCGGGGGAGAGAGCTCCGAAGGAGGCCAGGAAAAGGAAACGTCCCTGCTGTTTAGCCAGCTGGAAACGCGTGCCCCATCCGGAAAGCGAGGTCGCTTCGGGATTGAGCTTGACGTGGGTCGCGTCCGGCCTCTGGTAGTAATGCATCGAGGAATTCTGAAGTCTGAAGATGCCTTCCCGGCTTCCCTCGACGCGCGTGCCTCCGGCCCAGCCCCCGAAAACCCAGGCCCTCTTTTTATCCAGGAAAACCCAGCCGTCAAACGCAAGGCTTAGGGCGTTCTTGTTGAGGATCCCTTCGAGATTCGGATCGCGAAGGTCCCTGAGAACACCCGTGGCCAGAATGCCGTAGCCGCTCTGGCCTTCATGGATGTCCTTCTGGGCCCGGAACGTGCCGTAATAGGAGAAGGGTTCAACTTCCTCCCTGAAGCGGGAGCCGAACGAGTCGACTTCCGCATATTCGCGGGAGGTTAGGGCGTTGATGAATCCGACGTTCCAGCCGTTCCCCACTTTCCCCGTAAGCTTTATGGCGCCGAGGATCGTGGAACGGTCCGGGAAACTGACGGACCCTTCTTTGGCTACGTATCCCTGGGGAGAACGGCCGATGCGCCGGCTGTAGAAGAACGTCGGGCTCGGCCAGTTGATGTTGGCGTTCAGGTGGAGTCCGCCCCGGCCAAAGCCGTTGAATAGGCTTGCCCCTTCGATAAAGAAGGGCCGCTTTTCCTCGTAATAAGTCTCGTAGGCGGAGAGGTTGATGACCGCCGGATCGACCTCGACCTGGCCGAAATCCGGGTTAACCGTGGCATCCAGGGTCAGGTTGCTTTGAAGGCCGACTTTGAGGTCAAAACCGGCGTTTCCCAGGTACTTGTGCCCCGTCTCAAACGGGTTGCCTCTCTCGGCAGGCTTGAACTGGGCCTGTCCGACCGTATAGGGAATGACCTCGACATGACGCCCGGGCTTGATGTCCTTGATTCCTTCCAGCCGGGCGAACCGCGAAACGTAGGCGCTTTGGTCCTTGGGGACCCAGACGAGATTGTCGCGCTCGTTTTTTCGCTTGATAATCCGCCGGAAATCCACGCCCCAGATATATTTGTCCTTTTTAGGAAACCGGAGCTGGTTGAATGGGACCCGCATCTCCACGACCCATCCGTCCCCGTTGACTTGGGCCTTCCAGTCCCAGATACCGTCCCACGTGTCGTCCTCACCGATGTCGTTGGCCAGTGTGGAGTCCTGGATGGATCCGGCGGGATTGACGGCAAACGCGTAGCCCGTGCGGCGGTCGTAATACGGATCGACGCAAAAGGTGAACCAATCCGAATCGACGCTGTCGTCCCGGCGGCCGAGGAGGCTCCGGATGAACTTCGGTTCGGAATCATGGAGGTAGGCCGCGACATACAGGTTGGCGTCGTCGTAGGCGACCCAGACTTCCGTTTTTTCGGTGGGCGTCCCCCCGTCAATGGGATCGGCCATAACGAAGTCGCTCGCGGCGGGCCCTTTCCAAACATTTTCATTGAGGGCCGCATCGATCTCCATGGGCTCCGTCGTCCTAATGGCTCGAACAACCTTCTGTTCCTGCGGGACCGGCTCTTTCTTGTCCTTTTTATCGCGGGCGGCTAGAATGCCCGGAAGGACAAGGATGAACGCCCATACGGCTATTTTCCTCATCTATCAGCTCCCTAAGGTTTATTTTCTCATCCATTCTGCTTCGGTCGTATAAGAGCGCTGCTCTCATCGACCCTCTCCTTAATTACGTGGTTTTCGGGGAAAAGGTTGCCCGTTCGTTGGCATGTTTCCATTCCGGCAGCACCTGGTATATAATCTCTATCTTCAGAAGGAGGTGCGGGATGTCATCAACCGTTCTTACCATCGCCGTGGTCATCCTCTTCTTGTTTTTCAGCGGAATCCGGATCGTCCGGCCGACGCACCGGGGGCTGATTGAAAGAATGGGGAAATACAAGAGGTTCGCCCACCGGGGTTTCAATTGGATCATCCCTATCATCGACAGACTGTTTCAGGTCAACATCACTGAGATCATGGTGGACGCCGAACCCCAGGAGATCATTACGAATGACAACCTGAATGCCCGGGTCGACGCCCAGGTCTATTTCAAGGTTAAGGACGCCGAGGACGACGTCAAAAGCTCCCAATACAACGTCAATAACTATCGCTATCAGATCGTCAATCTAGCCCGGACCACACTCCGGAATATCATCGGAACCCTGACTTTGAAATCGGCCAACAGCGAACGGGGCAAGATCAACGACGAGCTGCAAAAAACTCTGAAGAAGGAGACGGCCAACTGGGGAATCGAAATTGTCCGGACCGAGCTCAAGGAAATCGATCCGCCCAAGGACGTCCAGGAGACCATGAATAAGGTCGTCAAGGCCGAAAACGAAAAGATCGCGGCCGTGGATTTCGCGACCGCGACCGAGACCGTGGCCGACGGTCAGAGGCGGGCGGAGATCAAAAAGGCCGAAGGCATCCGGCAGGCTCGAATCCTCGAGGCCGAAGGAGAAGCCCAGGCCATCAAGCTGGTCAACGAGGCTGCCAACCTATATTTCATCGGCAACGCCCAGCTCCTGAAACGGCTGGAGACGGTGGAAAAGGCTCTGGCCATGAATGCCAAGATCGTCGTGCCCCAAGGCACGGAGCTCGTCAACGTCATCGGCGAGATGGCCGGCGTCCTGCCGCTCAAGAAATAGGACGGCGGTTTTTTGGTTTGAACGCCGACCGGCGCGCTAAAATCAAAAATAGGCCGATCGCCAGACCCGCGAGGGCGATCAGCAAGGGGACGGTCGCTATCTTCTCCCGTCCGGCGGCCTGATAAACGGTCCAGAACAATCCCGGGACGAAAAAGAGAGCGGCCAAAGGAAGGACAATTTTCCCACAATCGAGGCGCTGAGCCCGGCGAGGCCTCCCCCCAGGATCGTCAGATGCCGCGAGGCCACGAACTCCGCCGCCTCCTTATTTTAGAAACCCTTTTCGCCGCAGCAAGGGTTCCACCTTGGGCTCCCGGCCTCTAAACTTCTTGTAGAGGGCCATGGGCTCTTCGGTGTCTCCCCGCGACAAAATATTATCGCGGAACGATTTCGCGGTCGCCGGGTCGAAGAGGCTCGTCTCCTTGAAGGCCTGGAAGGCATCCGCGTCCAGGACCTCCGACCAGATGTAGCTGTAGTAGCCGGCCGAGTATCCGCCCGCAAAGATGTGGCTAAAGTAGGGACTTCGGTAACGGACGACAATCTCCGGGATGAGGCCGATTCTGGCCATTGAAGCCGTCTCGAAAGCCGCGGCGTCCTGCTCAATCGGCTCGCTGAGGGTATGCCAATCCATGTCCAGGTAACAGGCGGCCAGGTATTCGACCGTCTCAAAACCCTTGTTGAAGAGTCCCGCGTTCTTGATCTTCTCGACCAGGGCATCAGGGATGGGCTCGCCCGTTTGGTAATGGATTGCGTAGGTCTTGATGACCTCGGGGTCGCCGGCCCAGTTTTCCATGATTTGCGACGCGACCTCGACGAAGTCTGAAGGAACGTTGGTCCCGGAAATGGTTTCGTAGGTGCAGTTGGAAAGCAACTCATGAAGGCCGTGCCCGAACTCATGGAATAGCGTCGCGACTTCCTCGAAGGTCAGCAGCGACGGGGTATCGCCGGCCGGCATGGAGAAGTTCCCGACGTTGAAGACGACGGGCGTGACCTTCTTCCCATCCCGCACGGACTGGGACCTGATGGCTCCCGACCAAGCTCCGCCCCGCTTGCTGGCCCTGGGGAAATAATCTGTGTACAGGATGCCGATATGGCTCCCGTCGGCCTCTTTCACCTCGAAGACCCTGACATCCGGATGATATTTCGGGATGTCTGTCCTCTCGACAAACTGGAGTCCCCAGAGCTTCCCGGCTACGGCGAAAGCGCCCTCTCGGATGCTGTCCAGCCGGAAATAGGGTTTTAGAGCCTGGTCGTCGAGATCATACTCGGCCTTTTTCAGCTTTTCCGCGTAGTACCACCAATCCCAAGGTTCGAGTTTGAACGTCCCGCCTTCCTTTGCGGCCAGCGCCTGGAGCTTTTGGGCCTCCTTTTTGGCCATCTCAAGGGCCGGCGTCCAGAGCTGGTCAAGAAGCTTGGTGACTCCCGCCGGCGTCTTGGCCATGTTCTCCTCGAGGATGTAATCCGCATGGGTTTTGTAGCCCAGGAGGCTCGCCCGCTTCATGCGGAGGGCGGCCATCCGGCTCAGGACGGCTTTGTTGTCCGACGCGTCCCCGTGGTCTGCCCGGTTGATATAGGCCTTGAAGATCTTCTCTCTCAAGTCCCTCTTCGGCGAATACTGAAGGAAGGGAATCATGCTCGGCTTATGAAGTGTAAAGACCCATCGGCCTTCCAACCCCCTCTCCTTGGCAGCTTCGGCGGCCCCGTCGATTGCGGCCTGCGGAAGCCCGGCCAAGTCATCGGCCTTATCGATGACCAGGGTGAAGGCGTTGGTTTCTTTGAGGACATTGTCGCCGAACTTCACGGAAAGGAGCGACAGCTCTTCGTTGATCTTGCGGAACTCGGCCTTGGCGGCCTCGTCCAGGTTCGCGCCGCCGCGGACGAAGTTCTTATAGAACTTGTCCAGGAGCCGCATTTGTTCCGCGGTCAGAGCGAGCTTATCCCTCCCGTCGTAGACTGTCTTGACCCGGGCGAATAGCTTCGGATCGAGGTTGATATCGTCCCGGTGCTTGGCGAGCAGGGGCGAGATCTCGGCCTCGATCTTCTGGAGGGCCTCGTTCGTGTTGGCCTCCGAAAGGCAGAAGAAGACGTTGGCCACCCTGGTCAACAGCTCTCCGCTGCGCTCGACGGCCTCAATAGTGTTCGCGAAGGTTGGCGGTTCCGGATTGGCGGTGACAGCCTCGACCTCCTTCTTCTGCAGGGCCATGCCCTCCCGGAACGCGGGCATGAAGTGCGTATCTTTGATCCTGTCGAACGGCGGGGTTTCGAAGGGCGTTCCATAGGCGGCAAAAAACGCGTTCGCTTCCGCCGGCGCGGCTGCCGCGGCGGGCGAGGATGGATTTTCCTTCTTGGCGCAGGTCATGAGCGCGAAGCCCAGGGCCAGCAAACAGATCATCCCGAATAGGATTCTCTTTCTCATTCGATCGGACTCCTTTTTAAGAACATGAAGCATCATTTTATCAAATTAGGGACGCAATACCAATTTCCGATTTGCGTCCGGAAACATCTCTTTTCGTAGGATTGAGACCTAGGCGTAGGGGCACGGCGACACATCCAAGACTCTGATTGTATTCATTAATCCCCCCAACCCCCCTTGGCCAATCAAGGGGGGAACAGGATAAGGTCTGTGTCGCCGGAATTGTCGGTCGAAGGTCGGAGCGGGCACGGTTCCTCATTCTTGCTAAGCGGCGCTGGATGCCGCCCGT
>CAZJBD010000065.1:0-12912 GCA_964544265.1 uncultured Eubacteriales bacterium
ATCGCGGTGGCCGGCCTTTACTTCTATCAGAAAAAGGCCATGGACGAAGAACGACAGCTCCTGACCTTAGCCCAGGAGGAAAAGAGCAAGCTCCAAGACGTCAGTTCGAAGCTCATTGAACTCCAAAGGCAGAAAGAATCCTATGATAGAAAAATCGTCCTCATCAATTCGCTCAAGTCCCAGCGGGATTTGGCCGTCAGAATCATGGACGAATTGAGCCGGGTCCTGCCCGAATGGGTCTGGTTGAACGATGTCACTTTCGGAAATAAAAACGTCCAGATCCGAGGCAATGCCCTTTCCAACAACCTGATCGCGGATTATATCTCCAGCCTTGAAAACAGTCCGTATTTTGAAAATGTCAACCTGATTGCCTCAACCCAGAGGACTCAGGGAAACGACCAGTTCCTTGAATTCTCCCTGACCGCAGGGGTCATCAATCCCAAGGAGATCCCCTCTCCTCCTCTCGATAAGGGAGCCCCGCAACGGAGGATCCCATGAAAACCTGGCCATGGTACGGTTCCCTTGTTTTGGCCCTCATCATCTTTGCCCTCATCTTCTTCGTCTACTTCAAGCCCAAAAACCAAGAGCTCAAGGACCTGAGGGCGGAGCGGGAAAAAGTCGAACAAGAAGTCCAGCAGCTCAGGATCAAGAAAGAACAGTTGGTCAAAATCGAAGCCGAGTTGGTCAACCTGAAAGCGACCCTCAAGGAGCTCGAGGTCATCATCCCTCAGAAAAAGGAAATATCCGAGATCCTTCGAAGGATCCAGCAGCTGGCCTTCGACGCACGGCTGGACATCCTCAAGTTCGCTCCCGGCGGCGAAATCAAAAGGGAATTCTTCGCGGAATGGCCTATCCCCATCGAGGTTTCGGGGACTTATCACAACCTGGCTACGTTCTTCGACAGGCTCAGTCTCTTCGACCGGATATTCAACGTCGAATCCTTCGGCATCCGGAGCGTTCAAAATCAAACGGACGCCCTGACCATCACCTCCGGTTTCACCGCCAAGACCTACTTCTTCATCGAAGAGCCCGCGGCCCCTCCGGCCGCCCAGACCAAAAGGGGAGGATGACGATGAAAAAATCCTTGATCTTTCTCATCGCGGTGGGTCTTCTCTTTGCGGGGAGCCCTGTTTTTCCCGGCCAGGAACGAGGGAGCCAACCCGAAAAGAACGTCCCGAAAATCTCTTCTGCAAGAAGCACATACAATCCGGCCGGGAGGCGCGACCCCTTCAAGAACCTTTTAGCAGGGAAAAACATCAAGGAAAAAACCGCCGCGGGAGGGATTCCCCAGATCTCCATCGACGATACCAACCTCGTCGGCATCGTCAAGTCTAAACAGAAGCTCACGGCCATCGTGGTTGGTCCTCAAGGATTCCCTTATTTCGTCAATGTCGGGGATAAATTCTCAGATGGATACGTCCTTTCCATCAGTGATTTTCAGGTCGTCTTCAGGAAGACCAACGAACGCGGGGTCCCTTTAATGAGGCCTAGGGATATCATCAAAGAAATCAACCCGGAGGAGCGTTAACATGAAAAGGAAACTGCATGTGTCGTCATTGACCTCTCTATGCCTCCTTCTCCTTCTCGCCTCACCCGGGACAGGAGAGGATCCCCTGATCAGCATCAATAAGATCGAGATCCAACCGGGAATGCTCACGACCAAGCTCGTTCTCAAGACCGATGCGCTTCTGCCGATCCAGAGGACATACTATGCCCCCGATCTGCCCCAGACCCTGGTCATTGATGTCAATAGGGCCAAGACCTCTGAGATTCCCGGCATTCTGCCCGCCGATTCCCAGCTCATCGAAAACATCCAGGTTGACAAAACAGGGGTATCGGGGCTGCGATTCTCCATGCGTCTGAAAGAGAAGGTCCCCTATAGGATCCTCTCCCGAAACGACCGGACTGTGGTCGAACTGAACAGGATCCAGCGGAGCCAGGGAGACTACGTCATCGATCCCCAGACTCAGACTCTGCTTAACAAAAAGCCTGCGGGAGAGATCGTCTTGAATAATGTAGACGTCTCAATAAACCCGGACAGGGTCAATATCAAGGCGAGCATGGACGGAGAGGCCGTGTCCCAGGTTTTCGCCCTCGACAACCCCTCCCGCTTGGTCGTCGATCTTTTCGACACCATGTTCTCCAGGCCTGCTGCAGTTTATCCGGTATCCAAGCTGGGAGTAGACAAGGTCCGGGTAGGCCAGTTCCAACTGTCCGATCCCAGGGCCATCACCCGGATGGTTTTCGATCTTAAGGAACCCGGCCTCTACTCAATGGACGAGGTTGGCGGCGACCTCATCATCTCCTTCTTTAATCCGCAGGCCGCAGAGGCAGCCCTGAAGCCTCCAATCGAAAGCTCGACGTCTCCAGCCCCCCCTGCGGTCCGAGTCAACGAGCCGAAGAAAGAGGCCAAGCCGGTGAGCGCGGCGGCTCCGAAGCCTTCGCCGCCCTCTCCCGCTCGTTCTCAGGAAAACCAGGAAGCCGCCGCCGAGAAGGCGCCACAACAGGAAGATAAGTACAAACCCAGGACCATCACAACCGAGGAAGAGAAGTATACGGGCGAGCCTATCAGCCTCAAATTCAAGGACGCCGACCTAAGAGATGTCGTCCTCTACCTGGCCGAGTTCGCCAACCTGAACGTCGTCTTCGATCCCGACGTCCGGGGGACCGTGACCTGCGACCTGACGCTCTTGCCTTGGGACCAGGCCCTTGATATCGTGCTCCGTTACAACCGGATGGGAAAGACCATCGAGGGCAACGTCCTGCGGATCGCCCCCATCGGAGTCCTGACCCGAGAAGATGAGGATTTAAGGAGGCTCAAAGAGAGCAAGGAACTGGCCGGGCCCATCCAGGTTAAAACGATCACCCTCTCCTATTCCAAGGCCAAGGACATCGCCAGCCTTCTTAAATCCAAGATCTCGACCCGAGGCGAGATCGTCATCGACGATCGGACCAACACCCTGATCATCTCCGAGGTCAGGGACAAGCTGGACCTGCTCGAAAAGCTCATATCAGTGCTTGACACCCCGACCCCTCAAGTTTCGATCGAAGCCCGGATCATTGAAGCCACGTCGACATTCATCCGCAACCTGGGGATCCAGTGGGGCTACAAGGGAGTCGTCGATCCTTTTTATGGAAACCAAACGTCCCTCAAGTTCCCGCAGAAGATCCTTGCGGACGGATCCCTGATCCCCCAAGGCGAGGTCACCAAAGGGATTTCCGGTCCCCTGGGGGGATATGCGGTCAACCTCCCCGCCCCCGCTTTCAATACGGCGGTCGGCTTTTCCTTCGCCAACATCCTGGACACGTTCAGGTTGGACGTGGCGCTTTCCGCGATGGAACAAGCGGGGACCGGCCGGATCATCTCCAGCCCTAAAGTAACGACCCAGAACAACCAGCCCGCTGAGATCATCCAAGGCCGGCAGATCCCGGTCCAGACGGTCGCCAACTTCACGGTCACCACGCGGTACGTGAACGCCGCCCTTGAGCTCAAAGCGACGCCCCAAATAACGGCCGAAGGGACCATCATCATGTTCGTCGAGCTCCAGAATAACGCGGCCGACTTCGCCAACCTGGTCAACGGCATCCCTCCCATCACGACCCAGAGCGCGAAGACGACCGTCATGGTCCCGGACGGAGGAACAACGGTCATCGGGGGGATCTTCCGGACCGAGGATTCCATAACCAAGGACAGCGTACCCCTCCTCGGCAAAATACCCATTCTGGGAAATCTCTTCCGCTCGTTCGCCAGGACAAAACAGAACAGGGAGCTCCTGATCTTCATCACTCCCAGGATCATTAAGTAGGAGAAGATCCATGAGCAAGAAAAAAGCAAAAAGAACGCTCATCATGCTGGCCGTTCTTCCCCTGATCCTTGTGCTCTCTGCTTGCAACCCGCTGGAAGATAAATCGAAGTCCTCGAGCTTCATCATCATCGAGAGCATCATGGGGACGGACGCAGAAGGAAACAATGCCAATTTCCTCCAGTCTGACGTCCTTAAATCGGATTCGACCGTCGTGGCGGACATAGCTGAGGCTACGCTGCAGGCCGCCCTTATGGACCCGGACCCCATCCTCGGCACGAGTCAGTATAACGATATCATCCTGGACCGTTACATCGTTTCCTATTCCCGGGTCGACGGAAAGAACCAGCAGGGCGTCGACGTTCCCTACGCTTTCGAAGGATCCTTGTCGCAGATCCTCAGGGTCGGCACCAGCACGACGATCTCCTTCGTTGTCGTCAGGGAAGTCGCCAAACTTGAAGCCCCTCTCATCGACCTCGTTTCCAACCGGGCTGAAGGCGTTATCGAGGCTGTGGCCAAGATCGAGTTCTACGGCCACGACATGACGAATAACACGGTCACGGCCACGGGTTATTTGACCATCTTTTTTGCCAACTACGCCGATTCGGAATGAGGAGGAGGAACATGAACATCAAAAGAGCTCTGACATTCGGGCTAGGCTTGGCTCTGCTTCTGGCGTCCTCCTCATGCACGAGGGACGCCGTCGAGACTCCCTCCCCCGTAGGGCCATCCTCGTTTTCCGTCATTCTGAAGGTCTCCGCCAGTCGCAACGTCATCTACGCGGGTGAGGAGCGGGATTTATCGACGATCTCGGCCTCCCTCAAGCGATATGACGGGACCCCGCTGCCGGGCAAGACCGTCTATTTCGAAATCTGTGACGCGACTCATGCCAGAATCGACATCGGATATTTCGAGGGCATGGAGAAGGTCATCTCCAGGCAGACCGACGGCGGCGGAAACATCAGCTTTATGTATCAAGGACCTCTCAATCAAGAAATCGACGCCAACACGGCCGTCTACATCTGGGCCACGGTGGCCTCGGAAGGTAACGAATTCATCGAGGATTTCGCCCAAGTCCATGTCGTCCGGGATTCTTCGTCTGCCGGCATCCTGGAGATCTCCGCGAATCCCAACGTTGTCTACGCGAGCGCGGGCGGCGAGAAGATGCGGCAATGGTCGACGGTCACCACTTCCCTCATGAGCCCCGACGGGACGCCCATCGTCGGCAAAACGATTTACTTCGATATCGGTGACGCGGACCATGTCCCAGTTGAAGTCGGATTTTTCGAAGGGGGGACTCTGGTCCTGGCCAAAAAGACGGACTCAGAAGGAATGATCAGCCTCATCTATCACGCGCCGCTCAGAGAAGAGCTCAAGGAAAGCACAACCGTCTATATTTGGGCCACGGTGGCCTCGGAAGGCGATGAATTCCTGGAGGATTCCACTAAGATCAAGATCCTATGTGACCGTTAGCAGAAGAAGGCTCTCTCGTTACCAGGAGAGTCGGAAGGCTTTTTTTATCGCGATTTTTTCTATCCCATGACGAAGGGCCTTGTCCAGGTCGTCCCACTCCCGGCCCTTCAGGATGACCTGGACCTGATAAAGCCCCCGTACCCTGGAGACCGAAGCCAGGGCAGGGCCAAGGACTTCGATCTCCCTCCCGGAGCCTTTCAGACGTGCCGCAAACTCCCGTGACTTCCTGGCCAGCGACCTGAGGTTCCCTCCCCGGAGAAGGACCTCAGCCAGGTGGGTGAAAGGGGGATAGTTTAGAAGACGCCTGGCCTTGATCTCAGCCTCATAGAAGGCGGGGTAATCCCCTTCGACGGCCGCCTGGATGCTGGGGTCCGAAGGGCAGGACGTCTGGACAACGGCCTCAGCCCGCACATCGTCCTCGACAAAAGAGATCATCTGGATAATCGACCCCGCCACCTTCTGGGAAGCCCGGTAATCGGAGAGTCCGAGCAGGGCCTCGGGAGAGATGATCCCGGCCAGGCGGACCCTGGGCATATCAGTCCGGCTGGCCAAAAGACGGGTGCCCAGGAGGACCGGAATCCTCCCCCTTCGGAAGTCCCGGACGATCCTCTCCTGGTCAGCTTCGCGACCGGCGGCGTCCGAGTCGAAGCTGGCCATATTGACCTTGGGGAAAACGTTCCTAAGCTCCTCCTCCACGGCCTCGATCCCCTTGGCCCTTCGCTCGACGAGCGTTCCTCCGCACTCGGGGCATTTCCGGGAAGCCGGCAGGGCGGCGCCGCAATAATGACAGGTCCAGACATTATCCTTTTTATGATAGCTCAACGCGATGTCGCAGCGCCGGCAGCGGGGGCTATAACCGCAGTGCGGGCACAAGACGAGGGGCGCATAACCCCTCCGGTTGACGAACAGGACGACCGGATCCCCGCGGACGATGCGCTCGCCGATCTTCTGTTTCAGAACGCCGGAAAGCGCCGTTTTTTCCCCGCGATCATCCACGATCGAGCAGGTAAACTTCCGGCGCTCACTCTCCAAGGCGATCACGGTCCCTTTGATCCGGGCCTCATAGAAGGCTTCGACCGAGGGCCACGAAGACCCGAAAACGACCACGGCCTTTTCCTCCTCGGCTCGAAGCCGGGCGCCTTTCACGACATCATAGAGCTGACCTTCATGTTGGAAATACGACTCGTCGGACTCTTCATCGACGATGATCAGGCGAAGGCCGTGAAGCGGGGCCAGGAGGGCCGAGCGCGTCCCGACAACCGCGTCCGCCCGGCCCTCGACAAGCTTCCGCCATTCGTCCTCCCGTCGGGTCTTGGAAAGCCGGCTGTGCAGGACGGCCGGCGGACCTCCCAGGACCTTTCGCATCCGGGCAAGGGCGGCCTCGCCGAGGCCGATCTCAGGCGCCAAGTAAAGGACTTTCCCCCCTGCTCCGAGAGACCTTCGGACCAGCCGGGCATAGGCCGCCTCACGGGCCTCTCTGGACCCGAAAAGATAGAATGATCCAGGTCCGCCCTCCACGATCCTCCGCTCGACGGCATTCGTTGCCGACGGCGCAGCCCGGACGAAATCGAATTCGAGCTGGCGCACGATCCCTCCCGAAGCGGCGGAGGACGCCTTTTTCCCCGGCCCGGAGGAAACCGTCCGCACGGTCAGAACACCATTTGCTTCCAGGCGCGCAAGGAAGGAGGAAAGGCTCTTGACTCCCATTTTTTTTGCTAAGAACGCCGGACTGAGGGCCTTGCCGGGCGGGAGAAAAGACGCCAATTTCCGTTCTCTTGGCCCCAGGGCCCCCTTATCAAGGGCCTCGCGGCCGGCGGGAGTCCAGGAAACCTTCTTCCGCTCCCTGGGAACGAGCGTCGGCGGCAGGGCTGCGGCAAGGATCTCCCCCCAGGGAGTGAACGAACGAGCGCTCAATTTCTTCGCGAAACTCAAAAAATCGGCCGAAAAGGACGGAATTTTGTCCAGGACCCTATGAATGTCCTTGAGCTCAAATCCGCCGGCCGGCGAGCCCTCGGCGACGGCCACTACAAAGCCCGTCAGCATTCTGCGTCCGAACGGAGCGGCGACCCGGCATCCGGGCCTGACAAGAGGCAGAAGGACTTCAGGGACTCGGTATTGGAACGAGCGTTCAACAGGAAGAGGGAAGACGACCTCAGCGAACACGGTCACTTCTTGCCAAGGAATTCCATCACCAACTGCATGTCCCGCCAGACCATTCTCTTGATTTCCTTGTTGCCTTCGTTACGGATGACATAGGAAGGATGGAAGGTCGGCATGATTCGGATACCCTGATAATCGGCGAACTTTCCCCTTCTCTCGCCCATGCTCATTCGACCGGAAATAAAGAAGTCCGTAGCCACTTTTCCCAAGGTCACGATCACTCTGGGCCGGATGAGTTCGATCTGCCGGATAAGATAGGGAGAGCATTTATCCACCTCGTCAGGAAGGGGGGTCCGATTGTCCGGAGGACGGCATTTGACGACATTCGTGATATAAACCTCTTCCCGCCTCCATTTCATGGCTTCGATGATCTTCGTCAGGAGCTGGCCGGCCCTCCCGACAAAGGGACGTCCGGCAACATCTTCGTCCCTTCCCGGAGCCTCGCCGACAAACACGAGCTCCGCCCTTTTATCCCCTTCTCCCGGAACGGCCTGGGTCCTCGAGGAAGCCAAGGGACAGAGGCGGCAGGACAAGACTTTTTCCTCGAGCTCCGGAAAGGAAATCCGCAGCGGCGGACCACCGGCTGGAACCGAGATAACGCGCGGATGAGGGGCAGGGATGCGTTCGGCTGGCGGGAAAACGTCTTTCAATTCCCGTTCCAGGATGAAATCCGCTCCCAATTCCTGGAAGAAGACCAGCCTGTCTCCCGCGGCCTTCAGCGGATCATTTTCTTTTTTCTTCAAGGACGGCCTCGATCTGGTCCAGAACGATCCGGCTGATCTCGCGTTTGCTCATTTTATCCGTAGACAGGACCTTCCCGTCTGGACGCACGATGAAGACCTTGTTGTCGTCGGACTCGAATCCGATCCCCTCCTCCCCCACGTTGTTGGCCACGATGAGGTCAAGCTTCTTTTCTTTCAGCTTCCGGACGGCATGGGGGACGGCCTCCTCGGTCTCCGCCGCAAACCCCACAAGCACCCTTGCCCCTTTTTTTGCCCCCAGCATTTTCAGGATGTCGTGAGTCTCGACCAGATCAAGCTTCCCGCCCAGGCCCCGCTTCCCGATCTTCTGCCGGGCGGTTCGTTTAAACCGGAAGTCGGAGACAGCGGCGGCCATGATGACGATTTCGGAGCCCGGGTAGGCCGCTAGGACTTCCCTCTCCATGTCGGAGGCCGTGCGGACCTTGACCACCCGGACCCCTGCCGGGGGAACAAGCTGAACGGGTCCCGTGACGAGCGTCACGTCGGCGCCCCGGGAGGCGGCCTCCCGGGCCATCTCGTAACCCATTTTGCCCGAGGACGCGTTCGAGAGGAACCGGACGGGGTCAAGATGCTCCCGAGTCGGCCCCGCCGTGACCAGCGTTCGTATTCCTTTCAAGCTTTCCGTCCGGCCCAGAATCCTCAAACCCTCCTCGACGACTTTTTCAGGGGAGGCCAGCCTCCCCCAACCCTCGTCGCGGCAGGCAAGGTATCCCTTCTCCGGCTCGACGAACTCCACCCCGGCGCCCCTGAGCTTCCGGAGGTTCTCCTGAGTCCTAGGATGCAGGTACATGGCCTCATTCATGGCCGGGGCGACGAGGACCGGGCAGCGGGTCGCCAAGTAGAGTGTTGAAAGAAAATCGTCGGCGACACCCGAGGCGAACTTGGCGATGATGTTGGCCGTGGCGGGGGCCGCGCAGAGGAGAGAGATCTCCTGGGCCAAAGCCACATGCCCCACCTGGCGGGAAATGCGTTCATCGAAGAGGTCCGCGATGACGTCCTCTCCAGAAAGGGCGCCGAAGAGGAGGGGTGAAACAAGCCGGGTTGCATTCCGGGACATGACGACACGAACCCGGCAGCCCTTTTTCTGGAAGCCCCGGAGGACCTCGCAGGCCTTATAAATGCTGATGGAGGACGTAACCCCCAAGGCAACGATCTTTTGATCCTTATTTTCTTTTTGTTCCCGTTCCTTCATCTCCGGCCCCCTTTTGGGAAATAGCTGCGGAGAATCTTGTCAATCCTTTCCCTCCGTGAATCCGGGCGGCACCTTGAAGCGAGGATAGCGGACCTAAGTTCCGCCACGGCCGTTTCCAGGTCTCTGTTGATCACGACGAAGTCGAACTCCGAGTAGGCGCCGATCTCCCCGCGGGCGTCCGCGAGCCGCTTGGAAAGTGAAGCCTGGCTTTCGGTTTTCCTTGCCAGAAGCCGTCGGCGCAGCTCTTTGAATACGGGCGGCATGATGAAGATGAAAGAGGCCGGGCGGCCGCTTCTCCGGACCTGCCGCGCTCCCTGGACGTCGATATCCAAAAGAACGTCACCGGCCTTGGCTTTCTTGTCGACCTCGACCCGAGAGGTCCCGTAATGCCGGCCGTGGACAATGGCCCACTCCAAAAACAAGCCTTCCCGAATCATGGTTTCGAATTCCTTCTTGGACGCGAAATGATATTCCCGCCCGTCGACCTCGGTCGCCCTTCTCCGTCGCGTCGTATGGGACACCGAAAACTGGACGTTCTCGAGGTCCCGCATGACGCGGCCGATGAGCGTAGACTTCCCGCATCCCGAAGGGCCGCTGACCACGAATAACATGATAATCCCCGCTCCCTCACTCGATGTTCTGGACGTGCTGACGGATGCTCTCCATCTGATTCTTGATGGCCAGGCTCTCCTTGATGATCTCGATATCCTGGGACTTCGAACTCGTCGTGTTGGCCTCTCTGGTGATCTCCTGGGCAAGAAAATCCAGTTGCTTCCCCACCGGTCCCGGACTGCCGGGGGCGACGAGCTCCCTGAGAGTGTCCAAGTGGCTTTTCAGTCGAAGGATTTCTTCGGCCAGGTCATAGCGCTGCATGAGATAGGCGGTTTCTTCAGCCAGCCGATCCTCAGAAATCGCCCCGCCGTGGTTGAGTTCTTTGAGCCGGTTGCGCAATTTCCCTCGGATCAAAGCCGGCTGTTTTTTAAAACGTCTCTCGATCCGGGCCACCGACAGCCCGATTTCCCGGATGTGGACCGCGAGTTGGCGAATCGTCCGTCGTCCTTCCCGGACCCTCTGTTTCACGACCTCGTCCAAAGCGGCCGAGAAGCACTTTTCGATGAAGGCGGCTTCAGCTGCCGCGAGGTCCTTTCGGCTCAGATCGACGAGCTGAGGAATCTTCAAAATCTGGTCCAAGGAAAGTTCAAACGGCTTCCCCAGCCTCGAGGCGACACGCTCCAAAGAGGAAAGGACCTTCTCAAGCAAGGCCTCGTTGACCGAAAAATTCCAGATCTCCGCGTCCAGGTAGTTTGCTTCCAAAAAAACCTCGATCCTCCCGCGCTGGAGGCGCCTCTGGCATATGGCCCGGAGCCTGTTCTCCAAGTCACCTAAGGGAGTCCCCCGGTAGGCCCAGTCAAAGAAGCGGTGGTTCAGACTTTTAATGGTCACCTTGAGGCGCAGAGACCCGCATGCATCATTCTTTTCTGCGAACCCAGTCATGCCTTGGACCAACGGGATACCTCCTCGTCTTCAGGGAATTGCAGTTCATAAAGCTTCTGGTAGAGTCCGTCCCTCCGGCAGAGCTCATCGTGCGTTCCCGTTTCGGCAATCCGCCCGCCGTCGAGGACCAGGATGCGGTCGGCGCTCCTCACCGTAGACAGGCGATGGGCAATGATGATGGTCGTCCGCCCCTTCCTGAGATTTGTCAAGGCTTCCTGGATGAGGTGTTCGGATTCGGCGTCCAGGGCCGAAGTGGCCTCGTCCAAGATCAGGATGGGCGGATCTTTGAGCAGAGCCCGAGCAATGGCCAGCCTCTGTCCTTGTCCAGATGAGAGCAAGCCGCCGCGCTCGCCGACCTTGGTGGCGTACCCTTCCGGGAGCTGAAGGATGAAATCGTGGGCCTTGGCAGCCTTGGCAGCCTCTATGATCCCGTCTTGGGAAGCGTTGGCCAAGCCGTAAGCGATATTGTCCCGGATCGTTTCGTTGAACAGGATGATTTCCTGGGTCACGAGGCCGATCCGGGCCCGGAGGGAGGCCAGGGTCACGTCCCGAATATCTATGCCGTCGACCAGAATCCGGCCGGAAGTCGGCTCGTAGAAACGAGACAGAAGGTTGATGATCGTCGTTTTCCCGGCGCCGCTCAGGCCGACGATAGCCACGGTCTCCGTGGGCGGCACATCAAAGCTGATCCCCTCGAGAACGGGAGAAGCCTGGTTGTAGGAGAACGAGACGTTCTCGAAACGGATATGGCCCCTTACGGGAGGGAGCGGATAGGCCTTGGGGCTGTCCTGAATCTGGGGAGGGCTGTCAAGGACCTCCTGGATTCTGGATTGGCAGGCTACGGCCTGCTGGATGACGTTATTGGCTTTGCTTAACCGCTTGATCGGCATATACATCAGGAACATGGCAGTGACGAAGGCGCCGAAGTCGCCGGGACTTATAGCCCCCTCGGCAATTCGCTTCGTCCCTACCCATAGAATGAAGGCCCCGACGATCCCGCCCAGGAACTCCATAAACGGCGAGGAGAGACTGCCGATCCAGGCCAGCTTGATGCTTGTCCGCAGGTATCCGGCTGTCGCCTTGAAGAACTTTCGAATCTCGAACTGCTCCGTTGTGAAGGCCTTGACGATCTTGTTGCCGGTGATCGTCTCGTGCAGGATGCCGTAGATCTGTCCCATCTTGACCTGGGCTGAGAGGCTCTTTTTCTTGAGCTGCCGGCTGAAGACGGCGAGCGGGAGCACGGCCAGAGGAGCAACGACGAAAGATACAACGGCCAAACGAAAATCCCGGATAAAGATTCCGATGAGCAGGGCGATGAGGATAAAGACCTCTTCGATCATATCTCCCATGCTCCCGGATAAAGCCTGCTGGACCTTCTCGACGTCGTTGGTCATCCGGGACATCAAATCCCCGGTCGGCACTCGGTCGAAGTAGCTCGTCGACTGGTAGATGACGTGCTCATAAAGGTCGTCTCGTATGGTTTTGACGACCTTGTGGCCTACGGCCTTCATGAAAAACGCGGAGAGGAAAGTGAACAAGCCTTTCCCAAAAATGACGACAACCAGGATGATGGGCAGGACCCTGGTCAAATCCGCTTCGGTAACCTTGAAGGTCTTGAAGATGAAATCCATCAGCCGGGCCTTTTCCGGGACCGCCGGCGCGGGCGTCTTGAGGAAAAGGTTGTCCATGATCGGTTGAATCATGTCCACAAAGAGGTATGTGAAGAGGGCCACGAACAAGGACGAGCCGAAGGAGAGAAGGAGGAGTTTCTTCTCTTTCAGGGTGAGTCTGAAGAGCCGGAAGAGGTCTTTCACGCCTTTACCCGCTATTCATCTCGTTTGGGGAGAATTCAGAGTGACTTCCGGTACTCGACCATCAACTGGTACATTCTATCCTTTAGGAAGAGCTTCTTCTTTTTGAATTCCTTCTCCTTGAGCTTTTCTTCGTCGGTCAGGAAAGCCTTCCCCCCCAGCGTTTCGAGGGCTTTTTCGTATCGTTGGTGTTCTTCGAACGCCTCTCTAAAATCCGG
>CAZJBD010000066.1:0-12831 GCA_964544265.1 uncultured Eubacteriales bacterium
TCTATGCCCAGGGCTATTTCCAGTACGATTCTAAGAAGTCGGGCGGTGTTACGATCTCCCACCTTCGTTTTGGTAAAAGCCCGATCCGGTCCCAGTATCTGGTCCAGAAGCCTTCCTTTGTCGCCCTCCACAAAGCGTCCTACATCGGCCGCTACGACATCCTGGAGGGAATTCGGGAAGGCGGCGTCTTCCTCATCAATTCCAACTGGCCTTCAAACGAGGTCTTCGAACATTTGACAGAAGACATGCAACGAACGATCATCGCCAAGAAACTCCGGGTCTACAACGTCGATGCCCTCAAGCTTGCCCAAGAGCTAGGACTCGGCACCCGAATCAACACGATCATGCAAGCCTGCTTCTTCAAGATCTCCGGTGTTCTTCCCGAAGATAAGTCCATCGAGCTCATTAAGAAAGCCATCAAGAAATCCTACCTCAAGAAAGGGATGGACGTCGTCGAAATGAATTGGGCGGCTGTCGACCGGGCCACCGCGGGGCTCGAGGCTGTGCCCATTCCGGCCCGGATTACTGTTTCCGCGTCCGCCCCGAAGCTCATCCCCGACAATCCCGACGAATTTACCAAGAATGTCATCGAGCCCATCATGCACTTCAAAGGCGATTCCATACCGGTCTCCAAGATGCCCCTGGACGGCCAGATCCCTCCGGGGACGGCGCGGCTCGAAAAGCGCGGCATCGCCCCCGACGTGCCGTCCTGGATCCCCGAAAACTGCATCCAATGCAACCAGTGCTCCCTGATCTGCCCGCACGCCGCCATCCGGCCCAAACAAATCGACCCCGAAGACCTCAAAGGAGCGCCGGAGACGTTCACGACGCTCAAATCGAACACCAAGAACGACCGGAACCTGGCTTACCGGCTCCAAGTCTACGTGGAAGACTGCGTCGGCTGCGAGAACTGCGTGCAAGTCTGCCCGTCCAAGGTCAAGGCTCTCAAGATGGTCCCCATCGAAGAGGCCCGGGCGGCGGGAGAGAATACGAACCAAGCGTTCTTCGAGAAGCTACCTTACGGGGTCCTGGACGGCCTTAAAAGAGATACGATCAAAGGCAGCCAACTCCTTCAGCCGCTGTTCGAGTTCAGCGGCGCCTGCGCAGGCTGCGGCGAAACGCCCTATGTCAAGCTGGCCGCCCAGCTCTTCGGCGACCGAATGATCGTCGCCAACGCCACGGGCTGTTCGTCCATCTACGGCGGCACCTTCCCGACCATGCCCTTCTGCAAGAACAAGGACGGCCGGGGACCGACCTGGGCGAACTCTCTATTCGAAGACAACGCCGAATACGGTTTCGGGATGAGGCTGGCTGTGGACGTCAACCGGAGACAGCTCTCCGAGACGATCGACAAACTCCTTGCCTTGGGCACAACGCCGACCCTCACGGAAGCCTTGAGGAAGATGAAAGACCTTTGGAATTCCGTCGACGTCGAAGCCCGAGCCGCAGCCAAAGCGGTTGTCGAAGCCTTGGATGAAGCGCTCGATAAATCGAAACCTGAAGCCAAGCCGCTGCTCATGAAGATCGCCGAGCTCCGGGACCACTTCATTGAAAAGAGCGTTTGGTCTATCGGCGGTGACGGCTGGGCCTACGACATCGGCTATGGGGGATTAGACCACGTTCTGGCCCAGGGCCGAAACGTCAATATCCTCGTTTTGGATACCGAGGTCTACTCCAATACGGGCGGCCAGGCTTCCAAGTCGACTCCCACCGGGTCGGTGGCCAAGTTCGCGGCATCAGGCAAGAAAACGGCTAAAAAGGACCTCGGCCGCATGGCCATGACCTACGGGTATATCTACGTGGCGGCTGTGGCCATGGGCGCCAACCAGAACCAGTGTCTCAAAGCCTTCCTGGAGGCCGAGGCCTACGACGGGCCTTCCATGATCATCGCTTATTCGCCTTGCATTAACCACGGCATCGACATGACCAAGACCCAAGCCGAGGAGAAGCTCGCCGTGGACACGGGCTACTGGATTCTCTACCGTTACAATCCCATGTTGGCCAAGGAGGGCAAGAACCCGCTCATCCTTGATTCCAAGGAACCCAAGCTCGATTATCAGACGTTCCTGAACAACGAGATCCGTTACAGAACGCTCACCCAACAGCATCCCGACATCGCCAAAGTCCTCTTCCTGCAGGCTGCCGAAGAGTCCAAAAAGAGGTATCAGGACTTCAAGAAGCTAGCCGAATAGGATTTCTCCCGGACGCGCGAGTCCTGAGCTATTCAGCCGGCCCGGGCAGAATTCTAGAGATCCGTTTCGATGGCTATTTCTGCTTGGGTCCGATAACGACTTCCACAGACTTATCTATATTGAAGACATCCTTGATGAAGCCGTTCCATTCGGCCACCGTCACGTTCTGGATCTCTTCAAAAAAGTTTTCGAGAAAATCACAGCCGAGGCCCCGGGCTTCAAAGAGTGCCGCCGTCCTGGCACGGTTTTCCTTCGTCTCGTTCGCCCGCAGGAACGAAGCTCTGGCATTATTCCTGGAAATCCCCAAGTCTTCATCGGTCAGTTCAGCCGCAGCAAGGTCCCGGAAAACCTTCTCGAGCGAAGAGCGGGCCGATTCCAGTTTTTCAGGAGAGGTTTCAAGATAGGCTTCAAAGACGCCTTCGCCGGCCGGATAGGCGATCGTTGAATTGACGTCATAAGCGAGCCTATCCTTGAACCTGAGGGCCCAAAGCCGGGAACCCACTCCTCCGCCGACGATGTCCTCGGTCAGGTAAGCAAGGGCATAATTCCTTGGCGAGAGGCCCGGAAGGGGAAATCCCAGGCCCAAATACGACTGCTTGGCCTCTTTTTCCCCGAAGATCTGCCTGTTCTCCGGGACCATGATGGAACCCGGCTTGATTTCCGCACGGGTTCCGGACTTTATCCCCCCGAGATATTTGCTGAGATAGCCGGCGACGACGGACTCTTCCAGGTCGGTCGCAACGGACAGGACCATGTTGGAGGCTTTGAAATAGGTCTCATAGAATTGGCTGATATTATTTTTACGGATTGACTTCAGGCTTTCCTCCGTTCCCCAGGCGGTTCCCCCGTATCCCTGGGGACCGAAAAATGCCTGCATAAACTCGGCGTGGCCGGCATTGGTGGCCGAATCAAGGTCGGCCTTTCCTTGGTGGATCATGATTCTGATGATGGCATCGATCCGGAGTCCCGAGAACAGCGGATCCCTGATGATCTTGCTGACGATTTTCAGAGACTCTTCAAAGTTGCTGGAGAGACACTGAAGGCTGATGAGCGTGCAGTCTTCGAGGGAGGCCACGGAGACCCGCGTTGATTGGAGCATGAGGTCCCGGACCTTCCCCTCGTCCGGAATTTCGACAGCCAACCGAGTGGTCAGATAAGCCAGACCGCTCTTCCCGGTCGGTTCGGCGCTTTTCCCGCCCCGAATGAGAAGGAGGAGGCAGGTGAGTTCGGATGATTGATCCTGCTGGAATATATAAGTCAGGCCGTTATCCAGAGTCTTACGGCACAGAGGATTCTTCCCTTGTTTGAGGTCTTGCCCGGCCAAAAAGCCCCCGGCCAGGGCGAGGGTCGAAAGACCGAAGCATAGGAGTCCGGCTATTTTCTCGAATAGCCCGCCTGCCTTAAGATTCCTTTTTGGGCACGATGGTGACAACAACACCCTCTCCCTTACTCAAATATCTCGCCGCGGCCTTCCGGAGGTCGCTCGAATTGACCCGATCGATCTTGGCCAGGAAGCTTTCCTGGTCGTCCTGGCCCTCAAAAAGAAGTAGGTGGCGGGCCAGAGAGTTGGCAATAAACAAGCCCGTCTCCTGAGCTTTTTGGGAGTTCAGCCTGACCTGATTCTTGGCGCTTCTCAAATAGTCAAAGACATAAAATTGGTCCTGGCCTAAGATATCCTCTTTGGCGAAATTCAGTTCCCTGACCTGGTTCAGGAAGCGGATCGCTTCGTTCTTGGCCATAGAGACGTCCTTGGGATCAAGCGTGAAAAAAGCGATGAGCGCCCCTCCATATTTATGAGCAGAAAAGCTCATGCTGACCGTCTGGACAAGATCCCGTCTCGACCTTAACGCGGAGTTCAGCATGGGATTGACCCCCCGGCCCAAAATCTCCGTGAGCAGATCAACCGCATACTGGTCGGGGCTGTTATAATCGGGGCCAATAAGGCCGATGGCGAGATAAGCTTCCTTGACGTCCATCTCTTCCCGGATCTCAATGCTCTTAGCGAGGAGTCCGGCCTTTTCAAACGTCGCGGGCTTGAAATCGGCGGCTTTGAGGGACGAGAACACGGCCCTGACCTTCTCTTCCATATCTTTGAGCGGAAGGTCCCCAACCAAAGCCAGGGAACAGTTGCCGGGGACAAAGAAGGACGCGTAAAACGTCTTGAGCTTGTCCGGCGTGATGGAAATGAGGTCCTCAGGCAAGCCATAATCCGAGCCGCTGTAGGGGTGTCCTTTGAATAGGTTCTGGTAAACAAGCGAAGCCGCGTGTCTCCTGGGGTCGTCCTGGATCATGCGGATTTCCTCCAGGATGATGTCCTTTTCCTTATCAAGTTCCTCGGCCGTGATGTCAAAGTTGAACAGAATTTCCTTCTGGTTGGCCAGGCCAAAGTCGAGCCGGTCGGACGGCAGGGAGATCTCGAAAACGGCCAGGTCCTGGCCCGTGGTGGCGTTGAAATACGCGCCGTTTCGCCGGATATCACGGCTGACCTCGGTCCCGCTTCTGAATTCCGTCCCCCGGAAGAGGATGACGTGCTCCAAGAGGTGGACGAGGCCGCTCGATCCTTCAGGTTCGTCCTTCGTTCCGACGTTCACGGCGGCCGATATATTCACGAGCGGCAAGCCGGGCTTCTCGTAGAGGATGACCTTAAGACCGTTGTCCAAAACAAAATATTTGCTATCGTTCTGATGGGGCGAAGGGATGAGGAATCCGGGCCCTATCACAGCAAGGAGGATGGTAAAAAACGGAAGGGTTGGAAACCTTTTTTTTATCATCTTCCCCTCAATAGTGCAATAATCATACCGATTGGATTGACCGAAATTTCAGGGCCAGCTGGCCTGCCTCCGTAAATTAATTTTACATTCCTGGCTGGAATCTTACAGCACTTCTGTATTTCCAGACAAGCTTTCTTTGGCCCGGTCAGGAAGCAGCTTTTCGTGTGAGAAGGAATTCAGGTCCCTCCGGTCGAGGACCCGTGCCCGCTCCGACCTTCAACTGCCTCCTCCGGGCATCGCGCCTGCGCCATTGTCTTTATCACACGAAATTAGATGCTTCCGCCCCGGCAGGCGGGCTTGGTTGGGTTTGGGAAACATGATAGAATTCCGGGACAAAGGACAAACGATCGATGAAGAATGAACGCAAGGCCAAGATCCTGATCGTCGACGATGAAGAGAACATCCGTAAGTCCCTCAAGATGATCCTGGAATACGAGGGTTATTCGCTCCTGGAAGCCTCGAATGGGGAAGAGGCCCTGGACGTCGTTCAAGAAACCGTCGGGCTGGACTTGATTCTGCTCGACATCAAGATGACGGGCCGTGACGGCCTGGAGATCTTGGCCGAGATCAAAGGACGGCCGTCCTCCCCGGAGGTCATCATGATTTCTGGACAGGGGACGATTCAAGCCGCTGTCGAGGCTACGAAGCTTGGTGCTTTCGATTTTCTGGAGAAACCGCTTCACCGAGAGCGGGTTCTTTTGAGCATCCGGAACGCCCTCGACCGGAACAGGCTGCGGACGGAATGCCAGGACCTGAAGAAGAGGTCTGACAAGCGATATGAGATCATCGGCGAACATGAATCGATGAAGAACCTCTGGAAGGAGATCCTTAAGACCGCCCCAACCAACGCCACGATCCTGATCTACGGAGAGAGCGGAACAGGAAAAGAACTCATCGCCCGGGCCATCCACGGCCAAAGCCTCCGGGCTAAGGAGAAATTCGTCCAGGTCAATTGCGCCGCGATTCCCGAAGAACTCATTGAATCGGAGCTCTTTGGTCATGAAAAGGGGGCCTTCACCGGGGCCACGGAACGCAAAATGGGCAAGTTTGAGCAGGCCGACGGAGGCACAATCTTCCTGGACGAGATTGCAGATATGAGCCTAAAAACCCAATCCAAGGTCCTTCGGGTCCTGGAGGAGGGCGAAGTCCAGCGCGTCGGATCGGCTAAGATCGGGAAAGTCGACGTCAGGGTTATAGCCGCCACGAACAAAGACCTGCGGAATGAGATGAAGGAGGGGCGTTTCCGGGAAGATCTCTTCTTCCGGCTGAATGTGGTCCCGCTCTATTCTCCGGCCCTACGCGAGAGGAAGGAGGACATCCCCAACCTCATTGCCTATTTCACGCGGACATTCTGCGAGGAGAACAATTTCCGGCTAAAAACCTTCAGCCCAGATGCCGTGGCCGCTTTGACCGAACATCCCTGGAAAGGCAACGTCAGGGAACTCAGGAACGTCGTGGAGCGGCTCATCATCCTCACGGAAAAGGACGTCATCGATAAAAAGGACCTGCCCGAGCAGTTCCGCGAGGAAAAAGAGGTCGATCTCCCTGATGAGGCCGGCGTCCGAACGCTCAAAGAATTCCGCGAGATCGCCGAAAAGGAGTTTATCCTGGCCAAGCTCCGGTCCAACGACTGGAACATCTCCCAGACGGCAAGGGAGATCGACACGCCGAGGAGCAACCTCTACAAGAAACTCGAGCAATATGGTATAAAGATAACGGCTGGAGTAGGCGAGGCGGTTGCTCCTTCGCCCGATACCGGGAACGAAGGGGAGGAAAGTCCGAACTCCAAAGGGCAGGACGGTCGCTAACAGCGACTCCGGGAAACCGGGGGAAAGTGCCACAGAAAACACACCGCCCTCCAGGACCGGCGTAGCTTTTCTGGGGAGCAAGGGTGAAATGGCGAGGTAAGAGCTCACCGTCCCGGTGGTGACACCGGGAGCATGGAAAACCCCGTCCGGAGCAAGACCAAACGAACCCCGTCTTGGGATGGCCCGTCCCATGGGGTAGGTGGGTCGCTCGTCCTTCCGGGCAACCGGGAGGCCAGACAAATAACCGCCCCCGCTTCGGCGGGAACAGAATTCGGCTTACGTCCTGCTCCAGCGCTTATTTATTCGCCCTAGAAATTCATGGCCTGCCTTATAAAAGCCAGAATGTTTCCCGGCGCTATCCCGAGTTGCACAACGGCGTAAAGGCAAAAGAAAAGAGAGAGGAGGATGCCGGGCTGGGCTTCGAGATCGACCTCTCCGGGCGAAGGACTCATGTACATGATGACGATAATCCGGAGGTAGTAATAGACGGAAACCAAGCTGGCCAGAACAGCGATGATGACGAGGCCGCTTAAGCCGCGTTCGACGGCGGTTTCAAAGACAAGAAACTTGGCCAGGAATCCTCCAGTCGGAGGAAAGCCGGCCAGTGAAAGCAAGAATACGGACAGCATGGCCCCAATCCAGGGAGACGCCAGGCCGACTCCGGCGAATTCATCGAGATCCAGCCGCTCCTTTCCGCTCCGTTCCAGAGCCACGACGGCACTGAAGGCGCCGATGTTCATGAAGGCATAAACAACAAGGTAGAAGGTCAAGCCCGGGCCGTCCCCTGAGACCACCGCGATGAGCGCATAGCCCGAGTGGGCAATGCTTGAATAAGCGAGGATCCGTTTGATGTTTCTTTGCCGGAGGGCCGCCAGGTTTCCGACGAGCATGGTCAGAGCTGCCGAAGCCCCCAGCAGCCAACGGAGCTGCGCCGGCATTCCGGCTCCGGTCGAAAGGGGGCCTAGAAAGCGCAACAGGACGGCGAATCCGGCCGCCTTGGGAACAACAGAAAAGAAGGCTGTTATCGGGGTGGGTGCGCCCTCATAAACGTCGGGAGCCCACATGTGAAATGGGACGATGACGATCTTAAAACCGAAGGCGACCAGAACGAAACCCAATCCAGCCAGAGCCATCCAGGACGGCGGCGTCCTCCGGAGCAGGGCCGAAACGGTGGCCATGTCCAGGGAGCCGGCGGCACCATATAAAAACGCAAGTCCAAAAACTAAAAACGCTCCGGCCAGGCTGCCTATCATGAAGAACTTGGCGGCCGATTCAGCGGACCGCGGGTCTTCCCGTTTGAGCCCTGCCAGGGCGTAGCTGGCAACGGAAAGGACCTCCAGACCAAGAAAGATCACAATGAGGTCCGGAGAGGAAACCATGATCACGGCACCGGAGACGGCCAATAGGAGCAGGACATGGAAGGGGCCTGATTCTATTCCGTGCCTGTCGACATACTTAAGGCCGATCAGGATGGTGAGCACTCCCATCAAGGCCAGGAGGGCAAGGAAGATGATGGAAAAATTGTCCAGGATGAGCCGTCCTCCAAAAAAGAAAGAGGCTTTTCCCCAGGAGCGAAAGCCGAGGATCGAGCTTACGGCGAGGGCAAAAACGCCGATCGGCGCAGGAAAGCCATCGGTCTTCGCGCTGAAGAAGGCTTCAACAATAAGGATGAGAAGCGCGGCTCCGACGATACCGGCCAGGGGGGCCGATGCAAAGACCGAATTCATCGGGCCTCCTTTTTAAGGCCGGCCGGGCCAAAACTTCTATAAGAAACGGCGATAGCCGGCCCGGACTTCAAGGAGACACGCCCTTTTCCGCCCACCAGCATCAGGGCCCTCGCGACTGAGGCATCCATCTTCCTTAGGAAAGAGCCGGGGAAAATGCCCATCCAGAACATCAGGACGACGACGGGCACGAGATACGCTAACTCCCTTTTCCCGATGTCCTTGAAAGCCCGGACGGGCTCCCGGACGACCGGCCCGTGCATCACCCTTTGAAAAAGCCAGAGCAGGTAAGCCGTCGACAGGACTCCGGTGGCCACCGCAGGGACTGCGAGGGCCCTGTTCGAGGTGAAAATCCCGAAGAAACAGAGGATCTCGCCGATAAACCCGCTAAGCCCTGGGAGTCCCATCGACGAAAGCATGGCGATAAGAAAGAGTCCCGAAAAAATCGGCATCAGACGGCCGACCCCGCCGAAATCCTTGATCTGTCGCTTGGGGGAGCGTTCGTAAAGGACCCCGACGCAGAGGAATAGGGCGGCTGTACTCAGTCCGTGACTTAGCATCTGAAAGATGGCCCCTTCCAGGGCTTCAAAGTTCAAGGAGAACACGGCCAGCATGATAAGTCCCATATGGCTTACGCTCGAGTAGGCGACGAGGGACTTCATGTCTTTCTGAACGAGGGACATGACCCCCCCATAGATGATGCCGACGGCGGCCAGGAAGGACAGCCAGGGCAGAAATCTCCGGGTCGCATCGGGAAAGAAAGGAAGGACAAAACGTATGAATCCGTAGCCACCGATCTTAAGGAGGACGCCGGCCAGGATGACCGAGCCCGGCGTGGGCGCCTCGACGTGGGCGTCCGGAAGCCATGTGTGCAGGGGGAAAAGCGGTATCTTGACGGCGAATGCCAGGGCAAAAGCAAGGAACAGCCAGGTCTGGGCGCCGGCCCCGAGGGATAGCCCGTAATAATCAAGAATCGAGAACGAATAGACTCCTGTCGCTTTGTGATATTGAACATAAAGGGCTAGGATTGCGACGAGCATGAGGAGGCTTCCGAACATCGTAAAAAGAACAAACTTCAGGGTCGCGTAGATTTTTCGCTGGCCGCCCCACATCCCGATGATGAAATACATCGGAATGAGCATGGCCTCCCAGAAAACATAAAAAAGAAAGAGGTTTAGGGAAACGAAGACGCCGATGAGCCCGGTTTCAAGCAAGAGCATGAAGAAGGAAAATTCCTTGACCCTCTGTCCGATCCCGCCCCAGGAGGACAGAAGTGCAACCGGAATGAGGAAGGTCGTCAGGAGGACCAGGAATAGGCTTACCCCGTCGATCCCCAGGTGATACTGGATCCCGCGGCCGAGCCATGTCCTCTGTTCAACGAACTGAGGGAACGCATTCCCAGAATCGAACTCGAAGTAGGTGACGAGCGCCAGCAGGAAGGTTAGGACCGCGACGCTCAAGGCAAAGGACCGGACTTGCCGGGTCCTCTCTGGGGGGAAGAATATGAGGAGGAGAGCCCCTGCGAGGGGTAGGAATGTCAGCAAGCTCAAGATCGGGACCATATTTCTAGATCAATAAAAAACCTATGAATAGGACCGCTCCAATAAGGAAGGCGAGGGCATATTCCTTAATGAGCCCCGTCTGAAGGAGACCGACTCTATTTCCCGTAACCCCGGTTGCCGCGGTAGCGCCGTTCAAGACGCCGTCCAAAATCCTTCTATCAAAATGCTCCAAAATGATCTCTCCCCCCCGAACGAGAGGCCGGACAAAGACCGCCTCATAGGCTTCGTCCACATAATATTTGCGATTCACGACCGAATAGAGGACAGGGAGCTTGGAGATGAGAACGAGGGGAGCAAGAGGATTTTTAACGTAAAGAATATAAGCCGCTGCGACCCCCATGAACGCCGCGCCCACAGAAAGGAGCATGAGAATCCATTCCGTCCCCGGCCCCGGAACTGATCCCGGGACGTTCGTGAAAACAGGGGAGAGGAAACGCCCGAAGAGATTGGCTTTAGCTCCAAGGACAGCGGGCAGGCCGATATAGCCCGCGGCAACGGCGAAGAATGCCAGTACCGCGAGTGGGACCGTCATGATCAACGGAGATTCGCGGATACGAGACCAGGTCTCCAGATGCATTCGGTAACGACCGTAGAAAACCAAAAAAACTAGCCGGAAGACGTAGAAGGCCGTGAGGACCGCAGTCGCGAGTCCGATGATCCATACGATATAAAGATGCTGGGCGAAAGCCTGGCTCAGAATGGCATCTTTGGAAAAGAACCCCGAAAAAAATGGAAGTCCGGCGATCGCCGCCGCGCCGACCAAGAAAGGGGGGAAGGTCCGGGGGAGTCGTCTTCTGAGTCCGCCCATTTTTCTTAGGTCCTGTTCACCGGCCAGAGCATGGATGACACTGCCCGCGGCCAGGAAAAGCAGGCTCTTAAAAAATGCATGGGCGAAAAGGTGGAACATGCCGGCCGAGTAGGCGCCTACGCCACAGCCAATAAACATATAGCCAATCTGAGAGATCGTAGAATAGGCCAGGACCCTTTTGATGTCGTTTTCCGTAAGGGCCATAGTCGCCGCAAAGACGGCAGTTACCGCCCCAGTTAGGGCGACGACCAGGGATGCGGTCTCCGAAAAAGCAAACAAAGGACTCATCCGACAAATCATATAGACTCCCGCCGTGACCATGGTCGCGGCGTGGATGAGGGCGCTTACGGGAGTCGGCCCCTCCATTGCATCGGGAAGCCAGACGTGAAGAGGGACCTGGGCCGATTTTGCAGTCGCTCCGATGAAGAAAAGAACAGCGGCCAGCGTCGCGATCCCGGCCGGGAACCCGCCGCCCGTCACACTCGCTGCGAGCTCCCGGAACTCGCCGCTTCCCACCGTCGCGAGGACAAGAAAAGTTCCGAAAAGGAAAGCCGCGTCTCCGATCCTGTTGACAAGGAAAGCCTTCTTGCTCGCGGCCGCCGCAGAAGGCTTTTCGAACCAAAACCCGATGAGGAGATATGAGCAGAGTCCGACGCCCTCCCAACCGACGAACATCAGAATGACGTTGGACGCCAGAACAAGGACCAACATAAAGAATGTGAAGAGGTTGAGAAACCCGAAGAATCGGGCCAAGGACCGGTCCTCGGACATATAGCCCACCGAATAGAGGTGAATCAAGAAGCCGACGCCCGTGACGACAAGGCTCATGATTGCCGCCAAGGGGTCGAATGAAAAAGCCGCTCGGGCCTCGAAAGAGCCGCTCACGATCCAGGAAAAGAGCCCTCTCACGACGGGAGCGGCCCCTTTTCCCGCAGCTAGGAGCCCTAAGAAAGCCAAAAGCGAAATGGAGAAAGAGGCCAGCACGGACAAGCAGGCCTGGGCGGCAATCCATTTCCTGGAGAACAGACGGCCAAAAAGGAACAAGACCAGAGCGCTTAAACCCGGGATAAACGGAGCGACCCAGAAGACCTCCGTCATCTCAGCCTTTCATCAAGTCGAGGTCGTCGCATCGAATGCTCTTTTTTTGCCTGAAGACGACGAGGACGATGGCCAGTCCTACGGCCGCTTCAGCCGCGGCGACCGTGATCACAAAAAAAACAATGACTTGTCCGTCGAGAGCGGAAGATGATTTGGCAAATGTAAGGAAGGCTAAATTGGCGGAGTTGAGCATGACCTCAACGGCCATGAACATCGTAATGAGGTCGCGCTTGATGAAGAAAGCCGCGACACCCAGGGCAAAGAGGACGAAGGAAAGGACGAGGAAGTATGACCCGGGGATCATTTCGGCATCGTCCCCTTTCGGGCCAAAGAAATCGCGCCCATTAAGGCCGCGAGGATGAGGATGGATGCGATCTCCAGATGGTAAAGATACTTCTCGAAGAGGAGCGAACCCAGGCCGGCTGTATCCGCGCTTCCGGCTGGACCGGCGTTACCCATCCCCGGGACCATCTCCCTCGCGGCCAAGAGAAGCTCGATCAACAAGCCCACTGCCAGGATTCCGGCGAAGATGGAGGCCAAATTCTTCTTTTTGGGCTCACGGTCGTTCCTCCGGTCGACCATCATGATGACAAATATAAAGAGGACCATGATCGCCCCTGCATAAACGAGGACCTGGACAGCGGCCACGAAGGGAGCGTCGAGGAGTCCGAAAACCCCGCCCAGGGCCGCAAAGGCCAGGACGAGAAACAGAACGCTCGAAGCCCTGTCCTTGGAGACAATCATGCCCACAACGCCTCCCGCGGATAAAAAGGCTAGAATAAAGAAGAGGACTATAGCCATGGCCAATTTTTCCCTCTCTATTTAAAAGTGGCCTGAGAGCAAAGTCAAGATAAAGTGCCCGGGCTTT
>CAZJBD010000067.1:0-12809 GCA_964544265.1 uncultured Eubacteriales bacterium
CCGGACCCACTTCTTCAAACTCTACGCCGCTTACAGCTTCCCGTTCAACCTGACGGTCGGCACGGTTGTCAACGCCTACAGCGGGCAGCCCTTCACCGAGTACTGGTATCTCCTCGACGCCTACATGTTCCCGTTCAGCAGAAATCATTACCGAGAAGGGACGGCCGGCAGCGATATCAAATCGAAGCGGACGCCTTTCCTGTGGTTCTGCAATGCCTATGCCGAGTACAACCTGAAAATCGGAAAATACACCCTCAACTTCAACGTCAACGTGGACAACCTCTTCAATGCCGGGACGGCTCAAAGGCTCTTCGAATACCGAACCCTGTACGATATCGGGATCGACGGAGATACCGTCCTTTCCAAGAACTGGGATCTTGCCAGCGGACAGGATTTCGTCCAAGATCCTCGGTTCGGCTCCAAGATGACTTTCTACGGTCCGATCGCTGTCAGATTCGGCGTCAAGTTCGTCTTCTAAACCCTACCTGAAGCAGAAGCTCAAACCCGCCTCCCCTTCGGGAGGCGGGTTTTTTATTTGACTCCTCCGGATTCTTCGGGTAGATTTCTTAATCGTGGCCAAGAAAAAAAGAAGAGGGCAGAGGAAAAGAGATCGCGATCGCACGATCCCTAGGCTCGCAGTTCAAGAAGCTGAGGTCAAGAAAACCCAGGGAGAAAGGCCTTTCTCCAAAAAAGGCCTGCCGGCCCTTCTTGCAGCGCTCTTTTTTTTAATCGTCGTCTTTATGATCTGGCGATTTTTTATTCCCGTAAGCGAAGTCAAGAAAGACAGCGGCCTGAATGTCCTTCTTATCACCTTGGACACAACCCGGGCCGACAGGCTCGGATGCTACGGTCATCAAAGGGCCAAGACTCCCAACCTGGACAGTTTGGCGGCCAAGGGCGTCAAATTTCTGAACGTCTATTGCCAGGCGCCGTTGACGACCCCTTCTCATTGTTCCATCCTCACCGGCACGTATCCGCTTTTTCATCAGGTTCATAATAATGGCGCCTATTTCCTATCTCCCTCAATCCTAACGTTGGCCGAAGTCCTTAACGGGAAAGGCTTCGCGACGGCGGCTTTTGTCAGCTCTTTCACCGTCGATTCCCGTTTCGGCCTCGACCAGGGCTTTGAGGTCTACGACGACAAATTCGCCGAAGCCCAGGCTTTTAAGGCCCTGAATTCCGAGAGGAAAGCGGAAAAAACCTTCGAGGCCTTCTCCCGCTGGCTGGATCAAAACGAAGCCCGGGCTTTCTTCTGCTGGGTTCATTATTATGATCCCCATCTCCCCTATGACCCGCCGGCGCCTTACAACGCGGAATTTGCCGACAGCCCCTATGACGGTGAAATCGCCTACATGGACCAGGTCATCGGCAGAACCATCGAAGCCCTGCGGGAAAAAGGGCTCCTGGCCAGGACTCTCGTCATCCTGGCCGGGGACCACGGGGAGGCCTTTGGCGAGAAGGTCGAGGCCGGCCACGGCGTCTTTCTCTATGATGGAACCATGAAAGTTCCCCTCATTTTTTATGCCGAGAATCATCTTCCCGCCGGCCTGGCCGTCAAATCGCGGGTCAGGCTCATCGACCTTATGCCTTCCGTTCTGGACCTGCTCAACGTCCCGGTCAACAAGGAAGTCCAGGGGACTAGCCTCCTGCCCTATATCGGCGGAAAGAGGAAAGGAGACTTGAGTTCCTACATCGAAACTTATTTTCCGCGGGAAAATTACGGCTGGTCGGAACTCGTCGGGCTTGTGGACGGCGATTGGAAATATATCAGGGCGCCCAAAGAGGAGCTTTACAACCTGAAAGCCGACCCCGGGGAGATGGAAAACGTTGTTGGCAAGGAAAACAGAGTCGCGAGTGAGAAGAGAGCCAAGCTGGGAGATGTCCTGGCGAAGTATTCATCCGGGATGAAATCGGAAAAAAAAGAACTGAGTTCGGAAGAAAAGGAAAAATTAAGGTCTCTGGGCTATTTGTCTCAGTCAATCGCAACCCCCCAGGGGCCCCTCCCCGATCCCAAAGATATGGTCGAAGAGCTTCGGATGAATCAGCAGGCGGAGATTTATGAGTTCGAGGGAAACGCCGCCGAGGCGGCCAGAGTCTACGAAAAGATCCTATCCCTGCGGCCGGAGAATCCGACGAATTACGTCAACCTCGCCCTCACCCGGGCCAAGATGAACGAGTTCGAGAAAGCCGTCCGCATGCTCGAACAGGGCATCGCCCGGATCCCCGGTTCGGAGGTCCTTCTCTCCCGGCTGGCTCATACCTATATGGTTATGGGCAGGTTGGAAAAGGCATTGGATGCCTGGCAGGCCGTTTTGGTGATCGATCCGCGCTATTTTGACGCCCTGCTGGCCTCGGGCTGGATTCTGGACTTCAGGGGGAAACTGGAGGAAGCTTGGACCTACTTCGAGAAGGCTCTGGAGGTCGAACCCGAAAACAGATTTCTCCGCAAATATAGCGCGGAGAATCTGGCCAAGCGGGGAAAGATCAAGGAAGCCATAGACGTTTATGAGCGCCTGAAAGAGGACTATCCCGAAGACTATGAAGTCTCCCAGGACCTGGGAATTGCGTATGGATATGCGGGGGATTTGAGCCGTTCGATCGAGAATTTAAAGAAGGCGGTCGCCCTTCATCCGACCCCCGTCGCCTATGCCAATCTGGCCGTCGCCTCAAGAAAGGCCGGAAGCATCCGGGAGGCCGTCGACTATCTTAAACTTTATCTCGGGAATCCAGAGGGCGAAAGCGAGGAGAGCATCGAACGGGCCCGGCAGGAACTCGCCCATCTGGAAACGCTCCTCAGGCAATAGGCCGCAGCCGGCCGCTTATTTCTTGATTTTCTCCAGGTAGTCGAGAATATTTCTTACCTGCCCGGCGAGCTCGGTGTCGGGCTCAAGCTCCAGGAATTTTCTGAAGTTTTCTTTGGCCTTTTCGTAGTCCTCTTTGTTGAGATACACGAGGCCTAACTTGTGGAAGGGGGGAGCCCAGTCGGCCTTAATCTGGGTCGCGATGGTGAAGTACTGAATGGCGTCGTCGAGTTTTTGGTTGGAGAAGTAGATCTCTCCGACGTTATAGGCGAGCGTTTCATTCTCGGGATAGGTGTCAATGGACTGTTTGAAGAAGCCCTGGGCCTTTTCGAAATCCCCCTGTCTCATGTAACAATCGCCGATCGCGGCCAGCCCTTTGGCCGTGATCTCCTTGCCCATTTTTTCGTCTTTCTTGGCCTCCTCTATGGCCTTATTGTAGGTTTCGATGGCTTTTTCGAATTCCCCTTTCTCCTTGTAGCAGTCGCCGACGAGAATGTAGGCTTGATAGGCTGTCTGGTTTTGGGCCAGGAATTGTTCGAGGATGGCCAAAGCCCCGTCATAATCCTTGTCATTGAAGAGCTGGTTGGCTTTTTCGATGAAGGCCAGGGAGGCTTCATCGCGGATAACGGCGTCTTTGCTCAGTTCGGGCTTTTTCATCTTGAGGGGGATTTTGGGATTTTTTTCGAGCTGACTGACGAAAAACGTCGTCGAGGTCGGAATATATCCTTCGGCGTTCACCGTGAGCCGCCAGTTGCCGGAGCCGAGCCCGATGAAGACCCATTCGCCGTCTTTATCCGTGGTCGTATCACGTTTAATGGACTCGCTCGAGAGAAGCTCGATAGTCACCTGGGCCGAGGCAATGGGTTTCCCGTCCTCATCCAAGACGATACCGTTGACTCTGGCTTTCCCTCTTCCAGCTTGAGAAAAAACATGGAGAGAGACGATCAGCAGAAAAAACGTCAGAAGAAAAAAGAAATGAAGTTTATGGGTTTTCATAGTGCCCTCCGCTCGGAAAGTGGGATGGTAAATTTTATTGTTTTTTTGACCTTTGTTTGCCCCGTTATGTTGTTTAGGGCGATCGTCGCCCGGTATTCTCCAGGTTCAAGTTCGACCGGAATCTCCATAAGATAATCCTGGCCCGTAAGCTTCTCCAGCTCGTCTTTCGCCAGGGAAATCGGATAAGTTTTGGTTTCGTCCCGGACTTTGTTCCCGGCCGAGTCAAAGATGGATAAAGACAATTCCAGGGTCGTCTTGAACTCATTCCCCTCGGCAGAAAGCCAGATGTTATCATAAGGGACGGAGACCAGGATGAGCGCTTGCCCTTCGGCCGCTTTTCTTAAATCCAGGTCGAACTCAAGGGCCGCTCGTTCCGGCTTTACCTCCGGATTGATCTGCTCTTCAGTTCGGCTAATTTCGGCAAGCATACGAGGCCCCTCTCGGAGCTCATAATTTCCGTTTTTGCGATAATCTACGAAGGTCAGGACATGAAAGCCATAGTGCCAATATTCCACGGGGATATCATTAAGGTTCTCCCCTCTGGGATAGGCTTCTCTCTGTTCCGGAGGCCCGAGGAGAATATAGATTCGTCCCCTATCTTGGAGCCAGCCCGAAGCTCCTCCTTCGTCTCTGAAGAGGTGTTTGGCTTCTTTGACGCGCTTCAGATACTCGTCCTTGTACTCATTGACTTCGGTCAATGGAGTGCGGTCTCTTTTCTTCCAGAATTCTTCGATGAAGGCGGGGCGTTCTGAAGGGGCGAGATCAAGAAATTCCTTCTTCTCCTGTTTGGTCATTATGTACCTGACCGTGGAGAGAAAATCTTTGTCTTCGGGGGAGAGATTCTTTTGCACGTTGAGAGCGGAGCAGGAGATCAAGAGGGCAGCGACGATCAAATACAAGCCGACATTTTTTTTCATTTTTTCTTTTTGATGGAATCCACCAATTTTTTGATGTTTTCCTGTTCGGGATTAATTTGCAGAGACCTTTCCCAGGCGATCAGGGCTTCTTCCAGGTTGTTCATCTGATAATAGCACTCGCCTATAGAATTAAGGATCAGAATGTTGGTCCCATAATGGGCGAGATATTCCTTATAATAAGCAATCGCTTCCGCGAGTTCTCCAAGGGCCTGAGAGGATTGGCCCAGGATGGACAAAAATTCGTACTTGTCCTGGCTCTGAAGGAAGGGAGCGGCCACTTCTTTGATCCTTGGATATTCTCTGTCCAGAAACAGGATGCGGCAGTAATCCAAGGCGAATTTCTTGGACCGGGGTGTTTTTTGATACGCTTGGCCGAGCAGGCTTCTGGCCTTTGCGGTATCTTTTTTATTGAGGTACTGGTTCCCCAGGATATTCGCGTATATGGAATCCTCGGAGGGGGGCTGAGGGATCGAGAGAACCCAGGGTCTGGGCAAAGCCGTCAGATAGGTGACGACGAAATCCTTCTCTTCGAAAACAAGTCCGCTCCCGGCCTGATCGCGGAGGGAGACCCTGATTTTATAATAAGCGGGGGCGAATGGAGCGAGGGAAAACTCTTCAAAGAAATTCATCGGATCGAAATATTCCTTAAGAGCCTTGGTCGTGGAAAAGACCTTCTCTCCCTCTTTGAGAATGCTATATTCCAGGCTGCCGCTCCCAAGAAGATCGCGGCTTAATCCGGTGACCTGGAAGTAGAGATAGAGCGTGTCCCGAGGGGCGAAATCATTCCGAGGCGAACAGACCAGCTGGGAGTCTCCGAAGAGAAAAGGCTTGTTTGTGCCCCGGTATTCCGAATTCCGGATGACCTTGTTGGCCAGGACGAGATGGCTCATCCGCATGCCGGCCGCCGGGCCGGGAATAGAAACATCCTTCTCCATCGACGTGAATTCTTTGGAAATCGTGTTTTTGAGGAGGATGTTAAACTTATAATTTCCTTCAACGAGCGGGAAGATATCCTGAAAGCTGAAGAGCTTGTCCTTGATATTGTTCAATTGGTCCTGGTTGAATTCGATCGGGACAGACCGGTCATACTGGTAAATCGCGTTGCCTTGAAGGTCGGCAACCCTGCCGTTAACCTCTAGATTAGCCCGAAAACGGTTCCCGATCTGGTCGAAAGTCAGCTTTCTGGGCTCGATGAGGTAGTGGACAAAATACAGGCCCCGGGCGTCCCTGAAGACTTCGGAATAAGCATCGCTGGAGATATAGTTCGCGGTGTAATCGACTTCGATGATGTCTTTGTAAGCGAGAAGCTTCTCAGCATAATCATCTTCGACTTTCTTGCTGGGAGCGGAAGGAATCTTGCTGGTGACGAGGATCTCCGAGGCCACGGAGGGAGAAGCCAGCTTGCCCGACTCATCCGGAATCAAGGTCATCGAGACGGCCGCGATCGTGGGGTCGATGCCAAAGAGCTTGGTATAAGCGGACTCATAGTCCGCCGGGTCCCCCCGGAAGTGAATGACGAGGCTCTGGGGCCCGTCTCTGATGGGAGAGTAGAATTCGTACTCTCCTATGCCCGACCTTTTGAAGAAAGCCACATAGAAGGCGTTGGGAAGGCCGTAATCCGCCAGGCCCTGATAAAACCAGGTTACGATGGGATAGACTTCCGAGTCATTTTCCAGACCGTAGATCTGCGAGGGCTCTCCCAGGAGAATATAAATTTTCCCCATGGGCGTTCGCCAGCCCGCGCCCGGTCCCTCCCGGCCGAATTTTTGATCGGCATACTTGACCCGACGGTAATGTTCTTTTTTAAACTCGTTTTCAGGCGTAACAGGATCAGGGTCCCGCACCTTCCAGAACGCTTCGATGAAGATCTCCCTCTCCCGGTCGGTTTCCAGCCGTAGAAAGACGTCTTTTTCCTTTGGGGTGATGATATAAACGACTTCCTCCTCCAGCCATCTTCGGTACTGGGGGGCTAAATCTTTTGGAGAGAGTTTCTTCTGGAGGGAGGGGGAAAGAGTCGTTGTGAAAACAAACAGGAAGCTTAGGAAAAAAACGTCCCTTTTTTTCACGATATTATTATATCTGATCTCTCAACGAGCTTCAATAAAAGGAGGATTTTCCCGCCGCCTTCAGGACGGCCTCTTTGAGTTTCGGGTTCAAGGAAACGCCGTTGGTCTCGGCTTGGTTTACGAACTTAATGGCCTCATCATAGTTTTTCGCCATGAAGCATAGATTAACGAGGTTATTATAGGCCCCGGGATGCTTGGGGTCCATCTTGATCGCCTCGAGATAACGGCTATAGGCATCCTGGAATTTCTGGAGCTTGAATAGGATATTCCCATGAATATAGTAATAATCGCCCGGTATGGCCATGGCGTCCGGAATAGGCTCGTTCAGTTGCGATTTCACCGACGAAAGCTGGGCTTGGGTTTGGTTCACGAGGGCTTGAAGTCTCTGCTTCTCCTCGCTCGTTATGGCACCGGCCAGCTTGTCCCGGTAAGCCGTAAGCTCACTCTGCAGCCTCGACTGGTCGTCACGCAACTGTTCAAGGCGCAACTCATGGGTATAGGTATAGAATTGCCCGATGAATTGATAATTGGACTCGGCCTTTTCGATGTCGGCCAGGGCCCGATCGAATTCGCTTTTCCGTAAATCAATCTGGGCGAGGAAAAAATAGGCGTCGGCATGTTCGGGCATGATCTCAATGCAGGCTTTGAGTTCCTTATCGGCTTTATCAAATTTTCCTTTGTTAAAAAGTTCTTTGCCAGTCTGAAATCTGACGTCGGAACGCTTAAATTTTTCGACAAGTTCCTTTTCTTTCATCCCAAAGCCTCTCTGCCCGAAGCTCAAGTCCGCCATCACGGCAACGACTGATAAAAACAGGAGAACAACAAATCTCGCTTTGGCTTTCATATTTCACTCTCCCCTTATTTGAACTCCATTGATCTTAAAAAGGATATTTTCACATCCCCTTAACCGGATGTCAAATCCATCCGGCCTCTGGCTTCCCCATCCGGATTCATGTCCCGTTTTTAGCCTTTTGGATGAGCACGTCGAGAGCTTTTCTCTCTTCAGGGGGAAGAGAGTCTCCGAATTGCTTTCGGAACCTCTCCAGACAGCGAAGGGCTTTGGCTTTTTCTCCCCTTGCGAGATATGCATTTCCCAGTTCATAGAGGCTTTCCGCGAAGTCAGGGTCGATTTGGAGCGCCTTTTCCCAGAAACCGACGGCTTTGTCCAGGTCGGCTCTATGTCTGTAGGCGACGCCCAAGCCGTGGTAGGCAGAAACGAAACGCGGATCGAGCTCGACGGCTTTTGTGAAATAAGCGATGGACTCCTCCAGAGACGCCGAATCATGGGTTTTCAAATAGGACGAAAGGGAAACCTTTCCCAGCCCGTCATAGACGTCGGCGTACTCAGGATCTATAGACTGAGCACGCCTATATGCGGTCAGGGCTTTGTCGAGGTTTCCTTTTAACAAGAAGGCGTTTCCTTGAGCGATCCAGACATCGGGGTCGATGTCCGTTTGCGGCAAGCGGGTTTCGTCAACGGCCTGAATGACCTCCTCGTATCGGCCGGCCGCCTCGAGAAAACTGATATAGGTAAAGAAAATTTCGTAGCTTTCCGGAAGCCGCTGGAGGCCGAGCTTCAGGACCTCGATCCCCTCGCTCGACTGGCCGAGCTCCTTGTACATCCCGGCGAGGTAAGAATAGGCCAGATCGATATTCTTTTCCGCCGTGATAATCCCCTTGAGCATATCCAATCCCTGACCGATATTTCCGCTTTTAAAGACGTCCATCGCTTCCAATGTCCGGTTGAAAAAAGGGAGAAGAGTCTTGACGTCATCCTCGGGACCGTAGGTTTTTTTGGGCTTTCCCGAAGGCGTGGAAATGTACCCGAGGCTCCTCAACCGCTCCATCGCTTCTCTGTCTAAGCGACGCTTTTCCTGGGCGGTTGAAGAAGCGGACATCCGCATGACAAGTTCGCCGAGATTCTTGCGATTGCGATCGGCTTCATTTCGGCCGAGGAGATTTCTCTGCTCGTTAAAGTCCTCTTTCAGGTCATAGAGCTCGGGGTTGGGCGAATCGATGAACTTCTCCTGGTCATCGATGTATCCGTTGAGAGGGGCCCAGCCTCGATTGTAAAAAGGATAAAGAGACTCAAAATAGACAGGCTGTTTCGGCGGATTCTTCCCCCTTAAGGCGGGCAGGAGGGACACCCCCTGGAGGGTGGAAGGTTTTTCGATTTCCAGAGCATCGCAGATTGTCGGAAAGATATCGATATGAGCGACGTTTTGCTCGTAGCGTCCTTTCGAGAGGCCCGGGATATAGATGATGAGGGGAATCCAGAGGGTTGTGTTGTAGGCCAAATAGCCGTGCGTCTTTTCTCCATGTTCGCCGAGCGACTCCCCGTGGTCTCCGGTCAGGACGACCACGGTCCTCTTGAGGAGGCCTTTTTCTGTGAGGTGGCCGAAGAGTCTTCCCAGCTCCTGGTCTGCGTAAGCGATCTCGCCGTCGTACAGCCGATCCTTGAATTGCGTGCGGAAGGGCTCGGGAGGGTCATAAGGATCGTGGGGGTCGAAAACATGCGCCCACAAAAACCACGGGGAGCCGTGGCTGTCGATCCAGGCAATGCTCTTGTCAACAACGGCCTTTGCGCTTCGCTCTCCAGCGGCGAGTTTGTGGCTGCCTTCCCTCTCGTAATCGTCGTCATAAGTGTCGAAACCCTGGTCGAGTCCGAAGCGGGAATCCAGGGGGTAGGCTCCGATGACCGCTCCGGTCAGATATCCGAATTTCTTGAGATATTCGGCCAGCGTCAGAGTCCCGCCGGGGACGATGAAGTTAAAATTGTCATGGACGCCGTGGGAGAGGGGTGTTGTTCCCAGCAGGATGTTGACGTGGGAGGGCAGGGTCGTCGTCGTATGGGCAAAGGCTTTGGTGAATAACATGCTGTCCGCAGCAAAACGGTCGATTGTGGATGTCTCTAGCCCTCGGTATCCATAACAGCTCAGCCTATCTGCTCTCAGGGTGTCTATGGTGATCAGAAGGACGTTCGGCCGGCCGTTTACGGGGCGTTCTTGGGGGATAAGCGTTGGCGGGAATGAAAAAAGAAGGCACCAGAGCCACTGGGAGACTGAAAGAACGATAAAAGCGGCTGACCGTTTGTTGTTCTTTATCATGTCTCTTTTGATATTATAAACCTTCTATCTCATCCGGGATAGGAATTTCCGATCGGCAATTTTAAGGTATTTATGCCCGCTTGACTGCTCTCCTCTGATTCAGTACATTGTCCTCGCCATGGCAAGCCGGAAAAAGCACAGCCCCGTCCCCAAGCCGCAAAAAAGATTCAGTATTCTCGTCGGAGCGACGATAATCGCCCTCATCGCCGGATCCTTTATTGTTTTCCGCGTCCTCCGGCCCCCGGCCGGGCTGGAAAAAGACCCTGACCTCAATATCCTGATCGTCACGCTGGATACGACCAGGCCCGACCGACTGGGATCCTATGGCTATCCTAAGGCCGCGACCCCCAACCTGGATGCCCTGGCTGCGGGCGGCGTCCGCTTCGAGAAGGCGATCTGCCAGGCTCCGCTGACGGGACCATCCCATTGCTCCATATTCACCGGAGCCTATCCGTTTATCCATCAGGTCCATAACGACGGAAGCCAAATCCTTCGGCCCGACATCCAGACTCTCGCCGAAGCCCTGAAGGCGGCCGGAAAGACCACGGCCGCGTTCGTCGGCTCCTTCCGCGTCGATTCACGCTTCGGATTGGGCCGGGGATTTGACGTCTACAACGACGATTTCGCTTCCGAGCAGCCCTTCAAATCCTTAAGGGAGGAACGCCCGGCTAACGAGGTCTTCGCTCCCTTCGCCCGCTGGCTGGAAGAACACAAGACGGACCGGTTCTTCTCCTGGGTTCATTTTTTCGATCCGCACTTCCCGTATAACCCGCCTTCTCCGTATAAAGAGAGGTTTGTCTCCGACCTTTACGACGGCGAAATCGCTTTTGTGGATGAGCAGGTGGGGAAGATCGTCGGCAAGCTCAGGGATTACGGCCTTCTCCAACGGACTCTGGTCATCATCGCCGGGGACCACGGAGAAGCGTTCGGCGAAAAAGAAGAAACGGGACACGGAGCGTTTCTCTATGAGCCGACAATGAGGGTTCCCCTCATTCTCTACGCCGAAAATCGTCTCCCCCGCGGCCGGGTCGTCAAAAGCCGGGTGAGGCTCATCGATATCCCGTCATCCGTAATGGACTTCCTCGGCTTGCCGGGCCTTAAGGATTCTCAGGGGACCAGCCTCCTTCCCTACGTTCAGGGAAAGAGAAAGGACGACTTGGACTCCTACCTCGAAACATATTACCCCCGCGACAATTACGGCTGGTCGGAACTTGTGGGCCTCCAGCGGGCGGAATGGAAATACATCCGGGCGCCCCGTGAAGAACTCTATGACCTCAGGCGGGACCCGAAAGAAGAAAAGAACTTGGCCGGGAGCAAGCCCGATATCGTCCGCAACTTGGGCAATGGGCTGGACAAGCTCGTCGGGGAGTTTGCTTTGAAAGCCGAAAATAAGGCCCTGCCGGCTAATAAGATAGAGTCTCTCCCCGACCCTAAAGACCAGACATACGAACTCGGGCTCATTCGGCAGGCCGAAGAATACGAGGCCGCGGAGAATCTCCCCGAAGCCGCCGCCGCCCGCCAACGAATCCTCGTCATGAGGCCCGAAGTCGCAACAAGCTACGTTAACTTGGCGGACATCCAGGAGCGGATGATGAAATTCGACGATTCGGTCCGGACCCTCGAACAAGGTCTCACCTGGAATCCGGATTCCGAGACTCTCCTTCTCCGCCTGGGCAGAGCGTTCATGTCGACTGGCCGAGTGAAAAAGGCGCTGGAGGCCTTTGACAGGGTGCTCAAGACCAATCCCCGAAGTTTCGAGGCCCTCCTCGCCTCGGGTTTTATGCTGGACGCGATCGGTCAGAAGGCGGACGCCCTGACCTATTACCGGAACGCTCTCGAACTCGAGCCGGAGAACCGCTACGGGCGGACGGGCTACGCCCAAAGCCTGGCCGCAACCGGACAGTTCGGGGAAGCGATTGAGATCTATGAAAACCTCTCCCGCGATTATCCGGACGATCCCGCGATCCTTCAAGACCTCGGAATTGCCCACGCCTATGCCGGAAGCCTGTCCCGCTCCATTGAATGCCTTGAGAAAGTCATAAGCCTCCGGCCCACACCCGTGGCCTACTTCAACCTGGCCAGGGCCATGGTCAGACAAGGGAAGATCGGGGACGCCATCCGCTGTCTCAGGCTTTACCTGGACAACCCGGAGGGCGAGAGCGAGCAGAGCATCGCCCAAGCCAGGGCTGAGCTCCAAAAGCTGGAACGATACGCAAGCCGCTGACCGCGCGGAGCTGTTCGTTCGGACCCCCCGGACTCTAATCCTGACCCCTCATGCGAAATGACATGGCTTTCCGCGAGGCTTCAAATAATATCCTCCGCGCCATGGTCGAGGATGTCCGGGACGGTCGGACCAGGGCCATCAACAGCGTCTTGCACCAACGCGCCGTGGAAGCATCTCCTTTCGTGCGAGAAGGAATTCAGGCTCGGGGCGCGCCCTCCGTCGGCCGCGGCCTGTCCCGGCGAGCCAGGCCGCTTCGGCTCCGGTCTTCGCTCTCCTCTCCCTCCGGTCGAGGACCCGTGCCCGCTCAGACCTTCGACTGCCTCCTCCGGGCATCGCCCCTGCGCCATTGTCTCTATCACACGAAAAGATGCTTTCACGCGCCGTTCGAAAACTGGGATCGAGCTTGACTTTGTTATATGATGGTTCTTGAAGGGCAAAATCTGCGGGGAGGTTTAAATGGACAACGGTCATGCGAGGGGACAGAAGCCAAAAGAACCACAAAGCTTTTGGGGCAAGATAGTCCTGGGGCTAATTATGATTTTTCTCCTAACGTTAACGGCCGTCATTTCTTTCGCTCCGGGGTCGCCATTCCATACATCTGACGGGCCCTCGGCCGCCTTATCACAGGAGTCCATAATGAACTCCCAACAACCCGCCGGGTCGGCTGAAATGCAAGCGGACCGCAAGCTTGTTGAAAA
>CAZJBD010000068.1:0-12450 GCA_964544265.1 uncultured Eubacteriales bacterium
GTAATAGTCAGCATATAGTCGACTATGAGAGCGCATCCCGAGATGACGCCCGCGTTTTCCCCCAGGGTGTGGGTGGCGACGATATAGCCTCCTCCTCCGGAAGGAAAATATTCGATGATCCGGGAGTAGGCGTAGGAGATGATGAAGACGGTAAACGCCGTGGCCAGGGCCAGGAAGATGGCGAGATAGGTGTGCCGGCCGAGCGCCTTGAAGGCCTCCTCGGGACCGTAAGATGCCGAAGATAGCCCGTCAGCCCCCAACCCGATCCAGGCCAGTATTGGGATGAGGGCCAGCTTATGAAAAAGGGAAGGGTCCTTGATATTCCTGGGCCCGCCGATCAGGGCCCTGCGGACCTTCTGGAAGATCGAGAATCCTTCGCCCGGCGTTTGCTGTTCTTCGGCCATGTTCTTTTATTCTGTAATCAGCCTCTATAGTTATCACCCGGGCTAAATGAACGCTATTATGTATATTTTAGAAAAAAAACCACCTTTAGGCAAGCCTTTGGGGGCTCCCCAAAATTGCCGATAGAACACAGGTCGGAATTTCGGGACATGAACTAATTCTCTGGAATTGGTATCGTGTCCCTGAAATTCCCAGCCTCACCGAAATCGGCGTCATCGCTTGATGAGAAGGAACCCTATCGGCAATTTGGGCAAGACCATTCTGCCCTAATGGTTGACTGGATGGCTCATATCTTACGGGCAATTTGGGAGCAAGATACTTGACTAAACACAACCTCTATGCTATCCGATATGAGGCAATTTTCTATAACCGGATTCGGTATCAAACGGAGACAGATATGTATGGATGGACCGGCAATATCCTGAGGATTGACCTGAATACGAAGACCTATAGGAAGGAATCCTTCAGCGAGGAATTCGCGAAAAAATGGGTCGGCGGACGGGGCTTCGCCCTCAAAATCCTCTGGGACGAACTCAAGCCCGGGATCGATCCCCTGGGCCCCGAGAACAAGTTCATCGTTGCCCTGGGGCCTATCGCCGGCATCCCGGCTCCAAACACCGGCAAGGCCGTGGTCGCCGCCAAATCCCCCATTACGGGAGGCTATGGTGATGGGAACATAGGGACCCGGGTCACTGAACATCTTCGGAAAGCCGGATACGACGCTCTGATCGTCGAGGGAAAGGCATCCTCTCCGACCTATATCTATATCGAGGACGACAAGGTTGAATTCCTGCCCGCCGATGAGGTCTGGGGCAAGGGAACGTACGCGACGAACGACTGGATTTACGCCAAGTACGGCAAGGGCGTCGGCGTCCTCACGATCGGCCAGGGAGGCGAGAACATGGCCCTGTACGCCGTGGTCCGCAGTCTGGAGGGCCGGGCCGGCGGCAGGCCGGGGATGGGTGCTGTTATGGGCTCCAAAAAGCTTAAGGCCATCGTCGTCAAGGGGACCAAAACCATCCCGGTCGCAGATCCCGCACAGATGAAGGCCATAGGAACGGGCGATCTGAGAAAAGTCGGGGCCATCGATAAACAAACGGGCTGGTCCATTCAGAGCACGACCGGAGTCCTGGCCTGGTGCAATGAAGTCGCCGCCTTGCCCGTCCGGAACTTCCGGAAAACCCAGCACCCCGACGCCTGGAAGATCGACGGCGAGCGGCTTAATGCGGCCAGGATCGCAACCTACGGTTGTCCGAACTGCACGATGCGCTGCGGCATTACGATCCATGATCACGAGGGCCGGGAATCAGAGCTGGACTACGAGAACATCGGGCTCCTGGGCTCCAACCTGGAGATCTTCGACCTCGACCAGGTCGCCTCCCTGAACTATCTCTGCGACGATTACGGACTGGACACGATGTCGGCCGGCTGCGTCCTTTCCTTTTACGCCGACGCCATCGAACAAGGGGCGACAGGGGGAGACTTCAAATTCAACGACCCCGAAAAGGCCAAAGAACTCCTAGGATTGGCGGCCCGACGGGAAGGGAGACTCGGGAATCTTCTGGCGGACGGCTCGCTTCGCATGGCCCGTCGGTTTGGCCACGGCTCCGAGGCCTATGCCATGCAGGTCAAGGGACTGGAAGTGGCGGCCTACAACTGCAAGTTTATCCCCGGCATGGCTCTAGCCTTTGGGACGAGCCCTATAGGCGCCCACCACAAGGAGGCCTGGATCATCACCTTCGAACTGAAGCAGACCTCGCGCGAATCCTACGGGCGCGAAAAGGCGGCGAAGGTCGTCGAGCTGCAAAGAATCCGGGGCGGCCTCTTCGAGTATATCGTCTCCTGCCGTTTCCCCTGGATCGAGCTGGGCTGGGACATCAAAAACTACGCGGTCTACTTCAATAAAGCCACCGGACTCGACTGGGCCCTCGACGATTTCTGGAAGGTCGGCGACCGGATCTACTCCTTGATGAAGTTTTTTTGGGCCCGCGAGATCCCAAGCTGGGACCGGACCAGGGATTATCCGCCGATGGTCTGGTTCGATCCGGCCAATGCCGATAAAGACGGGCCCATCGCCGGGAAGTACCTCGAGCTCGATAAATATAACGTGCTCCTCGATCACTTCTATGACATCCGAGGCTGGGACAAACGGGGCATTCCAACCAAGAAAACGGCTGAATCCCTGGGCCTGGACAAGGAGGCCGGGGTGGTCCAGAAATATGCAAGGCTCGAGTAGGATGAACATCACCATCAAGCTCATCGGCCCCTTTATTTACGCGGCGGGCTTCAGCGAAAAAGAGTTTGAAGTTCCTCAATCGGCGACGGTGGAGAGTCTCTTAGGGCTCGTCGGGATCGACAAGGATCGGCCCAAGATCGTCACCCGAAACGGCAAGGCCGTCGGCCCGGCCGACGAACTTCGGGACGGCGATCGCGTCGTCATCTCGCCGCTATATTCGGGCGGTTAAGGTTTGGCGATCCCCGAACTTCGCCAATAGCGTGGATCATGCAACCAGTATTGATCGACGGCATTTGGCGGCAGGCACGCTCCGCAGGGACATTTCAGGCCGTCGATCCCTCGACCGGATCCCCATTGCCCGGCTTGTTTCCCATCTCCTCGTTCGAGGACGTCGAGGCGGCCTTGGCTGCCGGCCGGCGAGCTTGCCAAGGCCTTATCCAGGCATCGCCTGATGATATCGCCGCGTTCCTGGAACGACTCGCTGATAGCATTTTGGGCCGGGCCAATGAACTCATCGAAACGGCCCATCGAGAGACCGCCCTTCCCAAAGCCCCCCGGCTGGGGACGACTGAACTTCCCCGGACGATCGACCAGCTACGCCAAGCCGCCAAAGCCTCTAGAGATCGATCTTGGCGACGGGCGACGATCGATACCAAAACCAATATCCGGTCGATCCATGCACCTTTGGGAGGCCCCATCGTCATTTTCGGCCCCAACAATTTTCCATTCGCGTTCAACTCCGCGGCAGGCGGGGATATGGCGGCGGCCATCGCCGCCGGAAACCCCGTCCTGGCCAAGTCCCACCCTTTCCATCCCGGGACGACGAAACTTTTCGCTGAAATCGCTCTCAGCTGTCTTGAAGGGTTGCGACTGCCTCGGGCGACCCTCCAGATGATTTACCACCTGCGGCCCGAAGATGGACTTCGACTCGTTGCCCACCCGCTCACGGGGGCCACGGCCTTTACAGGCAGCCGTTCATCCGGGATGCGGCTCAAGGAAGCCGCGGACCGGGCTGGAAAGCCCATCAGCCTCGAAATGTCAAGCGTCAATCCCGTTTTCATTCTTCCCGGTGCCCTGCGGGAACGCGGCGAGGCGATCGCGGCCGAGCTCTCTGCTTCATGCTCCCTTGGCGCCGGCCAGTTCTGTACCAAGCCCGGATTGGTCGTGGTCCTCGACAGTGAGGAAGGAAGGGCGTTTCTGGCCGCTTCTAAAAAAAATTTTAAAGTTCCCTCGTCAGGCTTCCTTTTGGGCCGAAGCGTCTTGGAGTCCCTTCAAGCGAGCGTATCGGAAATGTTGAGGGCAAGCGCGGAGGTCCTCGCCGGAGGGAAGCCCGTTAGTGGTCCAGGGTTTCAGTTCGAAAACACCCTGCTCAAAATATCCGGGAAGGCCTTCCTGGATCATCCCGGCAGCTTTCAGCGCGAGGCCTTTGGGACGGCGTCTCTCGTCGTCCTTGCCGAGACAGAAGAGGAGATGCTCCGCGTCGCCGAGGCGCTCGAGGGCAATCTGAGCGCCTGCATTTACTCGGACAAGGATGGGACTGACAACAGTCTCTACTCGAGGCTTGAGCCCATTTTGCGAACAAAGGCCGGCCGTCTCCTCAACGACAAGATGCCGACCGGTCTGGCCGTCGTTCCCTCCATGGTCCACGGCGGTCCTTTCCCCGCGACCGGCCATCCGGGATTCACCAGCGTAGGCTTCCCCACCTCTATGCTGCGTTTCACGGCCCTCCATTGCTATGATAATATCCAGCAGGACCGCTTGCCGCCCGAACTTCGGGACGAGAATCCGACAGGAAAAATGTGGCGCCTTATCGACGGGGAGTGGACTCAAAAATGAGCTTTTGTTCCCGTTGCCAGGCCTTCGGTCGTGGATAAACGTCCCCTTCTCATTTTGACGAGCAGTTCTACGACGCAGTTGGCCTGCATGTTGGCAACGATACCGACCCGGGGGGCCATCGGGCTAACTCCCGGGCGGCACTCACTCTCCTCGTCTCCGCAGATATAAAGGCTGCCCATCTTCCGGGCATGGATCTTCCGGTTCTTCCCATAGCCGGCCAGGCCAGAGGCTGCGACCATGGGTTTTTTCGGAAAGAGCGATAGCCAGGCCTCGATGAGCATGTGCTTGGCTTCGGCCCTGTCAAAGGCCTCGACAAGAATATCCGCAGCGCCGAAGATCTGGCCGACGTTCTTTTCGTTGATTTTTATGTGATGGACCGAGTATTCAGAGAACGGATTAATTCTCTTCAGGTTCTCGAGCAGGGCATCCACTTTGCGGCGTCCGATCTGGCCGATAAAATATTGCTGACGGTTGAGATTGGAGGGCGTGACCTTATCGAAATCGGCAATGATGAGCCTGCCAACGCCGGCCCGGGCCAGGGAAACGGCGACATTGGAGCCGAGGCCGCCGGCCCCGGCGACCCCAACCGTGCTGCCCCGAAGCGCAGCCAGAACCTCCGGATCATGCTTCGAAAACAGGTCCTCCTGCAGCTGCCTCCTCCTCGTCTTCGCAGTCATTTCCCGGATCCCTTGCGAGCAAGGTGAAGGACGACGTCCTGGGGGTTGTGGCTCGTTCCCCTCAGGGAGCCGACCATTCCCATGACTGTATTCCTTATAAAAGATTCAACGAACGGATTGAGCGGAATTTCCACCCCATCTACGATCAGCGTCGCTTCTGGGAACTGACCGGCCGAGGATATCACGAGGTCGGCTATTTTGCCGATCTCAGAAAAACGAAAAACGGGTATCTCCGACTCGACCTCGTCATCGGAGACCACGGCCAGCAATTCCTCGGAAGCAAACTCAAGTTTTTCGGCGATATCCTTGCGCACGAGGCTGATCTTCTTTAGCCCCTTGACGCCCTTTCCGCCCTCGACCAAAACGATGTCCGCGTCGGCGAAGAACCGGCCGATGGAACCCTGGATATCGTCCGGCTTTGCCGTTTCCTGGAAGACGGCGACCCGGCCCGGCATCACGATACCGACCCTGGCTGCGCCCGCATGAGTCAGTATCCAGGAGTCCTTCCCTTCTTTGTCCAAAGTCACGTCCGTGCGGCAGTGCTTGAGAACAGCAACTCTCGCGCCCCTGGACTTAAGCTCCGGAATCAAGCGGACGATGAATGTCGTCTTGCCGCTTCCTGACGGACCGACGACGGCGATGGCTTTCATTTCGATCTTCTTTGTAGCATACCGCCCGGCCCGTGTCAAAATCCAAGATCGCCAGGTCGACTTGGAGGGCGAAGCCGCTTCCGATGAAACCCAGGCGATATAATGTCATAGGGACGGGACCGGCGTTAGTCATGGCTTTCCGCATTCCCCGACCCGTCCCTTAAGAAGTTCAACGGCGTGGGCCAGAGCGGGCAGGACGACCGCAAGGTTTTCCCGGGCAGCCCGCGGGCTTCCGGGCAAGTTTATGATCAGAGTGGCTTTCCTAATTCCAGAAGCTGCCCGGGAAAGCATGGCCGTTACCGTCTTCTTTTGGCTTTCGGCGCGCATGGCCTCGGCCAGACCCGGGGCCTCCCGGTCCAAGACGTCCTTTGTCGCTTCCGGGGTAACGTCTCTGGGAGCAAAGCCAGTTCCCCCCGTCGTCAGCACGATGTCGGCCAGTCCGCCGTCGGTGATCCGCTTAAGCTCGGCACTGATTTGGGCCCGTTCATCGGGAAGGACTTCGGATAGGACGACCTCTCCCCCAGCTTCGAAAACGATTTTCCCAAGGAGAGGACCGCTTTCATCGGCCCTCTCTCCCCGCGAGGAGCGGTCTGAAATAGTCAGGACGGCAAAGCGAATCCCTTTAAGCATTTTCAGGCCCCTTTCGTTCAACGGTGATGGGATCGCCGGTCCTCACGTTTCCACCGACAAGGATGCGGGCGAAGATCCCTTCCCTGGGCATGACGCAGTCTCCGGCCTGCTCAAAGATAGTGCACCGGGAATGGCAAACCTTGCCGATCTGGCTGACCTCGAGAAGAGCTTCTCCCAATCGCAGGCGGGATCCAACGGGAAGAGAAACCAAGTCGACGCCCGAGGTCGTGATGTTCTCTGCGAAATCCCCAGGACCGACGTCGAGACCCCGGGCCTTCATCTTGGCGATGCTTTCGACGGCCAGCAGACTGACCTGGCGGTGTCCGGAGCCAGCATGGGCATCACCCTCGAGACCGGTCTCTTCCAAAAGGGTCCCGCTCCCGGCCGGTCTTTTGCGCACGCCTGCGACGCGACTGATATTGACCGATACGACGACGCCTCGATCACCAGGTGAATTCGCCACTTCTTCCGCCTTTCTTGGACAGGAGGTGGATGTTCCCGATAAGGATCCTTTTGTCCACGGCCTTGCACATATCGTAGATGGTCAGGCAGGCGGCGGCCACGGCCGTCAAGGCCTCCATCTCGGCACCGGTCCTGTCTGCGGCCTTGACCGTGGAAACGGCCCGGACGACCCCTTCTTCAGGCACGAGCGAGAGCTCGACATCGACGTAAGTCAATCGGAGGGGATGGCACAGAGGGATCCATTCGAACGCCCGTTTGGCCGCCTGGATCCCGGCCAAAGAGGCCGTATTGAGGACCTCTCCTTTTGGAACCTTGTTCGAAGCGATAAGCTCTAAGGCTTTTGACGAGAGTTCGACCTCGCCCACGGCCCGGGCCGTCCTTTCCGTGACGGGCTTGGCGCTTACATCGACCATGCAAGGCCGTCCTTTTTCATCGATGTGCGTAAGTTTCATGGTCTTAGCCTCCGATTGTTCTCAATCCATTCCGCCGTTCCCCGGCAGCCGCTTCCTCCCGCTGACGGGGTTTAGCGGAGAGCGCCTCGCGGAGCGCCGCCTTGAGCGAGCCATCATCGATCCCGGAACGAAGCATCTTTTTCAGATCGACGGCCCATCCGGAGAAGAGGCAGGGCAGGAGCCTGCCGTCCGCTGATATCCTGAGACGGTTGCACGTCGCACAGAAATGGTCGGAATAGGGGCTGATAAATCCAAGGCTCCCTTTCATCCCGGGAAATGCGAAATACCGGGCGGGGCCCGATCCTTCGGGGCCCGTGGCCTCCTCCGGTTTACCGAACCGAGCCAAGCGCGCCATCGCTTCCCGCCCGGAGACAAAATACTCTTGGGCAGGCGAGAAATCCATTAGCTCGATGAAGCGGACATGGACTGGCCTTCCCGTGGCCAGGGCGACGAACGGTGAGAGGTCGTCATTCTTCCCTTTGAGTAGGACGGCGTTGATTTTGACGGGAGAGAAGCCTTTCTCAAGAGCACTCTCGATCGCGTCCAAGACGTTCTGAAGGCTGCCGCCCCCCGTGATCTCGCCGTAAACGCGAGGGTCCAGACTATCAAGGCTGATGTTTATCCTCCTCAAGCCGGCCTCCCAGAGAGAATCCAGGTTGTCCCGGAGGAGGATGCCGTTTGTCGTCAGGGCGATGTCCTCGGTCCCCTTGAGTTCGACCAGGGAGCGGATAAAACCTGCCAGCCCCTTCCGGACAAGGGGTTCGCCGCCTGTGATCCTGAACCTGGTAATTCCGATCTCCAGGGCAACCCGGGCCAGTCTTAGAAATTCCTCATAGGTCAGGATCTCCTGCGGCGGAAGGAAAACGAAATTCCGGCTCGGCGAGCAGTAGAAACAACGCAGATTACACCTGTCCGTGACGGATAGACGCAGGTAATCGATTTGGCGGTCGAACTTGTCTTTCATCTCACCAAGCCGTTCTATGGACGACGACTTTTGAGCCGGCCGGAAGCGACTCCGCCTCGGCAGGGATGAGGGCCAGGCCGTCGGCCGGCACCATCGTCCTTAAGATGCCAGATCCCTGTTCCCCCGTGCTCTCTGCCCACCATTCCCCATCCTTTATGGATAGCCGGACCCTCAAGAAGTTCAAGCGGCCCCTCTTCTTTCTGACCTCTTGAAACAGCCGGGCCTCGATTTCAGGGGCGAGATGCTCCGCCCGGCCGGAAAGAAGGTTTAGAAACGGCCTGACGTACTCCTCGAATGTGATCATCACCGCTCCGGGATTGCCCGGAAGCCCGAATAGGTACCGCGGCGCTTCCCCGCCCTCTAAAATAGAGAAGGCCAAAGGCATGCCGGGCCTCTGAGCGACCTTCCAGAAGACCCGGCGCGCCCCGATACGTTCGAAAGCATCCCTGACCAGGTCATAATCGCCCATCGAAACGCCGCCCGTGGTCAGGATAACCCGGGAGACTGCGGCGGCTTCCCGGATCTTGGCGACCGTTCCTTCGAGGTCGTCGGCGGTCATCCCGAGGAACGAAAGAACCGCGCCTGCAGAGGTGATCTGGGCCCGCAGGGCATGGCTGTTGCTATCATAAATGGCGCCGGGCTCTAGGGGCTCGGAGATCGCGCGGATCTCGGTCCCCGTGGTCAAGACGCCCACGGTAGGCCTTATGCTTACGAGAACCTTGGCGATCCCCAGGGCCGCCAGGAAGCCGATGCAGGGCGCATTGAGAAAAACGCCTTTGCTGAGAGCCACTTCGCCCTCGATGATATCCTCTCCTTTTTTGCGGATATTATTTCCTGGCCTGACCGGCCGGCTTAAGATTATCGTCACTCCGGATTCCTCGACATCTTCCCGGGGCACTACGGCATCCGCTCCGTGAGGGACGGACGCTCCGGTCATGATCTTCATGCATTCGCCGGCGGCAATGATTCCGGCTCCAGCCCTCCCTGCCGGCTGCTCCCCAGCGATGGTCAGGACCGCGGGAAGTCGGCCGGCAATATCCATGCTCCTTACGGCATAACCATCCATGGCCGAATTATCAAAGGGAGGCAGGTTGAGCGGTGAATGGATGTCCGCCCGGAGGACCCTGTGGAAGGACTCATCCAAGGCGACCTCTTCCACGTCGAGGGTTCGAGCCTCCTTAAAAACCAGCCTCCGGGCCTCCTCATAACTGATCATGTCATTCCTTTTAGTCCCCGCTTTCGGCCCCCGCCGGCAGAGCGCGCAGGGAAGACGCCTTGATCCCGGCCCAGGCCGTCTCGCCTACCGCGAGCCCGAGTTCGTCAACGCTTGCCCGCGTCAGGCGCGCTTTTAAGAGAAATCCGCAATCCAGGGATACAAAAACGAGAGGGTCGCCGGGAGAGATCTCCACAACCCTCCCCTCGAACCAATTCCTGATCGAGCTTTCGAACTTCCGCCGGGCCAACAGAACCTCCTCGGGCTTCAAGAATAGGAGGACTTCGCTCCCTTCCGGGGCGTCTCCCGCCGCCAGAATCCGCAGGCCTTGGTGACTGATGACAAGGAGTTCTCCCCTCCTTTCCTTGACCGTCCCCTTGAGAAGCGTGGCATGTCCCACGAGCTTGGCCACTTCGTCGCTCGCGGGAGAGGAAAATACGCTTTCCGTCTCCCCGACCTGGAGGATCCTCCCCCCGACGAGAACGGCCACCCGGGTCGCCAGGAACGCCGCCTCCTCGCGATGATGGGTCACGAAAACGGTCGTTTGGCCGGTCTCCTTGAGCACCCGCTTGAGCTCATGGATGAGGTTATCCCGGGTTGGGGCGTCAAGGGCTGAGAAAGGCTCATCCAGGAAAAGGACGTCCGGCTCCAGGATAAAGGCACGGGCCAGGTTGACCCGTTGAGCTTCCCCGCCGGATAGCTTCCGGGCGTCCCGGCCCAGAAGAGGACCGAGAGAGAACATCCGCGTTGCCTTCTCCAGCCGCTTGTGCAGCTCGGGACTCGGCGTCCCGCGGACCTTTAGCCCGAAAAGCACGTTCTTCTCTACGCTTCCGCGAAAAAGATACGGCCGCTGGAGGAGCAGGACGAATCGGCGCCGGACATCCAGTCCGGTCTTCCCGCTGACCTCGGCTCCTCTGTAAAAAATCCGTCCCCGGCCGGGCCTCTCCAGGAGCGAGGCGATCCGGAGCAAGGTGCTCTTGCCCGATCCGTTCGGTCCGAAGACGACGAGACATTCACCCTTCATCACGGAAAATAAAGGAACGTCAAGGACCCGGAGCGGACCGTAGGAGTGGCGGACTCCTTTTATTTCCAGGTATGGAGTCTCCACTCTAGGGCTCCTTTTTGCTGGATATAGGTCAGAATAGCGTTGACCGCGAAGCTTAGGGCAAGAAGGATGAGCGACAAAGCGATCGCGACCTCAAACCTTCCCATCCGCGTCTCCTGGACAATGGCCGTCGTCAGGACCCGGGTTTGCCCGGTTATGTTGCCGCCGACCATGAGCACGGCCCCGACCTCGGAAATGGCCCCCCCAAATCCGGCCATCACGGCGGCCATCTGGGGAAGCCGTGACTCCTTTAAGACAACGAGGAGCGCCTGGGCCTTCGACGCGCCCAGCGCCCGGGCTTGAAGGAGGGCCGACGGATCGACGTTCTGGAAGGCGGCCAGCGAAAGGCCGGCGATGATCGGGACGACGATGAGAACCTGGGCGATGACCATGGCCGCCGGAGTGTAGATAAGATGGAGAGAACCCAGCGGTCCCCTTCTCCACAGAAAAAGAGCCACAAATAGGCCGACAACGACAGGAGGGAGGCCCATGCCCGTGTTGATCAGGGCGATGATCAATCGCCTTCCGGGAAAACGGGATACCGACAATCCGAGTCCGGCCGGGATCCCGACGCACAACCCGATAAGGGTGGCAACTCCGGTGATCTTGACCGTCATCCAGGCTATGCTGAAGATCTCGCGATCAAACGAAACCAGCATGTCCACAGCCTTGACGATCCCCGTCCATATCATGTCCATGAGGTGCTCAGCGTTTCGGGCCTTCTCCCGGACCCCTTAAGAAGGGCGTGAAAAGGGCCGTTCCATACTTGTCCCGGCCGAATTGACCGATAAAAGCTTGAACGGCCGGACTCAACAGGAAATCCATCAAGGCTTCGGCGCCGCTGATGTTCGTTTCAGGGAATCGTTTGGGATTGACCGTGATGACATGATAAACATTTAAGAGGTCTTTATCGCCCTCGACGAGGACTTGCAGGTCCAATCTTCCCGTAAGCGACAGGAAGGTCCCCCTGTCGGTCAGAGTATAGCCCGCTTTTTCGCTCGTGATCCGGAGCGTCTCCGCCATGCCCTGCCCGGTTTCCAGGTACCAGTTCCCTTTCGGTTCCAAGCCCGCCCGCTTCCAGAGGCTCCGCTCCTGCTTATCGGTTCCCGAATTGTCGGATCGAGACAGGAAGACCGTTCGCTTTTCGAAGATGGCCCGGAGCGCTTCGAGGACCGGCCGTCCCCTGATCCCAGCCGGGTCCGCCAAGGGTCCCACCAGGACGAAGTCGTTGGTCATCAACTCCTTGCGGTCCTTTCCTAAACCGGCGGCCATGAACTTTTCTTCATCTGCGGGGGAATGGACGATCAAAACGTCAGCGTTTCCTTGTTCGCCCATCCTCAGAGCCTCTCCCGAGCCGACAGCAATTGCCTTCACCCGATAAGAAGAGGCGGCTTCGAAGCGGGGAAGCAGAACGTCCAGGAGGCCGCTATCTTTGAGGCTCGTGGTCGTGGCCAGGATGAGGTCTTTGGCGGCAAGGGATGATGAGACGGCTGGAGCCGCGGACAAAGTTAGCCCCACAAGCCACACGGCTACGGCAAGTGACAACGCATTTTTCATCTGCCTTGGCTTCCTTCGATCAACTTGGCACTTCACCTGAGGGCAAAAAAAGTCATGTCTTCCACTTGGAGAACTTGCCCTGGGGACCTTATCCGGACACTCCTTTCCACAGCGGGAGGCGAGGCCGTTTCCAGCCGGGCCCTAGCGGCCATCCGCCTTGAACCCCTGGTCTTTAGGCAAAATGGCTCGGAGCCTGCGTAAAGAACAATGGCCTTATCTCCCAGCACAGCCGGTCAAAAGGCCGAAACTAAATTAGCCCAGAGGGG
>CAZJBD010000069.1:0-12431 GCA_964544265.1 uncultured Eubacteriales bacterium
GTATTATATCTTTGGGGCCAAGCCGAACGACCAGCAAAAAAACGACATCGATGTGGACTACGAAGTCACGCAGGCCGATAAAGCTGCCATCAAGTGGACGGCCCAAACCTACGACTTCGCTTTGATCAGCCAGCCCCTGCCGCTGAAACAGACCGTGCTGATCAAGGACGCTCAGGGTGAAAAACAAGAGACCCGCGACCTTGCGGCCGGCAAATACACGCTTGTCCTCAAGATCAAAGATAAGGTCGGCGGGAGCTCCATCGAAAAAACCCTCGACTTCGAGGTCAAATAACGATCCCTTTTCATTTCACCTTGACTTCAAAGATCTTGCGGATCTTTCCCTCGGCCGCCCCCCGGCCCTTGATGATGACGTCGACGAATTGGGAGCCGCGGGGGAGATTGCGGGGGAACTTGAAAACGATTTCTTTCATTGCGATGAGTTCATTGTCCGTCGTCCGAAACGTTCTGGATTCCTCAAGCCTCTCCTTGCCCCCGCCCTGCCGAGGATAGAAGTAAATGATGAAGTCCAGATCGACCCCGGGCACGCCTTGATCGTCGATGATGTGCAGCGAATCAACAGGAAGCGAGATTGTGATCTCCTTCTTCGTTGAGTCATAATGGAGTTTAAAATCGACGAATGTCTTTTTGAAGGTGGAACCGTCCCTGGCGTACTGTCCAAGCTTCAGGGCATTAAGAGCCTCGAAGAAGTTCCCATCGTAGCGCCGGAGTTTGAACTCGCCAGTTCCGGTCTCATCAACGAATTCGATGCCGAGCTGATAATCGGGGTACAGCCACCAGATGATGGACCCCCTGATCGAGGGGTCGCGGTGGGCGAAATATTCATCGATCTTGTCGGGCCGGCCCATGTAGATGTAGATCCGGCCGCGGTCCGTGTTTGAGCCCAGGCCGCCGTCCCGGAAGTGTTTGTTGGCGTACTCGATCCGGCTCTCGAACTCCTTTTTGAATTCGTTCTCTTCGGTGTCGGGATTAAGGTCCCTCTTGTCCCAGAAGTCCTTGATGAACTCCTTTCTTGATTCGGCGTCCGGGAGGCGATGGAAGATCGCGTTCTCCTGGCGGGTCATGATCAGCCTTGCCCCTTGATAAAACTTCGCGCTTTCCGGGTCCAGGGTTGCCGTTCGCAGGGTCCCGCCGCAGGAGAGAAGGAACAGGGTGGGAAGAACCGAAAAGACCGGCACGGTGATACGGGAGAATTTTTTCATTAGTAAACCTCATCCAAAAGTAGATACGTTGGAAATGAGGATTAGGTTACTTTCTTTCCCGCCGGTTATTTCTTCAGATACTGCAGCAACTGCTTGGCCAGAGGCGCCTTCTCATGGTTGGGGGCAAGTTCCAAGAATTTCTCCAGACTCTGGACGGCTTCCGGAACCTTGTTCTGGCCGATAAAGATGGTCCCCAGCTGATAGTAGGCATCGGCATAGTCGGGCTTGAGGTCGACGGCTTTCTGGAAGTGGGCCTGGGCCGCCTCCGACTCCCCGGTGTTGGTCAGACAGGCGCCGAGGTTATAGTGGGCGTCTGGATCGTCCGGGCTGAGCTCGACGGCCTTTTGGAAATACGTCTTGGCTTCTTCGAAGGCCCCGCCCTTACCCAAAGCTTCTCCCAACTCCTTGTTGGAACTGTAGCTCTCGGAATTGAGTTCCACGGCCTTCCGGAAGGCTCCGATCGCCTCCTCCTTCTTGTCCAGCCTCTTGTAAGCCAGCCCGAGGTTGAAAAAATAGCCCCAGTTGGGCTGGCTAAGCTTGACGGCTTCTTCAAAAGCGGCTGCGGCCTCGGCATATTTCTGCTCGCCATAGAGCTTGTTCCCTTTGAGGAAGGCCTGGTCTGCGGCCGAAACGCTTCTTAAGGCAACCTCGTCGGCTGTGTCGAGCCTAATCTCGATCGTCGTTTCTTCGGCCAGGCTCACCTTCACCTCAACGGACCTGGGGAGGTAACCCTCTTTCTTGACACTGATCTGGAAATATCCGGGTATGATGCCAACCTGGAGAAACTTGCCTTCCTTGTTCGTTTTAAGCTCATAGCTCATGGCGGAGGTCTTTGTGGAGACGACGTTCACGACGGCCTTCTCCACGGGGTTTCCCTGGCCGTCCCTGACAACGCCCGAAAGCTTGCCTGTAGTCTGCGCCCAAGTCGGGGCCAAGACCGCCAGGCCAAGCAATATCGCCATGATCGCATGCTTACGCATCTTTTTCTCCTTAAGGATCAATTTCCTTTTTTGGCCTTTTCTTCCAGGGCCCGGATCGCAGGCTGGGATGGGTTGAGGGATAGGGATTTCTGGATGAGAGGCAAAGCCTTTTCGGGCTGTCCGAGATTGAGATGGCATTCCGCCGCCATGTTAAGGACGCCGATCTCTGTGGCCTCGGCCATGAGCTTTTCCAGGTAGATGAGGGCGGTCGCCCAGTCCTTGAGACCGGTATAATCTAAAGCGATGACTTTGGCAGCCTCTCTGCTTTTGGTGGCTTCATACAAAGGGACGGTCGTCGCGAGCGAATCCTGAAACCTGTTCAAGGCGAAAAGCGATTTCCCCATCAGGAGCCGCGTCTGGGCATCCTCCTTCAATTTGAGGGCCTGGTCCAGCAGTCCGCGGGCCTTTTCGTAATCCCTGGCCATGAAGTGTTCCGTGGCCAGAAGGCGCAATTGATCGGGCGACGGGAACGGGCTGTGAACTTTGGCATAGGCCCAGGGCAGGACGGGATACGATTGAGAGAGAAGGATGATGTTGTCCTTTTGGGAAGCGAACGTCTTTCCTCCGCTTACGACCGAGACCTCGGCGCTAAAGTATCCGGGCTTGATGTTCGCCAGGGCGAACGGGCCGAAGACGGTCCCGCCGCCCGGCCGGCTTTGGACTTCGGCCAGAGAGACTTTCTGGTCCCGGACGAGGGAGCCGTCGTCGAGGGAGTGGATTTCAAGCCGGAGGACGGCCTGCGGATCGGCGGAGGCCTCCTCCAGCCCTTCAGCTTGGACATAAACCCCCAGACTTTCCTGGGGCAGAAATTCGTTCTTGGCGTTGACGACATATTGGACGCCGTCGAAGCTGAAAGCTTTGAGGTTCATGCGCTGGCCGGCCGGGACTGGCTCCTGTTGGTGAAAAACGAGCAGGCTGCTTAAGCGAGGGCCGGCTCCCTCGCCGGGCACGGAAACGGTCGTCTCGAACGACGTAAAATCCTTACCGGTTTTGTTCTTGAGAAGGAAAAAGAGCTTGTAGCTCCCCGGAATGACCGGCAGGATGTCCTGGAACGCGAAGCGGAGGCGCTCGTGGGCTTTGTATTGGGCCTCGGTCAGGCGGACAGGAATCTCCTGGGTGTTTTCCAGGATGAGCTGGCCCTTGAGGTCCTCCATCCGGACGAGGAGCTCGAAGCCGGCATAAAATTCCTCGCCGCGCTGGGCGAAGCTCATCTTGTCCGGCTCGATCGACCAGTGAAGGAAAGGCTGTCCGGAGGTCTCAAAGAGATTGACCTTGACGGCGGCGGCGATGAAATTATCCGCGTATTCGGTTTCCACGAAGTCTTTGTAATCCATATAAGCCCGGGCATAAGCGTTGGAGAATTTCTTCTCCGGAAGGGACTTGGCTGCGGCGATGATCGTATCTGAAGAAAAGGATGCCACGCCGAGGGGCCTTTCGCTCGGAAGATAGCTCTGGGCGGCGCCCGCCAGCTCGGAACTCAACCTCTTTAGAATCTGGATAGCCGAGGCCCGGGTGATGGTCCTGGCCCCGACGCCCGGGATGATCAGCTTCTCCGGCCCGTCGCCGCCTGGATAATAGAGACGGTAATCTCCCATGCCCTGAGGCTGGTAGAAGATGAGATAGAAGTAAGGCGGAAGTCCGTATCTCTCCTCGCCCTTGTAGAACCAAAGCTCCATAGGCCAGAGCTCGGAAAAGGTCGTGAAGAAGTTTCGTTCCAAGGGTTTTCCCAGGATGAGATAGAATTGTCCCCTCTCCGTTTGGCTTCCCCTTTTGAAGGCGCTGATGCCGAAATTCTGGTCGGCGAACCGAATCCTTTCCATATATTCTTTGTAGAACTCGTTCTCCTTGGTGTCCGGCAGGGGATCGCGTTGGCGCCAGAAGAACTGTATGAATTTGTCCCGTTCAGCATTGGTCTTAAGCTTCAGGAAGACCTCCCGCTCGATCTTGGTGATGATGGGAGCCACGTCCTCAAGCCATGCCTTGTGGGCCGAAACGAGCTGCTGCCCCGGAAAAGCGGGAGCGCCCAGAAGTCCGAAGAGAACGCAAAATACAGGGACAAGCGTTCTTCTCATGACTATTTTCCAGGAACCTAAACTAGCACAGCCCGGGAGAAGTTTCAATTCCGGCCGCCGTCGGCGGCTTTGCCTATAAAGCTGCTCGATAGATCGAATACCATTCGGTTGGGCAGACACTATGTATCCCCCTCATAACCGGATATGAACTCGATTCTTGAGGGTTGGAAATAAAAGGGGGGTGGCGGCGGCTGCCGTCACCCCCTGAGTTCAAGCCGTGCTGCGGTTTCTCTTTCCTCTAGAAGATCAAGCGGATGCCGAGGCGAACTTGGAGCGGATTAATGATGCCGTAGAGCTCGTGTCCCTGCGTCGACGGGTAAACCGATGGATCGGTATCCCAGTCATAGCCGATTCTTGTTCCCCAATCAGTAATGGTGTCAGCATTGAAGACATTGAAGACGTCGACCATCACTCCCAACCTGTACTTCTGAGCAAAGGCAAAAATCTTCTCTACGCGGATATCGAGGACCTTCTGCATGTCAAAGCGTCGAGAGCCCCGGGGTTCGGTATAAAAGGTGACCCGGCCTTGATTTAAGGTTCTCGTCCTGAATCTCTGGGCCCAGTTGGTGCCGCTGATTGCCCTGAAGGAGGCGCTGAGGCTGATGTCAAAAGGAAGGACGTATGTCCCCTGGGCTTTCAACATATGAATCGGGGCGTAAGTGGCTTCGCCGTCAGCGTTGATCCAGAAGTTTGGATCGCCCGAGATCAAGGAGGTCCTGTCATTCCAACCGATGTCATCGCCCCAGCCGTTGTCGATGGTTCCTTTTGTTTTGGAGTAGACATAAGAGAGCATCAGCTGCCACTTGTTCGAGAAGCGCTTGTTGAAGAGAAACTCTAGGCCCTGGTATTTTCGGTAGGCCTTGTCTAGCACATAAGGCCTATCCGAGCCCTGCTTAATGTTCTCGATGACGAATTCGTGGGCATTACCCGAAGTCAGTTCCCAGATGGCAAAGGTCTTCCCGAGCGGCGAGACATTGTAGGTTAATGGCTCATAGACGGCTAACGTGTCATAGCGTCCGATGATGTTTTTCCAGTCTCTGTAGATATAACTCACGGATACAGACGTGTCCTTGAAAAGCTCTCTTTCGAGACTGACCGTGAATTGGTTCATGTAGGGGTGCTTGATGTTATCCTGAAGCTTCCAGTTCTGCTTGATTCTCTCGAATTCCTGCCACTCGTTGGTCACAGGATCCCATTTATAACTGATAGCATCGGACCACGTTTTGGAAAGCCGATTGTGATAGGCGGAGAACATTCCCTCCGTAAACTGACCGTAGTGGGCTTTGAAAATCGTCGATTTGTCGCCGAAGATGTCGAAGGTGAGCCCGATTCTCGGGGCGATTCGGCTTGAGTTCCAAACAGTACCTCCACCCTTAACCTGGCCCCAGTTCTGGCTGAACCGGACTCCGACATTGATATTGATACGCGGCGTGATCTGCCAGGAATCCTGGGCGAATCCTTCTATTCTTGTATATGGGGCGTTGAAGTCATAGCCTTCATACTGGTAGGCCAGATAGTTGCCCGTAAAATAGACATAGTCGCCTGCAAGATTATACGAGTAGCCGACATAATCATAATAATAGATGTTGTCCCCAAGCGACCCGCCCTTCCCTGGATGGCCATAACGGCTCCGGCAGGTCGAGCGCTCGACTTCCACCCCGAATTTGAAGTCGTGATTGCCCTTGATGAAGTCTTCGGCATAATGGGTCAGGCTGGCATTGGCTTGGAACCGGGTGCGGTCGGCAAGATAAAAATAGGTCGCATTGTTGTAGAGCATGTTGTCGTTCATGCTGAAGTGAGAGTAGACATCCCTCCCCATTTTCGGCTCGAGGTAGTAATAGCCCCAGAAATAAGCAGCCTTGACATCGACGAAGGTTTTCGGGCTGAAGATATGGGTCAAGCTGAAATTCGCGACGACCTCTGGAGACTTCTGGTTGATGACCGCATCTACGGATGTCGTGGAGCTGGACGCGCGGTTTTTGCCGTTATAGGTGTCTATCTCAAAGCTGAACATCATGTTTGTCGAGGGCGATATTTGAGCGGTGATCTTGGTGAAGGACCTGGGCTGGTCGTAGGCGCGGGGCTTGGGAAACCCCGTGGCATAATCATCAAAATGCTGGAACTGGAAGCCCTGGTAGAACCAGATCTTATCCTTCTTAATCGGCCCTCCGAGGTGGGCGTTTGCGTCATAAAACGCATAGCGGGGAGAAGTCAGCTCGGGGAAATCAGTGAGATAGGCCTGATTGTTGTCCTTCTGCCAAAAACCCGCGGGTTTATCGGTTTTCTCCCCCTGGTAATCGAACTCCATATGACCGGAGAACTCGTTCCCTCCCGATTTCGTAACGATGTTGAAGATGACTCCGGTGAAGTTCCCGTACTCCGCAGGCAGGCCGATACCCATGACCTTGGCTTCCTCGATGATGTTGTGATCGACGAACACCCAGGCCGTGCCACCTTCTGGATCGGCCACGTTGACACCGTCCATCGAATAGGCGATCCCCGTGCCGCTCTGGGCGCCATAGGCCGCGTCGGCCATGTTTTCAGGTGTCACTCCCGGAGCCATGTTGACAAGGCTGGACGTGAACTGGCTGTAGGGGATGTTCCGCAGGATTTCATCGCTCATGGTGACCGAGGCTGTTTCCGTCGACTTGATATCAACGGTCGGCGATTGGGCCACGACGGTCACTTCTTCCGCCACAGCAGAAGGCTTCATAACCAGGTCAATGGTGAGCCGCGTTGTCGTGGTGAGCCTGATGTTCTGCTGAACCGAGGCGGCGAAACCCTGGAGTTGGGCTTTAATGGTATATTCGCCCGGTGGGAGAGCCGGAAAGCGGTACTGCCCCTGGGCGTCGGTTACGAACTCGCGGGTGCCCATGAGGTTCGGGCTCGATATGACGACCGTGGCTCCCGGGAGGGGTTCATTCTGTTCATCCATTACGGTTCCCAAGATAGCGCCCGTTTCTTTGGATTGGGAGAATGCGAGCGAGCAAAGGATAAGCAGAAATCCCATCCAAATAAAAATTGACTTTCGTTTCATTTTACCTCCTCTGGCTTTCATTCCCTTTTGCCGGGGAAGTTGAACATATCAACGCCCCCAGCGTCCTGACAAAATCTTCAAATAGCTGTCCCCTCTTTTTGCCTCCTTTCTATATCAATTCTATATCAAGATAATTATATATAGCAATTTTTATTAAAAATATGAGCAAAATTCATGCCAGGTCTAGAGGAAGTCTAAATTATTGATATAACTAGGAATACAGGAAAATAATATAAAGAATATCAGCTTGACTTCAAATAATTGCATAAAACTATTCAAATTATTGAATCTTTTCCCCTCCGGACTTGCAGCGTTCGATGACCGACTCCAGCTGGGCCTTGGCCGCGGGCGAGAGCTCCTCGTATGTGCGGCTGGCCTTGTAGGCCATCAAATGGGTCAGGGCTTTGGCCCGGTCGCCCATCTCCAGGAAGGCCGAGCCGAGGAAGTAATGGGCCTCATCGAGCCCCGGGTCGAGGGCCAGAGCTCTCTCCAGGCTTTCAACGGCCCGGACGAACTGCCCCCGCTGGAACCGGGCCACGCCCAGGCTGAAGTGGGCGACTCCGTAGCCAGGGTCAAGGGTGACCGCTTTTTCGAAGGCAGCCAGAGCCGCCTCATAGGATTCAGCCCGCTTCGTCTTCCGGAAGACATCAAAATGAACGGTACCCAGGTTATGGTAGGTTAGGGCGAATGTTCGGTCAATGCTAAGTGAGTGTTCAAAGCAAACCAAGGCTTGTTCGACATTCCCCGTTTTCCAGAAGGCCAACCCGACGCAATTCCAGACCACGGGGTCGAACTCCACCTGGGGAAAGCTTTTCGCCTCGAAGGCCTGGAGCGCCTCATCGTACCGCCCGGCCTCCGAGAGGTCGGCGATCTGCTGGAAATAAATATCGTAGTTTTCGGGCATGGCCTCGAGGCCAAGACGGATGACGGCCAGGGCGTCATCGGTTCGGCCCTGCTCCTTGTAGATCCGTGATAGGTTGAGATAGGCCGCGCTGATATTCTTGCGGGCTGTCAGCACCTCGCGCAGGGCGTTGATAGCCTCGCTCGCTTTTCCGGCCTTATAGAGTTTCATAGCGTCCGCGGCGCGGTTATGATAGGGCAGGAGCGCGGCCACGGAATCCTCGGTGCCGAAGTCCGTTTTGCGGGGGCCGGGCAAGCTGGCCACGTAGCCGAGACTGCGCAGCTCCTCCAAGGTCGCCCGGTCCGCAGCCTGGCCGGCCTTATCGCCTTCGGACGACGTCTGGCTCCGGACGATGGCCTCCAGCCGCTTCCTCGGTCCTGACGCGCCGGACGCGCTGAGGATGTTTTTCTTCTCGCCGAAGTCCTTCTCGAGATCGTAGAACTCCGCTAGAGGCGAATCGATAAATTTTTCGTTCTCTTCGATGAAGCCGCGGAGCGGCGCCCAGCCCATCGTGAAATGGGGGCTGAGGGATTCAAAATAGATCGGCCGTTTTGCATCTTTCTTCCCCCGCATCAGGGGCAGCAGCGACGTGCCCTGCAGGGCAGCCGGCCGTCCGATACCAAGCAGCTCACAAACTGTTGGGAAGATGTCGATGTGGGAGACATTCTGGCCGACGATCCGGGGATCCAGGCCCGGCGCCCGGATGAAAAGGGGGACCCAAAGGGTCGCGTTGTAGGCCAAGTAACCGTGGGTTTGTTCGCCGTGGTCGCCGAGGGACTCGCCGTGGTCGCCGGTGAAAACGACGACCGTCCGGTCGGCAAGGTTTTGGAAATCCAAGTTGTCCAAGAGGTCCTTCAGCACGGCGTCGACATAAGCCACCTCCCCATCGTAGGGGCTCGCGGCGAACTGCGTTCGATATGGTTCCGGCGGCTCGTAGGGATCGTGGGGGTCATAGAAATGAACCCAGAGGAACCAGGGGGTCCTTGCGGTTCGCAGCCATTCCCTTGCCCGAGCCCACACGGCCGCGGCGGGCCTTTCCCCTTCCCTGATGCCAGCCCCGCTTTGGGTTTTTTCCGCCGGGCCGAATGCGTCATCGTAGACATCGAACCCTTGGTCGAGCCCAAAGTACGAGTCGAGAGGGAATCCGCCGATAAAGGCGCCGGTCGTGTAGCCTTGCGCTTTGAGATGCTCGGCCAGGGTCAGAAACTCGCCGCGGACAACGAAATTGACATTGTCGTGAACACCATGAAAGAGGGGAGTCGCACCGAGGAGGATATTGGTGTGAGCAGGAAGGGTCATGGGCACGTGGGTAAAGGCGCGTGAAAAAACGATGCTGCGCGCGGCCAGGCGGTCTATATTCGGAGTCAGGACGTGTTTGAAGCCGTAAACGCCGACCCTATCGGCCCTCAGGGTATCGACAGTGATGAAAAGGACGTTCGGTCTCGGCGCGGGGAGCGCCTTGGCAGCGCCGCGGCCCGGCGTCACGAATAGAACGGAGGTCAATCCAACCGCCAGCCCGGCGGCGACCATCACAGAAAGCCGTGCTTGACGTCCCGGCATGCCGAAACGACGATAACACTACAGTCAGGACTCGTCAACTTAGAGGGGGAACCCGCTTCGCGTTTCCCCCTTCCAACGTTCGCTTCGCTCCCTGCCTCCCCTTCTCGGGCGGGGTGTAAACCCTCGCCCTGCGACCAAAGGGGCATACCGCCTTGGATCCCCCGACGAGCGGTTCCCCGGGTTAAGACCTGGGCATGTCATCGCTCGTCAAGGAAGGAGAGCGCGGTCGTTGGGAGCGGGAGAGAAATCCCTCCGGATTTATGCTAAGATTTTATTCCGTCATGAAAAAGAGAACGCTTTTCATTATTGTAACGATCATCTTAATTGGAGCTGCCGCTGCCCTTTACCTTTTTATCCCCCGGAAAATGGATTTCACCCGGCTCCGGGGCGGCCGCGACTATAACGTCGTCCTGGTTACACTGGATACGACTCGGGCCGACCGGCTCGGCTGTTACGGATTCAGGAATATCAAAACCCCAACCCTGGACATGCTCGCCTCACGCGGCATCAAATTCGAAAAGTGCTTCTCGACGACCCCCCTCACGCTCCCGGCCCACACCTCGATCATGACCGGAACGCTTCCCCAATTCCATGGAGTCCGCGACAACGGCGGATTCATCGTGCCTCCCGAGATCAAGACCATGGCCGAGCTCTTCAAGGAAAAGGGCTATGCGACGTCGGCCTTCGTCGCCGCATATGTCCTCGATTCCCAGTGGGGACTCAACCAAGGCTTTGACATCTACTTTGACAACTTCGACCTGAGCAAGTTCGAGAGAATCTCTCTCGGCACGGTCCAGCGGCCGGCGAACGAGGTCATCGATCAGGCTCTTCCCTGGCTCGAAAGCAACAAGAGCCGAAAATTTTTCACCTGGATCCACCTCTATGATCCCCACACGCCTTATGAGCCTCCCCCGCCCTATGATAAGCAGTATGCCGCCCACCCCTATCTGGGAGAGATCGCCTTCACCGACTCCCAGTTGGGCCGGGTTTGGGACTTCCTCGAAGCCAACGGCCTCCTCAGGACGACATTTTTGGTCGTTGCCGGGGACCACGGCGAAAGCCTGGGAGAACATGAGGAAGGGGCCCACGGCTTCTTCGTTTACCAACCGGCCATCCACGTCCCTCTGATCTTCATCACGCCCTTTGCGAAGCTTCAGGGAAGGAGTTCGCCCCGTATCTCCTCGCTCATCGACGTCCTCCCAACCCTCTGCGAGATGACTGGATTGGCCACTCCCGACCAAACCCAAGGGAAGAGCCTCCTCCCCGCGTTCGAAGGTTCAAACAAAGGGCGGATTCCCTATGCATACTCGGAAAGCTTTTATCCGCGTTTTCACTTCGGCTGGTCAGAGCTTCGGGCCATCCAGAACGATCGCTACAAGCTGATCCTCGCCCCTATCCCCGAGCTCTATGACATCGTCCAGGACCCGGCCGAGGAAAAGAACCTCGTCTATCTTGAGAAAAAAACCTTCAAGGACATGAGCGCCGAGGCGGAGCGGTTCATCGCAACGTCCGAAGAGAACGCCTACGAAATGGACATCCGCAAGGTCGACGAGGAGACGCGTGAAAAGCTGGCCGCCCTCGGCTACATCGGCTCGTTCCAGGACTCTTCCAAGCTCAAGGGCCGGAAGCTGGCCAATCCGCGGGAAAAGATCAAGATCTTCAACGAGCTGTCCAGGGCGCGGGAGATCGGCATGTCCGGACGGGCCTCGGAAGCGATCAAAATCATCGACGGCATCATCGCCGACGATCCCGACATCACGGACGCCCACTTCACGCTCGGCAACCTCTATTTCAGGCAAAGGAAGTTCGAGGAAGCCATCGCCGCTTTCCTCAAGGCCTTCGAGAAAAAGCCCGATGATTCCTTCACCGTTATCAACATAGCCAACTCTTATGCTTCTCTGAAAAGATTCGATGAGGCCGAGGCGTTCGTCCTGGATTATTTCAAGAAGGGCTTCTCCGATGCCCAGCTTTACTACCTCCTGGGCAACATGAACTACATTCAACAAAAATACGATAAGGCCATCGCCTACCTAGAAAAATGCTTATCCCTTAATCCCGAGTCCGTCTCTTCTTACAACGCCCTGGCCGCCATCTACACCATAAAGGATGATATAGTCAGGGCAAACGAAAACATCCAGGCCGCCCTGAGGATCAATCCGCGGCTGACCAATGTCCAATACAACCTCGCCCAGATCCTGGAGAAGCAAGGAAGGCCCCGGGAGGCTGAGGAGGCCTACCTCCGCGAGATTGAGAACTCTCCCAAACACGTCAAGGCCATGTACAACCTGTCCCGGCTCTACCGCCTGGAGGGAAACGAGGAGCGGGAGCTGGAGTATCTGAAGAAGTGCATGGACGCCGAGCCCGAGTTCCCGTTGAGCTATTTCTATGCCGCCCGGATTTACCTCAACCGGGGACAGAATTACGAGGAAGCCATCAGCCTGGTCAAAAAGGGAATCGACCTTAAGCCCGGACGAGCCGAGCTTCCCTTGGGCTACTTCCTCCTGGCCGACCTCTACAGCCGTTTGGGCGACAACCGGCTTTCCGAGGAATATGCGCGAAGGGGCCGAGACCTCGCGAATTCAAAATAAATTCATTTTTAAGTTACACTCCGGCCGGGAAGCATCTCTTTTCGTGTGAGAAGGAATCGAGGCTCCGGGCATC
>CAZJBD010000070.1:0-12382 GCA_964544265.1 uncultured Eubacteriales bacterium
TACTATCTGCGACAGCAGATGAAGGCCATCCAGAAAGAGCTCGGCGAGAGCACCGAAATCCAGGAGGAGATCAAGGGCTACCAGGAGAAGCTGAAGAAGCTCCGGGTCGCGGAGGAGGTCCGGGAGGAGATCGAAAAGCAAATCACTCGGCTGGCCCAGATGCATCCGGAGTCGGCCGAGACCGCCGTCGTTCGAAACTATCTAGACTGGATGTTTGCCCTCCCATGGAACAAGATCACTGTCGACAACCTGGACCTCGTCAAGGCCAAGAAGATTCTTGACGAGGACCACTATGGTCTCGACAAGGTCAAGGAACGCATCGTCGAATACCTGGGAGTGCGCAAGCTTTCCAAAAAGATCAAGGGTCCCATCCTTTGCTTCGTCGGCCCTCCGGGAGTCGGCAAGACCTCCCTCGGCAAGTCCATCGCCCGGGCCCTAGGCCGGAACTTCATCCGCATTTCCCTGGGGGGCGTGCGGGACGAGGCCGAGGTGCGCGGCCACCGGCGGACCTATGTGGGGGCCATGCCCGGCCGCATCATCCAGAGCATAAGGCGCGCCGGTTCCAACAATCCCGTGTTCATGATGGACGAGGTGGACAAGATCGGAGCCGATTTCCGGGGCGACCCCTCGTCGGCTCTCCTCGAAGTTCTGGACCCCGAGCAGAACAATTCCTTCCGAGACCATTACCTTGGCGTTCCTTACGATCTGTCCAAGGTCATGTTCATCACGACCGCCAACCTTCTGGACCCCATCCAGCCCGCCTTCCGCGACAGGATGGAGATTTTGGAGCTTCCCGGATACACGGAGGAGGAGAAGCTCCAAATCGCGATCAAGCACCTTATCCCCAAACAGATCGGCGAGAACGCCCTGGACAGCAAGTTCATCAATTTCAGCGAGGGTTCGGTCAAGAAGATCATCTCTCTCTACACCCGTGAGGCAGGGGTCCGGAATTTGGAACGCGAGATCGCTTCGATCTGCCGGAAAGTCGCCCGCAAAGTGGCCGAAGGACATAAAACTCTAACCCGGGTCACGTTCCAGAACATCGAGCCCTTCCTCGGCCCGGCCAAGATCTTCAAGGATCAGCTCCTTCACCGAAACCAAGTGGGCGTCACCACGGGTGTCGCCTGGACGGAGGCCGGGGGCGAGATTCTCTTTGTCGAAACAACCAAGATGCAGGGGAAGGGGAATCTTTCGCTGACCGGATCGCTGGGCGAGGTCATGAAGGAATCCGCCCAGGCCGCCCTCAGCTATACCCGTGCCCATGCCCGGGAGTTCGGCATCGACAGCCGGCTCTTCCAGCGGAACGATTTCCATATCCATATCCCGGAGGGGGCCATTCCCAAGGACGGGCCCTCGGCAGGCGTGACCATCGCCACATCATTCATCTCCCTGTGCACGGACACAAAGGTCCGATGGGACGTGGCCATGACCGGGGAAATCACCCTCCGGGGCAACGTCCTCCCGGTCGGAGGCATCAAGGAGAAGGTCCTCGCGGCCCAACGGATGGGAATCAAAAAGATGATCGTACCCCTTCATAACAAGAAAGACCTCGTCGACATCCCCAAAAGGGTTATCAAGGAGATGGAGTTCATCTATGTCGAGGACATCAAGGATGTCTTGAAGTATGCCCTGGAAAAGAAAATCAGCAAGGGGAAAAACGGGAAGCCGTCCCGGACGGCGAGGCCCGGGAAGGCCAAACGCTGAAAGCGAACCTTAATGGAGGGTGGGACATGCGTTTGCGAAAGCTCGGCGAGAGGGAACTTCTGTCGGTTATCCGCAGGAATTTCGCCGCTCCCCGCAAAGACATCTTGCTCGGAATAGGCGATGATGCCGCCGTCATAAGGACCGGGGCCGGGCGGCTTCTCATCACCAAGGACATTCTGACCGAGGATTACGATTTCATCCTGCCGTTTCAGGACCCCCGTTTGCTGGGCCGCAAGAGCCTAAACGTCAATATTAGCAATATCGCGGCCATGGGGGGTCGGCCCCTGTTTGCGCTCCTTGGCCTGGGTCTGCCCCGGGAAATCGTCTTGGACTGGGTGGTCGACTTCTTCGCAGGGCTCAAGGAAGCCGCCCGGACCGCAGACGTGGCCCTTATCGGCGGCGACCTGTCTCAATCCCGCAAGATCCTGATCTCGGTCACCGTGATCGGCCGGGCGTCCGGACCAGTCATCCTGAGGAGCGGGGCGAGGCCGGGCGACCGCATCTTCGTCTCAGGCTTTCTGGGGGACGCCAAACAGGGATTCCTCCTTTATAAAAAAGGGTTCCGGCTTGAGGATGGTCCGGCCAAGGACTTTTTCCTGAAGGCCTTTTTAGACCCCCAACCCCAGACGGCGCTGGGCCGAGAGCTCTCCAGGCTTCGGGCCGCCTCGGCCATGATCGACTGTTCCGATGGGCTATCGGTGGACCTCAATCACGTCTGTGAGGCGAGCGGCACGGGCGCGGAGATCGACCTGCTTAGAATTCCCCTGTCTCCGGCCATGATTTCATTCCAAAAAAAGCCCCTTTCTCTGGCTCTTCACGGGGGTGATGATTACCAGCTTATTTTCACCGTAAAGCCGCGGGACCTGCCCAAGATTAAATCGCTTCAGAAAAGGTACAGGCTGAGGGACATTGGGCGGATCACCGGGGAGGAAGGGATCTGGACCCTAGACGCTCACGGCCGCCGGAGGGTCCTCGAGATCAAAGGATTCGAGCATTTCAAATAGGGGGCGGCGTCAGATACGGCCTAGGTCAAATAATCTCCGTCGAAGACAACCTCGGCGGGCCCCGACTGGAAGATCTTGTCCTTTTCCCATTCCACCAGGAGTGATCCCAAGCTCGTCCAAACCTTGACTTTACGGTCTGTCAGGCCTTTCAAGATGGATGCCACGGCGGCGGCGCACGAGCCGCTTCCCGAGGACAGCGTCTCGCCTACGCCGCGTTCCCAGAATAGGACCTCAATCTCCTGCCGGTTAATGACGCGGATGAACTGAACGTTCGTCCGGTGGGGGAAGAAGGGGTGGGACTCGATCTGCTGGCCGACCTGGTTCCAGACGATGCGAGGGGGGAAAAAACGCTCTACGAAGATGTTGCATTGGGGATTTCCAACGTTGACGCAGGTGATGGCGAAGACCTTCTGTTGGATGTTCAGAGGATAGTCGACGATTCTCTCGTGGAAGGAGCCGTCGTCAAAAGGGATGGCGTCGGAAGAGAATCGGGGCGTCCCCATTTCGACCTGGAAGAAAAAGCGTTTACCTGACGCTTCAAGGAGTTGGCAGGCCCGTTCGCCGGCCGTCGTTTCAAAAAGCACGCGCGGCCCATGGAGCTCCTTGTGATGGTAGAGAAACGCCGCCGCGCACCTTAGCCCGTTGCCCGAGATCTCGGCTTCCGTCCCGTCAGCATTGAAGATCCTAAATCCCACCCGGCTTTCGTCCCGGCTCATTATGGAGATCAGGAGCAGTCCATCGCCGCCCGCCCCCGTGTGGCGATCGCAAATCTTCCTGGCTAGTTCCTCGGGCGGATGGCCTGCTGGAGCGTCCCCAAAGATCACGATGAAATCGTTGCCGAGCGAGTGGAGCTTTGTAAACTTCATCACGGCACTCTCAAGGTGACGATGATATCCTGGACCTGACCGCCTTCCTCCCTACGGATGAGGAGGATGATCTCCTCGCCTTTTGGGGTCTTTTTCAGGATGCTTTCGAATTCCCGAACCGAGGTGATTTTTTTTCGGTTGACCTCGACGATGATGTCGCCAGTTAAGAGGCTTGGGCGTGCTTTAGAGGCTTCGCTGTATGGCCTGACTTCCGTGATGAGGAGGCCTTCGGTCGTCCGGTATCCGTAGCGGCGGGCCAGGCTGGGCGTCATGGGGGACAGCGACAGGCCTACGTCCTTATCGGACTCGGGCGTCCGTCCCTTTTCCCCTTCGGGTTCCAACTCCTCTATAGTCGGCGTGAGCGCTGCCTCTTTGCCGTCGCGGACAACCCGGATCGAGATCTTCTTGCCGGGTTCGACATCGGCGATCTTGAACTTGAGGTCGTTCATATTCTCGACCGGCAGGCCGTTGACCTCGATGATGACGTCATAAGGTTTGAATCCGGCTTTTTCGGCCGGACCCTCGGGATCGACGGTGGTTACCACGGCGCCCTTGCGGTCCTTCAGGTTGAGCTGTTTGCGCAGCCCTTCAGTGACGTCCTGTAAAACGACTCCCAGGCGGCCGCGGGTCACCTTGCCCTTGTCCTTGAGTTGGGCGACGATCTTCTTGGCAATGTTGGAGGGAATGGCGAAGCCTATGCCGATGTTCCCGCCGGTCGGGGAAAGAATGTTGCTGTTGATGCCGATGACTTCTCCCATCATATTGACCAGGGGTCCGCCGCTGTTGCCGCGGTTGATGGCCGCATCGGTCTGGATGAAGTCCTGATAGTCCGGAACGTTGAGTCCCGAGCCCAATTGCCGCCCCTTGGCGGAGACGATGCCCGCGGTCACGGTATGCTCCATGCCCAGTGGATTGCCGATGGCCAGAACCCACTCGCCGACCTTGACCAGGGAGGAATCGCCCAGTTCAACAAATGGCTGGTTCTTGTCCTCGACCTTGAGAAGGGCCAGGTCGGTTCTTGGATCCGTCCCGATGACCTTCGCATCATATTCTTTGCCCTGGAGGGTCGTTACTGTATTTTTTATAGAGTTCTCTGCGATGTGGTTGTTGGTCAGGATATAGCCGTCAGAGCCGATGAAAAAGCCCGCCCCTTGGACACCACTCCGGTATTCTTCGTCCCTCGGCGTGGGCCGGCCGAAGAAGCGATCCCAGAAATCGTCGAAAGGCCATTGATCGTCGGGGACCTGCTGGCGAATTTTTTCTTTGTGTTCGCTGACGATTTTGACCACGGCCGGTCCGACCTTCTCCGAGATCTTGACAAAATCGAGGTCCGCCCGGCTCTCCGGCCCGGGCGAAGCGTAAAGGGTCGTGGAAAGCTCCGGAGCGGCCGGGCTGCTTACGATTTCCCTGGCCGCCGTATGTTTTTCCGGCAAGGATACGAAGACGTACCCGGCCAGAAGGAGGCCTAGCGCGAATCCGGCCAATGCGATCCATATATATTTTCTCATCTTTTCCTCCCTGATGTAATTAAATAAATTAGCATATTTTTCCTCTGAATTCAATTCGTCCAACCTATCCCAAAATTGCAGATAGGGTTCTTTCTCGTCAAGCGATGACCCCGATTTCGGTGAGGCCAGGAATTTCAGGGACACGATACCAATTCCAGAGAATTGGTTCATGTCCCGAAATTCCGACCTGCGTTCCTTCTGCAATTTTGGCACCCTATCCAAACGCCGCGGCTCCTTAAAAAGTTGCATTCGCCGTGCCGCCGGGATATGATGCTTTTCCGCATGAAGAACAAGGGCTTGTTGATTGTCATCGAGGGCATCGACGGCTCGGGAAAAACCACCCAAGCGAAGACCCTCCTCAGGAGACTCCGGGCCAGGGGAGTTGAGGCCGTCATTTTCCGCGAGCCGACGACCGGGAAGTGGGGCCGGGAAATCCGGAGGAAGGCCCTCCGGAGGGATTCCCTGACCCCTGACGAAGAACTCGAACTCTTTGTCAAGGACCGCCGGGAGGACGTGGCTGCAAACCTAGGACCCGCGCTGGCGGCCGGGAAGGTCGTCGTCCTTGACCGCTATTATTTCTCTACGATCGCTTACCAGGGGGCCAAGGGGATCGACCCCGTCCGGATCCGCAAGATGAACGAGGCCTTTGCCCCGAAACCCGACCTCGTCATTATCCTGGATGTCGAGCCCGGGAAAGGGCTGTCGCGCATAAGTCGCCGGAAGCGGAAAGAGGAGCTCTTCGAGCGCAAGGATTACCTGGCTAAAGTCAGGGAAATTTTCAACGGCTTTCGCGGCCGGAAAATCATTCATATCGACGGCACGGGAGACAGGAAGACGATCAGCGATAAGGTCCTCGAAAAGGTCCTCCAAGTCTTGGGCGCATGAGCCTATTCTAGACGCCGCCCTGGCCCTATGCTATATTTTATGGGCCGAAGTCATGAAGATCCCCGATCTTAAAATCAAGGTTCTTAAGTTCAAGAAGTCCCGCCTGTTGCGGATTCTCGCCCTCCTCCTCTTCGCCGGCACGGCCTGCATCCTGGGGGCTTTTTTCGGCGGTTATATGACTATCCGCGACAACCTCCCCTCGGTCTCCGATCTGGAGTCCCTCAAGCCCAAGATCATCACCTCGGTTTATTCCGATAAAGGAGAGGTCATTAAGGAATTCGCCGAGGAACGGAGAATCGAGGTCCCTTATGCCCGTATTCCTTCGATTCTGATCAAGGCCATCATCGCCACCGAAGATCCTCGTTTCTACAGTCATAAGGGGGTGGACTATGTAGGGATCATCCGGGCCGTCAAAGAGGATATCGTCAAGCTCGGCCGTGGTTCCTTGAGCCGGCCCCAGGGCGGGAGTACGATCACCCAGCAGCTAGCCCGCTCCCTGTTCCTGTACTCCCAACAAACCATCCGTCGCAAGCTTAAAGAAATGTTCCTGGCCCGTCGGATCGAAAGGAAGTATTCTAAGGAAAAAATCCTGGAGCTCTATTGCAACCAGTTCTACCTCGGCCACGGCGTTTATGGAGTGGAAGCCGCTTCCAACCTCTTCTTCGGCAAGAGCGTTTCGGACCTTAACCTCGAGGAGGCAGCCCTCATCGCCGGCATTTTCAGGGGTCCCTCGATCTACTCGCCTTATTCGAACGCCGAGAGAACCCTCCAGCGCCGCAACCACGTCCTGAACCGCATGGCCGAAGAAGGATTCATTACCAAGGCCCAGGGTGAAGCCGCCAAAAGCAGGCCGATCGATGTCCTTCCCCTCCGGCGCGGCAGCCCTGAATTCGGCGCTTACTTCTTTGAAGAGGTCCGGAAGGTCATCGAGCGGGACTATGGAAGCGATGCCCTCTACAACGCCGGGCTCAAGATTTATACGACGTTTGACCCGGAACTGGAGAAGTTCGCCGAGGAGTCCCTGCGCAAGTGCCTCAGAGACAGGGACAAGAAGAAGGGCTGGAGGATGGACAAAAAGAACCTGGCCTTCGGGGGGAAGAGCGACCTGGAGAAGGTCTGGCTGGACGCCTGGACGACGTCCACAGTCGAGCTCGGCGAGGTCACGGGTGCCATTGTCATAAGCGTCGGGCGGACGGAAGCCGTTGTCCGGGTCAAGGATTATGTCGGCCGGATGAAGAACGTGGGGATTGAGTGGACTCGAAAGAAATACCTGGACGCCCTCATGCGGCCCGGGGATATTATCCAGGTTCAGGTCAAATCCATCGATGAAGCGGCGAAAGAGCTTTCCGTCACCCTCGACCAGGAACCCCTCGTGGAGGGCGCGTTCCTGGTCATTGACCCCATCTCCGGGCAGATCAAAGCCATGGTTGGCGGCTACTCTTTCCGGCGGAGCCAGTGGAACCGGGCGACACAGGCCCTCAGGCAAACGGGTTCCGCGATTAAGCCGTTCCTCTATACCGCCGCCGTCGAGAACGGTTTCACTCCGGCCAGCATCATTGTGGATGAGCGGGTGACGTTCAACGACAAATGGACGGGGGAGCCGTGGGCCCCGCGAAACTATGACCGCGAATACAAGGGGGCCGTGACCCTGCGCAAAGGTCTCGAGGAATCACGCAACGTTGTCACGGCCAAGCTCCTGGATTACATCTCGCCCCAGCTCGGCGTGGATTACTGCCGCAAGTTCGGCCTGACTTCGACCATCTACCCTTATCTATCGCTGGCCCTCGGGAGCTTCGAGGTCACGCTCCTCGAGCTCGCTTCCGGGTTCACGACCTTCCCCAACAAGGGCGTCCGGGTCAAGCCCTACCTCATTACCCGTATCGAGGACAAGGATGGAAACGTTCTTGAAGAGCACAAGGTCGAATCCGAGGAGGTCATTTCTCCGCAGACAGCCTATATGATGACCTATATGCTCCAGGGCGTTATGAGGGAGGGGGGGACGGCCGCCGCTGCGGCGACACTGGGCTGGCCGCTGGCGGGGAAAACCGGGACAACGGACCTATACACGGACGCCTGGTTTGTCGGCTTTTCCCCAACGTTATGCGCCGGCGTTTGGGTCGGCAATGATGAGAAAATCACCCTTGGAGAGCGCCAGTCGGGCGCCGTCGCCGCGTTGCCCATTTGGGTCGATTTCTTCGCCAAGGTGATCGACGCGCGCAAGAAAGCCGCCGAGGCCCAGGGGATCGAGCTCCTGCCCGAGGATTTCGAAGTTCCGCCCAATCTGAGCTTCGTGGAAATCGACAAGAAGACCGGCCTCTTGGCGACTTCGATCTGCAAGTTCCGGCTCAGGGAGGTCTTTTTCCCGGGGACCGAACCCACGCGCTACTGTACGAACCAAGACCACCTCCGAATCCTGGACTACTATGCCCAGGAAAGCGCGAAGGAAGAGCACTAAAAAAAATCCCCCTCTCTCCTGTCGGAAAGAGGGGGTAGGGGGGAAATTATAAAATTAGGAGGTTACTTCTTTCGTATGCTCCCCGATGAATGCGAACCGGAGCTTGAACTTCCCCGGGAGGACACTGAACCGCGTGAGCCCGAAATGGATCTGGAGCCTGAAGAGGATGAGATGCGCGATTTCGGGGACGACGATAACGAGGGGCCGCTTCTTGGCGAATAATATTCCCCGGAGAACGATCTGACGATCCGATCGAGAAACGAACTCCTTCCCGTATGACCGTAATCGTAATCCCTCATGATCCCGCTGCCGTGAATCGCGGAAGAGGAGGGGTAGCCATAAATACTCCTCTTTGTGAGATAGCCTTCAGCCCCGTCGTTTGTGCCCTGGATGGAACGGGAGCCGTCCCAGGGGCTCCCGAAGCGAATTGATGCGCTTTCGTCCTTCTTGCGAATCTTCTTTTCTGTCGCTCCTTTTGGGGGATTGGCAGCCTTCGGCTGTCCCTTGGCGTCGCCTTTGCCCAAGGACTGCGGTTTGAGCGTCCGAGGTTCAGCGCCCGGTTCGTCCGCCTTGATTTTGCTTAGGGATTTTTCTCCGGGGCGCAGGAGGACTTTTCGACCTTCGATGGGCTGGACGAGGGTCCGGCCGCCGAGCGGCCTGACCTCCAGGGCCCGACTGGACAGGCTCATCCGGCTCAATCCTTTCAGCGAATCGCTTCTCAGCGCTACTTCAGTGAGGTTCTTTGCCCGGAGCTGGTCACGACGGATGACTGTTAGGGCACGCGAGTCGTAGGGGTAGTAGTCCCCGTAATGATGCCCGTAGAACGTGCCGCCGACGATGACGACAGGGTAACCCCAATAGCTTAGAGGCGCCCAAGCGAAGTAATCGTTGTCCCACCACCAATCCACCCAGGCCGGTCCCCACAGCGAGGTCGGAATCCAGTACCAGCCGAAATCTATGGCCCAATGCCAGCGGCCGTAATGGAAGGTTGCCCATCCCCATGGCTCATAGGGCAGCCATGTCCAGCCCGTCAGGGGCAGCCATGTCCAGCGGCCGTTGTAATATGGACGCCAGTCGGCTTGCAGGCCGCCAGGGACCCAAACGTAGCCGTAGGGAGGCATATTTACCCAGTCGCCATACTGGCCCAGCTCGTATTCGAAATCCTCCAGCTCGGTCGGCAGGTATTTCTTGGGCAGGCGCTTGGACACTTCGGTGTTCCTCGTATCGTTCCATCGGTCGAACGTATCGTTGGCGGCGGTCACGAATTGGGAAGGCCGCGAATCAAACCGGCCTTCGACGGCTTCCAGCCGCTGACCGGCCTTGATTAGGACCGAACCCTCCTCGCCGGCGGCTTCGATGAGGCCGCGAAAGACAAGAACCTCGGTGTCCTTGTTCTCATTGACGTCCACGCGGTAGAGGCCTTCGTCCAGTACGTAAAAGGAAGTATCGGCCGTGTGGATCTCTATCGTCTTTTCCTTGATCAGGTTGGCGATGTCCAAATAAACGTGGCCGGCCCAGACCCTGATACGGACGCTGTCGTCGTCTTTCTTGGGCAGGTTCAGCATGTCGATCTTGGTCTCGTTGTCTAGGCGAATATAGTTGCCCTGTCCAAAATAGACCTCAGCCCGGCCGTCCGTCGTCCCCAGCCGATCGCCCTCGGTGATGGGCGTGTTCAAGACACACTCTTCGAAACCGATATCGGAAGCCCTCTGGATGAACGTGTTCCCCGTAAGATAGCTCAACCGGGCTATGGAATCGTTGGTATATTTCGTTTCTTCTTGGGCGACAAGCGGAAAGGCCAGCAGAAGAACCAGCACCGTTCCGAATAACCTCTTCATCTTAGGTCTCCTTCCACCCAGGATAACAGCAAAATTCATGCCAAGGCTTCCGCCTGGAAAGCCCCTGTAAAAAGCTTATTCGCTGTCCTTAATAAAGGACGGCTGACACCTAAAAATGGCGCTATAATTCCCAGTACTTCCTGACGATCTGGACCAGGGGCTCGAGTTCCCGTTTGGAGGCTCCTCCGATCGAGGCCGGAGGCACCGGCGTCCGGACCTCCCCGGCCAGTCTCAGGAGGACCTCTTTTACCCCCTCTTTGAGCGAAGGCAGGTCATATCCGCCCTCGAGAAACAGGGCCAGCCGGTTTTGGGCGGAGGTCCCGGCCGCCTCCAGCAACACTGCCGTGAGTTCTCCAAATCCCTCCCGGCTGACACTCATCCCACCCAGCGGATCGTTTTCGGCGATGTCGAAGCCGGCCGAGACGAGGATAAACTCCGGCTTGAAGCGATTGGCGACGGGCAGGAGGACATTCTGGTAGATCCAGAGCAAGTCCTCGTCTCCTTTCCCCGGCAGAAGAGGGAAGTTCAGGGTGAATCCTTCACCCTTTCCCCGGCCGGTTTCGCCGGCCCTCCCCGTTCCGGGGAAGAGGGGAGTCTGATGGAATGAGAAATAGAGGACGTCGTTACGGTCATAGAAGGCGTGTTGGGTCCCATTTCCGTGGTGGACGTCCCAGTCGACGATGAGCACCTTCCGGCAGCCGAATTTCTGAACCAGGTGTTCGGCCGCGATGGCGATGTTGTTGAAGAAGCAGAAACCCATCGCCTGCCCGGCCTCGGCATGGTGGCCCGGCGGGCGGACCAGGGCGAAGGCGTTCCGAATGCGGCCTTCCATGATGAGCTCGACGGCTTTGAGACCTCCGCCGGCGGCAAGCAAGGCCGTCTCGAACGTGGCGGGCGAGGTCGATGTGTCGGGGTCGAGGCCGACAGGAGCGCTTCCAGAGGTTCCCCTGAGGAATTCGAAATAGGCGGGGGAGTGAATCCGGATGACTTCTTCCTTGGTTGCGGACCTGGGTTCGATCGGCAAGTAGGGAAAGAGGATTTCGTGCTCGACCATCCGGTTAAGGACCTCGATCCGGCGGGGACTCTCAGGGTGGAAGGATCCCATTTCGTGGTTCGCGAAACGATCGTCTTTGACGATTCCGGTCTTCATAGGACCTCCTTGCCTGGACAAGTCTGCCAATCGTGGGCGAGTACTAGCCTTTTTTGGGGAAGAATTTTTCGAGCTCTTCCGGCTTGGGTTTTTTTGTTAGAAGGCTGACGATGATCAGGGCGCCTATGGAGACGATGACCGCGGGATAGATAATCGGGACGCCCCAGGGGTCGCCGTCGGGAGCAATTGCCGGCGGCATCCGGCCGGAGACGATCTTGAGGATGACGGTGACCACCGTTCCCGAGATGATCGAAGCCAACCCGCCGGCTTTGGTTGCCCGCTTCCAGGCCAGGGCGGCGATAAGGGCAGGCGTCACGGCCACCCCGTAGATCGTGTAGGCAAACTGGGCGCTGTTGAGAACCGATTTTGACCGGGTGGCCATATAGAACGCCACGAGTCCGATGATGACGATCAGAATTTTTTGCAGGGCGACCAGGCTCTTCTGGTCGGCGTTTTTCTTCATGAAGCGCTGGTAGATGTCGCGCATCAGATTGGTCGAAGGGGAGAGCAAATAGTTCATGCCCGTTGATATGACGACCGCGCAGGCGGCGCTAAGAAGCAGGACGCCGACAGGCGCGGGCACCAGGCTTCTCGCTGCCATGAGGACGACCTTGCCGCCTTCCTTGGGGATGCTCAGGTCGATCTGTCCCTTGAGCTTGCTGTAGGCGAAGACAGCGATGACGACCACGACCGTTTCAACGAAGATCGTCCCCAGGGTCCACCAGACCACGGCCTTTTTGGCGTCCTTGGCCGTGCGGGCGCTGTAGAATTTCTGGTACATGCTCTGGACGCCCAGAAGGAGGAGCAGGGTTGAAAGGAAGTAGCTCCCCGCTTTGAGCGTCGGATGGGCGCCGAACGTGGAATTGACCAGCTTGAAGTAGCCGGGGTCCAGGACCTGCGTTGCCTGATGGAAGCCCCCGGCCGCCGCGTAAACGAAGGGGACGGAGAGGAGACAGGCCAGGACGATGATGA
>CAZJBD010000071.1:0-9343 GCA_964544265.1 uncultured Eubacteriales bacterium
GTCAAGTACTGAGGCCATCCTTCCGTTTGGCGGGAGCCTATGTTCATTGACAACTGGAACGGATAGCGGTTATCCAGGCAACTTAACATCATCTTGATTTTAGAACGCTGCAGGCCAAAGGACAAAAGGACTTATGCCCGCTTTCTTCCCTTTCCGCATGATGTTATAATGCCCAACCCGACGAAGGGGATGATCTCCCAGCCCCCTCCGGCGCCGGGCTTCGAGGGAGCCCGGGAATCGCAAGGGACAAAGAATAATGATGGCCGATCGCAGCGCGACCGAAAAATGTCACTGGCAGTGCGACCTGGAGGAGATCGAATCTCTTCTGAACACAAGCCTGTCCAATGGGCTGAGCGATACCGACGCGGCCGAACGGCTGGCCCGTTTCGGCCGGAACCAGCTTCGTGAAAAAAAAGGCCGCTCGCCCCTGGGACAGTTCCTCGATCAGTTCAAGGACTTCATCATCTGGGTTCTCATCGGTGCGGCCGTCGTTTCCGGCTTCCTGGGCGAATGGATCGACGCCCTGGCCATCATCGCCATCGTCATCCTCAACTCCATCATGGGCTTCGTCCAGGAGTATCGGGCCGAAAAATCGCTGGCCGCGCTCAAAAAGCTGTCCTCACCGAGTTCCAAAGTCATTCGGGACGGCGATTATCGGGTCGTCCCCTCGAACGAGATCGTCCCTGGCGACCTCATTGAGCTCGAAGCGGGGGACAATGTCCCGGCCGACAGCCGAGTTGCTTGGCACACCTCGAACTTCAGCGTCCAGGAGGCTAGCCTGACGGGAGAATCGACGCCCGCCCTTAAGACGGCAGCCGCCCTCGAGGAGCGCAATGTTCCCCTGGCGGACCGGGGGAATATGCTCTATATGGGGACTTCCGTTGCCTCGGGCAAGGCCCGGAGTATCGTTGTCGGAACAGGCATGGATACAGAGCTGGGCAAAATCGCGGCGATGATTCAGGAGATCGGGCACGAGACGACACCGCTCCAGAAGAAGCTCGAGCAGTTCGGAAAGTGGATCGTTTATCTCTGTTTCATCCTGGTCGGTCTCGTCTTCCTCCTGGAGTGGCTGCGTGGGGGCAGGGTCATCGATGTCTTCCTGACAGCCGTGAGCTTGGCGGTCGCCGCTATCCCGGAGGGATTGCCAGCCGTTGTGACCATCGCCCTGGCCCTGGGCGTCCAAAGGATGGTCAAGCGACATGCCTTGATACGGAAACTCCCCTCTGTCGAGACGCTCGGTTGCGCAACGGTCATCTGCTCGGATAAAACCGGGACTCTGACTCGGAACGAAATGACGGTTCAGGCCGTTTTTGCCGATGGCCGGATCTTCACAGTTACAGGAATAGGCTATGAGCCCAAAGGCGAGTTCCTGGAGGCGGGCCGGCCTGTCAATCCCCGGGCCATGCCTGGCCTGCTCCGGACTCTCCAGTGCGGTGTTCTCTGCAACAGCGCTCAGCTCGTCGGGAAAGACGATGGCGCCTACGGAATTGTCGGCGATCCGACCGAGGCCGCGCTCCTCGCGACGGCTGCCAAGGCCGGTGTCTGGAAGACCGTCGAAGAGAAAGATTATCCTGCGGTCGAGGAGCTTCCCTTTGACTCCGAGCGCAAGAAGATGACCATCATTCGCCAGGACGCCGGCCGCTTCAGCGTCTTCGTCAAAGGCGCGCCGGATATCCTCCTCAAGGACTGCTCGATGATTGAGGAGGGCGGTTCAGTCCGGGGCCTGAGCGACGCAGACCGGGCAAAGATCTTAGGGGCCAATGATGAACTGGCCAACCAGGCCATGCGTGTCCTGGCGTTTGCCGTGCGCTCAGTGGATGACCTGCCGGAGAAAATCGACACCCATTCGATGGAAAAAGACCTGGCCTTTTTGGGTCTCATGGCCATGATCGACCCGCCGCGCGAGGAGGTCAAGGCGGCTGTCGCCGAATGCAAGAAGGCCGGGATTCAGACGGTCATGATCACCGGCGACCACAAGAACACGGCCGTAGCCATCGCCCGCGAGTTGGGTTTCCTCAAGGATGATTCCCTGGCCCTGACCGGCGAAGACCTGGACAGCTGGACGGATGAAAGGCTCCGTGAGGACATCCGTCGGATCCCGGTTTACGCCCGGGTCTCGCCCGAACATAAGCTCAGAATCGTCCGCGCTTGGCGCAAGCGGGGCGATGTCGTGGCCATGACCGGCGACGGCGTCAACGACGCTCCGGCGGTCAAGGAGTCCGATATCGGCGTCGCCATGGGGATCACAGGAACAGACGTAACCAAAGAGGTCTCGGACATGGTCGTCACGGACGACAACTTCGCCTCCATCGTCGCCGCCGTCGAGGAGGGGAGGGGGATCTACGACAATATTAAGAAGTTCGTCCATTACCTCCTGTCCTGCAACGCCGGCGAAATCCTGACCATGTTCGCGGCCTCGCTTGTGGGCCTGCCCGTGCCTCTTCTTCCCATCCAGATTCTCTGGGTCAACCTGGTCACGGACGGCCTTCCGGCCTTGGCCCTGGGGATGGATCCCGTGGACCCGGGAATCATGGAGAAGCCCCCGCGCGACCCGGCTGAACCCGTGGTGACCAGGGCGAGAGCCCTCCTCATGCTGGCCCAAGGCGCGTTCATCGCGATGTGCAGCCTCCTGACTTTCTGCGCGATACTTTTTATCGAGAAGGAAGGGGTCGTTCGAGCCCGGACGGGTGCGTTTATCGTCCTTTCCTGCGCCCAGCTTTTCCACTCGTTTAATTGCCGGAGCATGACCAAGTCCCTGTTCAAACTGGGGATTTTCACGAACATCAAGCTCATCTACGCCGCAGTCGTATCATTATTCCTCCAAATCGTCGTCATCAACGTTCCCTTTCTCAGGATCATATTCAAGGTTGAGCAGCTCGGCGTTTTGGATTGGACGCTTGTCCTGGCGGTTTCTTCATTCCCGCTCTGGGCCATGGAGGTTGTCAAGGCTGTCAATCGGAAAGTCAAGATGTATGATGTTTGAAAAAGTTGTATACTGTCCTCATCGTGAGGTCCCATGGGCGGTCAGGCTCGGGTGATCCGGCCGGAGGGCTGTTTTGGAGGCGACAATGGAAAGGCCATTCGATGAGGAACTCAAGATCCTGAAAGAAGAACTCTTGGAAATGGCCTCCCTGGCCGAGGAGTCTATCTTGCTGGCCGTCAAGTGCTTAAAAGAGAGGCGCGAAGAGCTGGCCGCAGACGTGATGCGGGGTGAAGAGAAGATTAATCATATGGAGATCGAGATCGACGAGCTCTGCATGCGCCTTCTGGCCCTGCGCCAGCCGATGGCGACGGACCTGCGGTTTATCACCTCGGCTCTGAAGATCTCAAGCGATTTGGAGAGGATCGGCGACCAATCCGTCAACATCATCGAGAGGACGATCGATCTTCTCAAGGTCCCCCAGCTCAAGCCGCTCATCGACATTCCGCGCATGGCGGACCTGGCCCAGAACATGGTTCGGGACGCGATCAGCGCCTTCATCAAGCGGGACGATTGTCTGGCCCGCGCCGTATGCGAGAGGGATGACGAGGTGGACGACTTCAAGGACCAGATCTTCCGCGAACTCTTGACCTATATGATGCAGGACGTGACGACCATCACCCGGGCCGTGGACCTCGTCCTTGTCGGCCGTCACCTGGAAAGAATCGCCGACCATGCGACGAATATCGGAGAGGACGTGATCTATATGGTCAAGGGCAAGTCCATTAAGCACCACATCGAGGCCTACGGGCCGACCTGCGATATCCCCCCGGCTAAAAAATAAGGCGGATCAATTCATCCGGCGGATACGGACCTCAATCCCCGGGGACGATTTGAGCAATCCCGGAAGCTTGCTTGTATCGGTTTCTCCGTAATGGTAGGGGTAGAGGATCTTCGGCTTGATCGTCCGCGCGGCCTCCGCCGTCATCTCGGGGGTCATTGTATAGGGAAGGTTCATGGGCAGAAAGGCGATGTCGATGGCCCCCAGGGACTTCATCTCCGGGATGGGCTCAGTATCTCCCGCAACGTAGACGCGTTTATCGCCGAAGGTGATGATGTATCCATTGCCGAGCCCCTTGGGGTGGAAGGGGGACCCGTCGGGCCTTTTGTGGAGGACATTGTAGGCCGGAACGGCTTCGATATCGAAGCCTTGGAAGGTCCGCCGATCCCCGTTCTTCATGACAATGGCATCCTTGACCTTGCCGCCGCATGCTTGGGAGACGACGACCTGGGTTCCGGCCTTGCGAATGAACCGCAGGGCTTCGGCGTCCAGATGGTCGTAATGCTCATGGGTGATGAGGATGAGATCAGCCTTGGGAAAGCTTCGGTAATCGCCTTCCCCGCTCACCGGGTCGACATGGATGATCTTGCCCTCGATCATAAAAAACAGGGAGGCGTGGCCCACGAAGGAGATCTTCAGGTCTCCTTTGGACGTCGGGATGGAATCCTCTTCGAGCTTTTGAAGGACGACGCCCGCCATGGCGAAACCCATGGTTAAAATGAATAACATCATCGAGAATTTCATCATGTGTTTCCTCCTCTTTGATGACAGAAATTATTATAATCCAGGGCCGAACGGTTGGCAATTTTCGAACTTATTCCGAGACCTATAACGTATTCTCCAATTCCGGCTCGAGTTACAAGGATTTAAGCTTGGCTATTTCCCTTAAATAAATTATATAATATCGATAAAAGATGAACGTTCGGAGGTCCCGAAAATGACCGCCGTGAATGACGTCCTAAATAGGGAAGACGAGGTCCGCAGGAGGCGCGACCAAGAACGTCAGGGGAGCGGGGCATAGGATCGAAACATGAGAAAGTCTCTCTTCTGGAAGATCTTCGGGGGATATCTGATCATCATCGCTCTGTTCGGTGCGATCCTGCTCGGGCTTTCCTTCAAGGCCATTCGGACGGCCTACGTCGAGGATCAGGTCCTTCATCTAAAAAGTTTGAACGGAGTCCTTATGCCTCGCCTTATAACCCTTATCAAAAACGAGGGCCCTGGCAACCTCGAACCCCTTATCAGGGATATTGAAAGACAAACGAAGGTCAGGATCACAATCATCCGGCCCGACGGAACCGTCTTAGCGGATTCCGAAGAGGCCTCCGAACGTATGGATAGCCACCAGTACCGACCTGAAGTTTTCCAGGCCCTCAAGGGGGAGACGGGCAGGTCGGTGCGGCGAAGCTCGACCGTTCGGGCAGATATGCTCTATATGGGATTTCCGATGCTCGAGGAAGGGAGAGTCCTTGGCGTCCTCCGGCTGAGCATGTTTATGAGGGATATTGACGCGCTCCTTTCCAGCCTTCGGATGAAAATTTTCCTGACGGCCAGCGCAATCCTGGCCCTGGTTCTTCTGGCCATGATCGCTTTTTCCAGGTCCATCTCCCGGCCGATCCGGGAGCTTATCACGGCCTCCCGAAGAGTGGCCGGCGGAGACTTCGAGGCCAAGGTCTCCCTCCGTCGCCGGGGGGAGATGGGGGATTTCGCCCGAAGCCTTAACGCCATGACCGGCGATCTGAAAACGATGTTCTTGGAAACCAGACGCCGGGCAGAGGAGCTCGACAGCATCCTCTCAGCGATCCAGGATGGCCTCCTCGTTATCAACGCGAATGATGAGATTGTCCTAAGCAACGAGGCCTTCCGGCGGATCGTTCAGGACCTCCCGCCGGAACGGCGCTTTTTTTGGGAGGTATGTAGAAGTTCCTCGTTCGTTGAACTGGTCAAGGAAGCGAGAAATTCCAAAGCAAAAATAACAAGAGAAATCCGGATAAATGACGGCCGATTCCTATGTCACGCCGTTTTCCTTCCCTTGGAGGAACGGCTGGTCGTCATGCTCCATAGCCTCACGCAGACATAAGCTGTTAACCGCTGATATAAACGGACGGGTTTGTGCCGAGGGGGTTGATTCGAACCGCCAGCGAATACAAAAAGGGATAACTCCCCTGGAGGTGTTCCAGGTAGGCCAGCCATTCCATCGTGATGTGTGCGTAAGCCCTTTTAGAGTCAGCCATCAAATGATGATAATCGGCCGCTGGGAGTCCTTCGAGCGTTCCTTCTCGGAAGGAAAGCTCTTCGGCCAGATGGAATACAGCCCAGAGGAGGTCCGTAAAACGGTCGTGCTCGAGGAGGCTGGGATTTTCCAGGAGCCTGACCAGGAAGTTCCTTTTTAAGGCGAGGAACGTTTTAATCTCCAAAAGAGAGGGTGGATCGATGTCGAGATCATAAGGAAATTCCTTGGCAGCGGCGGTCGCCCTCTGGAAGTCCTTCCGCGTCCAGTTCGGGCGGACATCCAGGCGTTCCTTGAGCGCCTTGGCATTCGCGACATGGGAGGAGAACCGTTTGAGCATCTCCAATCCAACCTCGCTGAAAAAGGCGCCGATGACCATGTTGAGCTTTTTGAACACCGTCCCCCGCTCCCTTTGAGCCAGCAGACGTTCGATGAAGATGATAACGACGAGGACGTTCAAGAAGATAAACGAAATATCCAGAAGCATATAAAAAAAGATATGGTAAGCGTCTCGGAAGATCAGATAGTGGAGGCCGTAAATGAGGGCCGAAGAGGCGACGAGCAAAAGGGATATCGGAAAGAGCCAGCTGGTTTTTTGTTTCATCGGCGATCGAAACCTCCCTTCGCATCATAGCATATCTTTATCGCCCGCGCGTCGTTCCATAATCGCCGAGGTCCCGCTCGCCACAGAGCCCTAGCATGAGCAGGCCCTTACGGATATAATGATTTTTTCTATCTGGCAAAGGAGACTTTCATGCCGACGATCGAGAGCAAGGATAGACGGGTCGAGGTCAACGAGGAAGGGTTCATGGCCCGGCCTGAAGAATGGTCGAAGGATGTGGCGGAGGTTCTGGCCAGGGTTGAAGAAGGGATAGAGGAACTGACCCCGGATCATTGGGCCGTCGTAGATTTCATCCGGAGTCACTATCTCGACAAGGGAATGGCCCCATGGTCCGCAAGATGTGCCAAGCGACCGGTTTTCCGCTCAAAAGGATTTTTGAGCTTTTCCCTTCTGGCCCGGCCAAGGGCGCCTGCAAGGTCGCAGGTTTGCCAAAACCGGACGGTTGCGTCTAGGACGAAAGGATCGCCATCCTATTTTTTCGCCGTTTTAGCGATCTCTCTGACCGCGCTGATGGCCGTTTCGATGTGCTCTTCGGTATTGAAAGGCCCAATCCCGAACCTGACTGATCCGTGGACCTTATCCGTCCCGAGCCCTTCGTGGACAAGGGGCGCGCAATGGAGCCCGGTCCGGCAAGCGATGTTGTGGTCCACATCCAGGATGGTTCCGACGTTCATCGCTTCCATGCTCGTTACGTTGAAAGGAAGAACGCTGATGTGATCGGCAAGATTGTCCTGGCAATACATCGTGACGCCGTCAACCCTCTTCAGTCCATCCCTGAGTCTCGTCGCAAGCTTCATCTCATGTTGGTGGACGGATCCTAGGCCCTTGCCCAAGATCCATTTGAGACCGGCGTTGAGACCGGCGACTCCAAGGACGTTCAGCGTTCCGTATTCGAGCCGGTAGGGATACTCCTCGAGGTGTGTCCGCACGGCGGAACGAACCCCGGTTCCCCCCGCCCTTGTGAGGCGGATATCAACCCCTTCCCTGACGTATAGCCCTCCGATGCCGGTCGGTCCGAGAAGTGATTTATGGCCCGTGAAGGCGACGACGTCAACGAAGGCCTCTTCAATGTCGATCGGGACCTTTCCGGCGGTTTGCGAGGCGTCGATCGCGAACGGGATGCCGTGCTCCCGGCAGCGCCTTCCGATTTCTCTGATGGGCTGGACCGTGCCGATGACGTTGGAGGCGTGATTGATGATCACCAGCTTCGTGTTCTTCTTGAACCTTCTGGGAAAATCGTCGGGGTCGACGAAGCCATCCTTATCGAACGGAATATAATCGATCTCGGCGCCGGCCTTGGAGAGGTGATAGAGGGGCCGGAGAACGGAGTTGTGTTCGAGAGTCGTGGTCACGGCGTGGTCGCCAGGCTTGAGCATCCCGAAGATAATCAGGTTCAGAGCATCTGTGGAATTGTAGCTGAAGCACAGGCGGTTCCAATCGGCGCCGTTGAAGAAGCGGGTCAGCATTTTCCGGGTGTCTTCGACGAGTTCGCCCGTCTCGATACAGAGATCGTAGCCGGAACGGCCGGGATTGACCCCGAAATTCCTATAAAATTGGTCCATGAATTCATAGACTTCAGGGGGCTTGGGAAAGGACGTCGCGCCGTTGTCCAGGTAGATGAGCTTGTTCATGGGAACCTCCGTCCGAGAAGTTCTAATACTAATGAAACCATCCCGGAAAATCAAACCGAAGTTCGGCGATTAAGGACGTTCTTGAATGCCGGGAAAATGATGTTAATATAGATACCCTCTGATCGTGGGAAAAGATGAGATACTTCCTTTCTCTCGGCACCAACCTGGGGAATCGAAAAAGGAATTTGGCCTTAGTCCGCTCCCTGCTCGAAGAAAAGGGGGTCAAGATTATCCGGGCCTCTTCGGTCTACCGGACCGAGCCTGTCGACGTTTCGGACCAGCCTTGGTTTGACAATCAGGTCGTTGAGGTTGACGCAGAGGTTGATCCGTTGGCCCTTCTGAACCTGGTCAAGGCCATCGAGAGGAAACTCAAGCGCGTTCCGGCCTTTGATAAGGGGCCCCGGACGATCGACATCGACATCCTGCTAGCGGGCGATAGGGTCGTCCGGACCCGCCGGCTGGTCATCCCCCATCCCCGGATGACCCAGCGAAACTTCGTCCTCGTCCCGCTTCGGGAGATCGCGCCCCAGGCCGTTCACCCCCTCCTTCACAAGAAGATCATCGACCTGGCCCGGGTGTGCGCGGACCCGGCCGTCGTAAGGAAGCTCGGGCCAAGCGGGGCCAGGGAAAAAGGCCACGGACAGGCCCATAAGAAATCCCTAAATTCTAGGCTTCGGACAGGTTGACAGGCATATGTTCGTAAATTAGAATCTCCTCCGTGAAAAAAGCCGTCTCCATCCTGGCCCTTATATTTTTTCTTTCGGTCGCAGCGCGGGCTTTCGAAATTCGGGGGCTGCTGGTTACGCCAGGAGGGAAGCCCATAGGGGCCGCCGTCATCCTCCACAGAGCGAGCGGGACCCAGGCTCTCTCGGATGATGGAGGAGCGTTCACCCTGGATGTCCCCGATCAGGGCCGCGTCCGGCTTGAAGTCATCCATCCCGATTATTACGAACAGATTTTCGTCTTGCCGAAGAATGCGGCCGCCCGCGGCGTGACTCTCACCCTGATGCCTCTGATCCGCCAAAATGAAGAGATCGTTGTCACGGCCTTGCGCTATCCGGAGGCCTGTCAGTGCGAGGTCGAGCTCTTTGGGCGCGTG
>CAZJBD010000071.1:9353-12326 GCA_964544265.1 uncultured Eubacteriales bacterium
GCCTGCGGCTGGGACAGTGATCGAGAACGAATCGCTAACGGAGGAGATGGCGCCGAATGTAACGGAAGGGTTGGCCTCGACACCCGGAGTCTCAGCCCTCGGCTCGGGAGGCTTTTCACTCGTTCCATCACTTCGCGGACTGGCCAGGCGCCGGGTCCTTTATCTCGTTGACAACGCCCGACTTTCGAGCGAGCGCCGGACGGGGCCAAACGCTTCGTTCATCAACCCTGAAGACATCGACCGGATCGAAGTCCTCAGGAGTCCCGCCTCCGTCCTCTACGGTTCGGACGCGATCGGAGGGGTCATTCATATCCTAACCAAAGGACCTGATTCCGAAGAAGGCTTCAAAGGCCGGCTCTTGAGTCGGTACGGAACTGTCAACAATGAGAAGGATGTAGGCCTCTCTTTGTGCGGATTTAATGGGTCCACAGGATTCTACCTGTCCTTCCAAGGGCTGGACGCCGGAAACTACTCCTCACCTTCGGGAAAAGTCCTGCAATCCCAATACACCCAAGGCAGCCTGCTCGGCAAGATCGTCCACCGCACGGATAAAAGAGAGGTTACCGCGGCTTTCCTTGGATCGCGCGGAAAGGACATTGGAAAACCCAACCGGAACAGCCAGACGAAGCCAACCTGGTACCCAAAGGAAAACCAGAACCTTTTTCAGCTGCGTTGGGTCGAAAAAGAGGTTATGGGCGGCGAGTTGTCGTTCCAAGTGTACGCCGATCCGAATTCCCTGGAAACACGCACGGACACGATTGATGGCTATAAGACAAAAAGTTCCACCAGCAAGACCCGGAGCACGGAATATGGATTTCAGCTCTCCTTTGGGAAGAAAATGGGTGGTTCTTTCCGGCTGGAGGGGGGCGCCGACCTTTTTGGGCAGGCGGGGGCCGGGGCGCGGAACGTGGATACGGCCTATACTCCGGATGGGACCATCCGCAAGGTTAGCGGAGAAGTCCCCTATGCCAGGGGGAAGAGGATGGATATGGGGATATTCGTTTCCGGCGATTATTCGGGGATTCCAAAACTCGATCTTCTCGGCGGCCTCCGCTGGGACCATCTTATCATGCAGGCGGCGCCCGGGGACGGGGAAGTCGTCAAGACAAATCATGACAGGCTGACCGGATTTTTGGCCGCTTCTTACAAGCTGGCGGAACACTTTGTCGCCTTTACGAACCTCTCCCGGTCGTACCGAGTGCCTAGCTTGAACGAGCGTTTCTACACCGGGATCAGCGGCCGCGGGTTCATCATCGCTCAACCGGATTTAAGGCCCGAGACGGCTCTGAACCTGGACGGGGGAGTGCGATATACCGGCCGAAGGCTCTTTGCCGGTTTTTACGCCTTTTCCTACCAGATCAACGACATGATCGAACGCTATACAAAGTCCCCTGGCATCTATACCTACGGGAACATAGACAGGGGCAGGATCCGGGGCCTGGAGTTCGAAGTTGAATACTTCCCGATAACGGGATGGAAGGTCTTTGGCAATCTCTTTTCCATTAGGGGCAGGAGCGTTAAAACCAAAGTGCCGTTAAATGATGTCCCTCCGTTCCACGTCTACGCCGGGACAAGGGTCTGGCTGGGACGCTTCTCGGCCGAGATCAACGGCACCTTTCAGCTCAAGAAGGACAACCCGGGCCCGGCCGAGATCGCGATTCCCGGCTCGGAGCTCGTTAACGTCAAAGCCAACTGCATGCTGAATCCTTCCTTGAATTTTTATGTCCTTGTCTCCAACCTGCTGGATAACGACTATCTCGCCAGGCCCGATTCCGAGGCCATGCCCGAGCCGGGCCGGAGCCTCAGCCTTGGGATTGCCTTCTCTTTCTGATGAGTGGGAATAGACCCCTCCAAATTGGCCGGGTTCCTAAAAGGCGTCCTCAAAATGGGTGATGGTCCGTCCTTCATCGCCTTTGATTAGGATAGAAAGGACGTCGAACCGGCAGTCCGGGTCACCAAGCCCACGCTCCATGAGGTACCCCTGGGCGATCCTCTTGATTTGCTTCTGCTTGGCGGGGGTCACGGCCTCTTCGGGGAGTCCGAACTCCGTCCCGGCCCGCGTTTTGACCTCGACGAACACAAGTGTATTTCCGTCATAGGCGATGATGTCAAGCTCGCCGCGGAAGAGCCTGAAGCCCCGCTCGATAATCCTGTATCCCTTTTTTTGCAAATAATCGGCGGCGATCTCCTCGCCCAGCTTGCCCAGAACGTGGCCCGAATATCTGTCTTCCGTCATCCGTTCGTCTGGCCGGATTATTTCTTCCTTTTCCACCGGAGGCCGTCTTTTGTATCCTCCAGGATGATGCCTTTTTCAAAGAGCTCTTGCCTGATCTGGTCGGCCAGCTTGAAATCTTTTTCTTGACGGGCCTTCTGGCGGGCCTCGATCTTCGATGCGATTTCCGGGGGAAGAGTTTCCTCCTGAAATTCTTTCGGGGGGAGGACGGCCAGGACGGAGTCCACCTTGCGGAGAAATGCCCCGCAGGCAACCGCGTCCCCGGCAGCAAGCTTTTCCGAGGCGATGAGGGTATTAGCGTCCCTTACGAACTCGAACAGAGCGGAGAGGGAGTTCGAAATATTCAAGTCGTCACTGAGGCCCTCGACGAATCCCTGCCCAGCCTTCCCGATGAGGTCAGAGACCGCCGGGTCCGTTCCTTTCGGAGCGAAGCCCTGGTGCTCCAACTTGAAGAGGAAGTCCAGCAGACGCCGGCGGGAAGCCTTGGCCTGGGCCAGGGCTTCAGAGGTGAAGTTGATCATCTTTCGGTAATGAGCCGAGAGGAGGAGAAACCTCAGATCCATGGGATCGACGCCTTTATTCACAAGGTCCCTCGGGGTTAGCTGGTTTCCCTTTGATTTAGACATCTTCTCGCCATCGATGACGAGATGGTGGCAGTGTATCCATGTCCTGACAAAAAGCTTGCCGGTGAACGCCTCGGATTGGGCGATCTCGTTCTCGTGGTGGGGGAAGATGTTATC
>CAZJBD010000072.1:0-4510 GCA_964544265.1 uncultured Eubacteriales bacterium
ATTGAACATAGGACAAAAACGAACATTTGTCAAGAGAAATTATTATAATTTATTTAAATACAATTTATTATAAAAGCTTGTTCAATTAATTATGGTGTTCATAAGTTATGAACTTACTAATAACTTGAACATAACAACAAAGAGGACAAGAAAAGAAAAACAGACTAACCTCGAGAAACCGCCGTGTGGACACGGCGTGGACAAAATCGCTAAAAATGGCTAAGTTAGGCTGAAACCTGTAATAACAAGGTTATTCCCGTGTGCCAACGGGTTACAAAATCGACTGAAATGCGCTGAAACTATGGAATCAAGACTGAAAGACAAAAAAGGGTTTTACAAGCAAAACAAGGGAAATAGGGGAACTGGGAAGCAAGGATTCGAACATTGATTGCACAATCCAGAGTCATGAGCCCTGGAAAAGGACAAAGTTCTTCATGTCACAAATATGTCACAGATTCGGTTGAAAAGCAGATAAATTAGCTTATTGGAGCATAAAGGAAAAAACCGGGTAAATGATTGAATTTCTTGGGAAACAAGATGGGGTGAGTGAGGGGATTTGAACCCCCAACCATCGGATCCACAGTCCGATGCTCTAACCAGGTTGAGCTACACTCACCGTCCAATTGGCGATTTATTATCGCATGGAGGGAGAGATGAGTCAATAATCGCCCCGTCTGATCATTCCCGTGCCCGATCGTGCAGATCCACGGGGGGCATAGTCACCTATCAAGAGAAAACGGCTTTGCGATTTTCAGCCCTTCTGCCCTTCGATAAGGTCCAGGACGTCCTCGGAGTCGCGCCACTGCGGCCGGACCCGGACCTGCAGGCCGAGGTAGACGTCCGTTTCGAGGATCTCCTCGATCTCCTTGCGGGCCTCGATGCCGATCTGCTTGACGAGGCTTCCGCGGCGGCCGATGACGATCACGCGGTGGTTGTCCCGCTCGACAAAGATGGACGCTCTGATGAACGTCATGGGCCGCGGATTCCCGTCTTTGCCCTTGAGGACTTTCTTTTCAATGCCGTCGATATAGACGGCCGTGGAGAACGGCAGCTCTTCTTTGACGTGTTTGAGCAGCTTTTCCCGGACGATCTCGGCCAGCAAGAAGCGTTCGGACTGGTCCGAGATCTCGTCGTCAGAATAGATCTTTTCGGCCTCAGGCAGGGATTGATAAACCAGGTTCTCGAGAACGTCCAGGTTGATTCCCGTGAGGGCGGAAATGGGGATAATCTCCTTGAAAGGCAGGAGGTCCTTGTATTTATCGATAATGGGGAGGACTGTGTCCTTGCGGACGGCGTCCACCTTGTTGATGAGCAGGAAGAGGGGGGTTTTAATCTTCCGGAGCGTCTCGATGACGAACTCGTCCCCGTGCCCGAAGGGCTGGGTCGCGTCAATGAGGAGGAGCAGCAGGTCCGAGGTCTCGAGCGACGAATAGACGAAGTTCATCATCCGGCGGTTCAGGGCGTGGAGCGGCTTGTGGATGCCGGGATTGTCGATGAAAATGATCTGGCCTTTTTCCGTTGTCTTGATGCCCAGGATGCTGATGCGCGTCGTCTGCGGCTTGTCCGAGACGATGGCGACTTTCTGGCCGAGGAGTGTGTTGAGCAGGGTGGATTTTCCGACATTGGGCCGGCCGAGCAGGGCCACGTATCCGACCTTGACCGCAGGCTTCTTTTCTTCTTTCGGCGCCCTAGGCTTCCTGGCAGCAGGCTTTGCAGCCGGGGCCTTTTTCGCCGCCTTTTTTTTATCCTTTATGTCCATCCGGGGATTTCCTTTTTATCCGGACCTTCTTGACGCGCTTCTGCTCGACGTCCAGGATCTCGAAGGACAATCCCTTGATGTCGAACGTCTCCCCTTTGGCCGGCAGCCGGCCAAGATTGTGGGTGACGAGCCCGCCGACCGTGATGAAATCGTCCTCGGCGAGCTCAGAGTCTAAGAGCTCCTCCATTTCCTCTACCTCGACACGGCCGGAAACCGTGTAGTCGCCGGGCGCGTTCTCGACGATCTGGGCCTCCTCGGTATCGTATTCGTCCTGAATCTCGCCCACGATCTCCTCGACGACATCCTCCATGGTCACCAGCCCTGAGACGCCGCCGTGCTCGTCGACGACGACGGCCATCTTCTGCTTGGTTTTCTGGAACTCCTTGAGTAGGTCGGCCACATCCATGGACTCGGGGACAAAGACGACAGGCCGAATGAGGGCTTCGATAGGCAGGCCCTTATGCTTCTCATCGGCAAATTCGATGATGTCTTTAGCCATGACGACACCGTCGATGTTGTCAAGCCGATCCTTATAGACGGGGATCCGCGAATATTTTTCCCGGATGATGAGGTCCTTGAGATTGTCGATCGTCGAGTCCTTCCGGATGCAGACCATCGCAACGCGCGGGGTCATGATTTCCCGGACGACGGTGTCCCCGAACTCGACGACACTTCGCAGAAGCTCGTCCTCTCCCTTCTCGATGATCCCCTCCTCGCGCGCCTCATCGAGAAACGTCTCGATCTCCTCTTCCGTCGCTTCATGCTCCTCCTCCTTTTCTTCCCGGCCCTCGCGCTCAACGAGGTTCCGGGTGAGGAGGAGGATGGGGGAGCCGAGAGCCCGGAAGAGCCTGGCTGCAGGGAGGAAGGACTTGAGCACGGCGTTCTTGCCCCGGAAGTTGATGAGCCTGGGTAGGGCTTCGAAGAAGAGGGTGTGGATTCCTGCAGCGATAAGGAAAAGCCAGAGGGGCCAGAATCTGAGCCGGGGGAAGGCTGTGATGAGATAGATCATGAAGGCAATCAGGACAACGATTCTCAGATAAGCTGCTGCGGTCCGGGAGTCATCGAAATCTCTGAGGATTCTGTGCCGGTCGGCCTTTTCCCGGTCCTCAAGGAACCGACTGACCTGGATCTTGGAGAAAGAATCCAGAGTGACGTGGATGATGGAGAGCATGAAAGCGGCCAGAAAGCTCAGGAAAAGCCCAAGCCAGATCGCGAAACCGGCGCTCATGCGACGTCCCCGAAGAAGAGCTTCCGGGCGGCCTTTTCTTCCGGGCCGAGGCCGGCCCCGTGGGCATACCCGGCCAGGTGAAGGAAGCCGTGGAGGGTCAGGACCTCGAGTTCGCGCTCCAGGCTGTAACCGCGCGCCCGGGCCTGCTTTGCCGCGACCGGGACAGAAATGACGATGTCGCCGAGGTAGAACTTGCCGTCGGCGCCTTTCTTTCCGATTCTGAAGCTCAGAACGTCCGTCGGCTGGTTTTTCCTTCGATACTTCCCGTTCAGGGTCTGGATGGTTTTCATCCCGACGAACATCAGAACGACCTCGGGATTGCCGAGGCGGTAGCGTGCTGACAGCCGCTCAATCAGCCTTCTGATCCTTTTCCGGTTGAGCGGGTGCTTGCGCTGCTTGTTGATGATTTCGATCATCGTTTTTCCTGGCGTTGGCCGCCTTTTTTTCCCGTTTCATGTCGAAATCAAATCCGGGGTATTCCACCCGGGGATGATAGATGGCGTAAAGGATGGAGAAGAAAGAGGAGGCCGCCGAACGCAGGTCCCGCAGGGAAAAATCGCAGTCGTCGAGCTGGCCGTCCTGAAGGTAGCTGTTGAAGATTTCCGTGATGAGTCTTTTCAAGCTGTCCTTGGCGGGGGACTTGAGGCTTCGCGAAGCTGCCTCGACCGAGTCGGCCAGCATGACCAATCCCGCCTCCCTGCTCCTGGGCCGCGGGTGGGGGTAACGATATTCTTCCTCGCCGATCTTGGTCATTTCGGGGTCGCACTTCTCCTTGGCCTTCTGATAAAAATAACGGACCAGGGAATTCCCGTGGTGTTGTTCAATGATGTCCCGCAGCGGTGCGGGGAGCTTGAGCTTTCTGGCCGTCTCCAGCCCCTCCTTGACGTGGTTGGTGATGACCAGCGTGCTGAGGGAAGGCGTGAGGTCCTTGTGGAGGTCAAAGTTGCCGGTCCTGTTCTCGATGAAATATTCGGGCATCTTGATTTTGCCGACGTCATGATAAAGGGCGCCGGCTTTGACCAGCATGGCGTCGGCTTTGATCTCCTCGGCCGCCTTCTCCGCCAGCGTGGCCACGATGAGCGAGTGGTGGTAGGAACCAGGGGCTTCGATGGCCATCTGCCGGAAGATCGGAAGGTCGGAGTTCGATAGCTCCAGGAGTTTGGTCGAGGTGACGAAGCTGAAGACGGTTTCGAAAATGGGGAGGATAATGAAAGCCAGGGCTGCGCTGAGGACCCCCCCGAGAAGGCCCATGAGAACCTCGACCGATAGCTGCCCAAGTCCTCCGAGCTTCTCCTTGATTAGGTGGATGGTAATGATGACGATGACATTGATCGGGGCTACGAAAAACATCCCGGCTCGAAGCGTGGACGTCCTCCGCTGCCTCTGGTAGACCTTGACGCCATAGATGGCGGCGATCCATCAAAAAGTCGATGCCGTGCTCCTTGGGCGTGATGGGATAGTCCTGCGCCAATTGCACGATCTGGAGCTTGTTCAGCGATAGCTCGAATCCGCCCGGCGCGCGC
>CAZJBD010000072.1:4520-11986 GCA_964544265.1 uncultured Eubacteriales bacterium
AGGCTGAAGATCAGAGGGTAGTAGTTCGGCCCCAGGACGTAGCCGGCCATCAGGCTGTTCAGGATGGCGTAGATGAGGGCCAGATGGTCGGAGGTCAGGAAAGCGAAAAGGAGGACTCCGACCTGGAAAGGGAAGGCGAACTGGTAGGTTTCGCCGACGGCGAAATAACGAATTTCGGCGTGAGCGCTAAAGCCGCCAGCCAGGAAGAGGGACAGCCGGTAGGCGACGAGGCTGAGGACGAGTGTAGCGCCCATCATGACGAACTTTTTGAGCGCGTATTCCGAACTCAGGATGGATTTCAGGTAGTACCAAAGGGTGATGAAGAGGATCGTGAAGAGGAGGAACGTCCCGGCAAAATTCGTGAACCAGCTCGGCCTCTGTTTAAGCTGGATGTTGATGAGGTAGACCTGCTTGATGGACTCCGCCGTGACCTCGTCTCCCTTGCGGACGATGACCTTGCCCTTCTTGATCGTATAAAAAACGGTTTCGACGCTCATCCGGGCCCGCTCCTTGCGGGCGTCGGTTTCGGTTTTGTCGTAGGCGATGTTGGCGGAGAGGAAGAGGTTGGAGAGACTGGCGAGCAGCATCTTGGACCTCGCGCTGATCTCCAGGCCATTGACCTCGGCGGCGAACCGCTCCTTGGCCTCTTTGATGTCCAGGACATCATTAGTACGGGCCGCCCTCTCGCCTCCGTCCGTCCTTGTCAGGGTAAAGCCCCTCTCCAACTCGCCCTGAATGAAAAGGTTTTTGGAGAGGATGATGCCTTGAGCGGAGATCTTGCCGATGATGCTGACCAAGCCGCTCTCGAGTTCGACGGGGAATTTCGCCTTGATGAGGGCGGCAAGAGCAGGGAGATCGATTTCGATCCCCATTTTATCCAGGACCGTTCTTTGTAAATCCTCGGCCTTCTGGGTGCTGGAGAGCGTTTTCAGCCAATCCCGCCCGAGGTTGAAGAACTCATGGATCCGACCTTCGGTTTCCGTGAAAGAGCCCGCGTTGAAGCGGTATACGGGAAGGATGGTCCCCTCAATCGCGATCCGCCTCTTGGCCGTCGTCTCCTGGTCTTCGATGGTCAGGTCTGAGGGCGCGATGATATCGGCTTCGGCGATTTCCCCGACCTTGGGAACCGAAAGGCTCCTGGAAGGCAGGTAGGAGATGATCAGGGACAGAACGGTGACGAAGAAGGCGAGGATGATGAAGGGGTTCCGGATGAAACCCCTCCGGCCCGAGGGGCCCTCCTCCTTCGGCGGGGCAGGGGGATAAGGTTTACGAGGATGGATCTCGGAACCCTTGAAGAGTTTGATCTTCCTGAATGAAATAAAGTCCGTATCTGTCATTTAGCGCCGGGCCTCGGCCTTTTCGTAGGCCTTGATGATCTTTTGGACGAGGGGATGGCGGACGACGTCCCTTTCGCTGAAATGGATGAAGGCGATTTCCTTCAGGGACGACAGGATCTTGATGGCGTGAAGGACCCCGGACCGCTTGGGGTCCGGAAGGTCGATCTGGGTGATGTCGGCGGTCACGACCAGCCGGGAATCGAATCCCTGCCGGGTAAGGATCATCTTCATCTGTTCTCGGGTCGTGTTCTGGGCTTCGTCCAGGATGATGAAGGCACTGTTGAGCGTCCGGCCCCGCATGAAGGCTAGGGGGGCGATTTCAATAATGCCCTTTTCCATCAGACGGTTGGCCTGCTCGAACTGGGAAAGATCGAAGAGAGCGTCGTAGAGTGGTCTGAGGTAGGGGTTGACCTTTTGGGCGATATCCCCGGGGAGAAAGCCGAGCTTTTCTCCGGCCTCGACGGCGGGGCGGGTCAGGATGATGCGCTCGACGAGCTTATTCTGGAGGAATGAGAGGGCCATCGCCATGGCCAGGTAGGTCTTCCCGGTCCCGGCCGGCCCGATACCGAAGACCAGATCATAGGTCTTGATGGCCTGGATGTATTCCTGTTGGTTAAGGCTTTTGGGGTGGACCGACTTCCTAGAGAGGTTGAGGGGTGCGGAGGGGGCATACTCCTCGAGGGCCTGTTTGGAACGTGTCGAGCCTTCCTCGAGGAGGTCCAGGGCGATGTGGAAGTCCTCTTCCTTCAGATCATAGCCCCGGTCGTCCAATTCCTGGATCTTGTCGAAGTAATAACGGGCGAATTCGACTTTTTTAGGATTACCGTCCATAAGGAGCTGGTCGCCGCGGATGGCCAGGCTTATCCCCAGCCGTCCTTCAAGCCTCTTCAGGTTCTTGTCCAGGACGCCGAAAAAGGAGGTCTTTCGTATACAGGGGTGGGCGATTTTTTCCATATCAGGCGGGCCCGGGTTAGGGGAACTCTTCAGACATAACTAGAGGATTATAAACACTAATACGCCTCGCTTGTCAAGGAGAAGGGCAGGAGAAGTGACTTGAAAAATTGCTCTTTCTGGTGTATAAATAGCTTTATTTTTTGGGCCGGAATGCGCGTCCTGCCTCCCTGAGGGGGCGATTTTAAGAACAGAGAAAACGAACGGATCAAGGAGAAAAAGATGGATAAAGAATTTACAACCGTCTCCATCCCCACGTCCCTCTACAAGAAGATCGAGGAGGCGATAAAGGGAACGGAGATCGGCTCCGTCTCGGCCTACATCGTCAAGGTCGTCAGGGAAAGCCTCTCCAAAGAGCAAGAGGCCAAAGAGGTCTTCAGCAAGGAAGACGAGGAAAAGGTCAAAGAACGGCTGAAAGCCCTGGGCTACATCGACTGACCGTTCCCTTCCGGCGTTTCGATTCTCATCTTTCAGGACCCCAGAGGAGGAATCATATGATCCAGCCCCACGGCGGTAAGCTCGTAGAGAGGGTGCTCAAGGGAGCGAAGAAGGATAAGGCCCTGGAAAGGGCCAAGAGGCTTCCCCGGCTGAAGCTCGATTCGGAGTCCGTTTCCGATGTTGAGAACATCGCCACGGGCGTCTACTCGCCCCTGGAAGGTTTCTTGGGCGAGAAGGACTTCCGGAACGTCCTCAACCAAATGCGTCTGGCCGATGACCTGCCCTGGACGGTCCCCATTGTCCTGGACGTCGACAAGGCCACGGCGGAGGGCCTCAAGCCGGGAAGCGAGGTCCTCCTGGTCAGTGAGGAAGACCGGCCGGTCGCCATCCTCAACCTTGAGGAAAAGTACGGTTACGACAAGGCCGAGTTCGCCCAAAAGGTCTTCGGGACGACTGACCGGGCCCATCCGGGCGTGGCCAAGGTCATGGGCATGAAGGACGTGCTCCTGGCGGGGACCATCGACCTCATCGAGCTGGCCCCGACGCCGTTCGACCGCTGGAAGCTTTCCCCCCGGGAGACCCGGATCCTTTTTAAGGAAAAGGGCTGGAAGACCGTGGTCGCCTTCCAAACCCGGAATACGCCCCACATCGGCCACGAATACGTCCAGAAGACGGCCCTGACCTTCACAGACGGCATTTTCGTCAATCCGGTCATCGGCAAGAAAAAAAAAGGCGACTTCAAAGATGAGGTCATCCTGGCTTCTTACGAGGAGCTTATCCGCAACTACTATCTTAAAGAGAGGGCGGTCATGGCCATTCTCCAGATGGAGATGCGTTATGCCGGCCCTCGCGAAGCCATCCATCACGCTATCCTGCGCAAAAACTTCGGCTGCACCCATATCATCATCGGCCGTGACCATGCGGGCGTGGGCACGTTTTATCATCCTTATGCCGCCCAGGAAATCTTCGACGAGTTCCCCGACCTGGGGATTGTTCCCCTCTTCTTCCGCGCTTTCTCCTTCTGCAAGAAATGCAATTCGGTTGTCAATGAGAAGACCTGCCCCCACCCTCTTTCCGATCACATCCAGTTTAGTGGAACCAAGATCCGCGACCTCTTGATCCAGGGCATTATTCCGCCGGCCGAACTCATCAGGCCCGAAGTGGCCAGAATCATCATGCAGTTCAAACAACCGTTCAACGAGTGAGAGGTTGACATGAGCAAGACCAAAGTCCTCATCGTCGGATTGGATTGCGCGACACCCCAGATCGTCTTTGACCGCAGAGAGGAGCTTCCCGTCCTGAAGGGACTCATGGAGAAAGGGCTGCACGGCCTTCTGAAGAGCTCTGATCCGCCGATCACGATTCCGGCCTGGATGGTCATGACGACCGGCAAGGACTCCGGGAAGCTCGGGCTCTACGGCTTCCGTCATCGCAAGGGGGATTCCTACGATCAGATGTGGATTGCCAACTCCAAGGCCGTTCGAGAGAAAAGGCTTTGGGACATCATCGGCGAGCGGGGAGGCTCGAGTTCACTGGTCAGTGTCCCGCCGAGCTATCCGCCCTATCCGGTAGCCGGAAACCTTATCGGCTGTTTCATCACTCCGCCGGGGAAGGACAAGGACTACACATATCCGCAGACGCTCCGGCAGGAGATCGAGGAGCGCTTCGGCCCCTACATCTTCGATGTCGTCTTCCGGATCGAGGACCGTGACCAGATCCTGGCCGAGATCTACAGGATGACCGACAAGCGGTTCGAGGTCATGGACTGGCTCATCCGGGATAAGCCTTGGGACCTGTTCATGTTCGTCGAGATCGGGGTTGACCGGGTTCACCATGCTTTCTGGAAATACATGGACCATGATCATCATCTCTATGAGCCCGGGAACAAATACGAGAACGTCATCCTCGATTATTATAAGCATCTGGACGGGAAAGTCGGCGAGCTTTTGCGGCGGGTGGACAAGGATACGGTCGTCCTCGTCGTCTCCGACCACGGCGCCAAGCGGATGAAGGGAGCTTTTTGCGTTAATGAGTGGCTCATTGAGCAGGGCGACCTAGTGATCAAAGAAAGGCCGCAAAAAGTCGTCAGCGTTGACGACTTGGCCATCGACTGGTCTAAGACCAAAGCCTGGGCCTGGGGCGGCTACTATGCCCGGGTCTTCCTCAACGTGGAAGGCCGCGAGCCCCGGGGGACGATTAAGCCGGAGGATTATGAAAAGGAGAGGGAAGACTTGACCCGAAGGCTCCGGGCCTTGCGGGGGCCGAAAGGCGAAGAATGGAAGACCAGGGTCATCTGGCCCCAGGAATATTTTGATGAGGTCAACGGCGAGTATCCGGACCTTATGGTCTACTTCGACGATCTCTACTGGCGCTCGGCCGGAACCCTGGGCCATGGAACGATGTTCCTGCCCGAGAACGATACAGGCCCGGACGATGCCGTTCACGCCCATGAGGGGATCTACATCCTCTGCGATCCGAAGAAAACGAAGTCAGAATGGAGGGATGCCGGAATCCTCGACATCGCCCCGACCGTGCTCGACAGGCTGGGGATCCCGGTTCCCGGGGACATGAAAGGGAAGATTTTATAGAGATTTCACGGGGAGAAGAAGATATGTGCACCGAAGATCAGGTTGGATTCACGTTGTGGTTCACGGGGCTGCCGTGTTCGGGCAAGTCGGCCATTGCCGACAAGGTGGCCGAGATTCTGAAGGCCCGCGGCATGAGGGTCGAGAGGCTGGACGGCGACATCGTCCGCCAGAGCCTGACCCGCGACCTCGGTTTTTCCAAGGCCGACCGGGACGAGAATATCCGCCGGGTGACGTTCGTGGCCAAGCTCCTATCGAGAAACGGGGTTGCCGTCCTGACGTCGTTCGTTTCCCCTTACAGGGAAATACGAGCCGAATCCCGAAGGGAGATTGAAAATTTCGTTGAGGCCTATGCCAAGTGTTCCCTGGAAACCTGTATCCAACGGGACGTCAAGGGGATGTATCAAAAAGCCATTGAGGGGAAGATCAAGGAATTTACCGGGATCTCCGATCCTTATGAAGAACCCCTCAATCCCGAAATCCTGGTCGAAACCGACAAAGAGACGCTCGAGGAAAGCACCCAGAAAGTCCTGAAGAGGCTTGAGGAACTGGGATATTTATGACCGGGCCGTCGGCCGGCGCAAGGAAAGGAGCTCGCGCATGAGGATTGCCGTCATCGGAACGGGCTACGTGGGACTGGTCACGGCGGCCGGGCTGGCCGAATTCGGCCACACGGTCATCGGCACCGACAAGGACTCCGATAAGATCGAGCAGATTTCCCGGGGGACAACTCCGATTTATGAACTGGGGCTGGACGAACTCCTGAAGCGGAACCAAGCGAAGGGGAGGCTGACATTCACAGCCGACGTCGATGGAGCCATCCGGGAAGCCGGGATCATCTTTGTCTGTGTCGGGACGCCCCAAGACGAGAGCGGCCGGGCGGATATGTCCCAGGTCGAGGAGGTCTCGAGGACAATTGCCCAGAACCTGAATGGATACAAGGTCATCGTCGAAAAGAGCACCGTCCCGGTCAAAACTTCCGATTGGATCAAGCGCATCATCACGCTTTACCGGAAGGGAAACACGCCCTTCGATGTGGCCTCCAACCCTGAATTCCTAAGGGAGGGATCCGCGGTTAACGACTTCCTTGAACCGGACAGGATCATCATCGGCGTCGAATCGGAGCGTGCCCGAGACATCCTTGTCCGGATCTATGAGAGGTTTGGGGACAGGGTTCTCGTTACCAATATCGACACGGCCGAGCTCATCAAGCACGCCTCGAACTCTTTCCTGGCCCTCAAGATCTCATACATCAATATGATCTCCGACCTTTGCGAGAAGACGGCGGCCGACGTCGAGCAGGTCGCCCTCGGAATGGGAAAGGACCCCAGGATCGGGATGAAGTTCCTGAATGCGGGGCTCGGTTACGGCGGCTCCTGTTTCCCCAAGGACATCAAGGCCCTCACCAAGATCGGCGAGGACTTGGGCGTCAACATGACCCTCCTCAAGGAGGCTGACCGGGTCAACCACGAGAGGACTGCGGTCTTCGTGGACAAGGTCAAAAGGGCGCTCTGGATCCTCAAGGACAAGCGGATCGCCGTCCTCGGCCTGGCCTTCAAACCCGAAACTGACGATATCCGAGAGGCCTCGAGCATCAAGATCATCCGCGAACTCATCAAGGAAGGCTCAGCGCTCCGGCTTTACGATCCCAAGGCCATGAATAGTATGAAAGAGATTTTCCCCCAATCCACGCAGGTCGTCTATTGCGACGATCCTTTTCAGGCGGCGCAGGACGCCAACGCCCTCCTCATCATCACGGAGTGGGCGGAATTCCGGACCCTCGACCTGGCCCGGATCAAAGATCTCATGGCCAATCCGATCATCGTCGACGGCCGGAACTTATTTGAGCCCGGCTCCGTGCGTAAACTTGGCTTCGAGTATTATTCGGTCGGCCGTAAGTAGCGAACCTCGACACGACCTTTCTTGAAGCGGGTCGTCGAGGCACCCAGGCTGACGTATTTGTCCCCGCCCACCCGTTTGACCTCGAAGGGGACCTTATCGCCGTTCACACGAACCTCCAAGCCCGCGGAGGTGTCCCGATCGCCTTCAAGCAGGGGCAGCGCCCATGGAATAAGGATGCTGATCGTAGGTCCCGATTCGTCGTCGCAGCTGATTTCAAGGCGGAGCTTCCGGCTCTTGTTATCGACCCGGTAAT
>CAZJBD010000073.1:0-5720 GCA_964544265.1 uncultured Eubacteriales bacterium
GATGCACTCTTTAGCTTTTTCCCGGCCCAATACCAGGAATATAAGATCACTTTCGAGATACTGGCGATCGTGTTGCTCGTCGTCCTGAACTTGCGCGGGGTGAAGGAGTCGGTGACCTTCCTGGCGCCGATCTTTCTGACCTTCGTCGTGACTCACGTTTTTATGATCGGCTACGGTATTTTCTCCCATCTCCCGCAGATCGTGCCCGTCGTCTACGGTATCCGAGGAGATTTTAAGCAGGGAGTGGCGACTCTGGGCATGGGCGGGCTCACCCTCTTGTTTCTGAAAGCGTTCTCCATGGGCGGAGGCACGTATACCGGCATCGAAGCCGTCTCCAACGGCCTTCAAATCCTCCGGGAGCCAAGGGTCCACAACGGCAAGAGGACCATGTTCTACCTCTCGACATCCCTTGCCTTTACAGCGGGAGGCATCCTGGTTTGCTATCTCCTCCTGAACGTCACTCCCATCGCCGGGAAAACGCTCAATGCCGTCCTCGCTTCAACCCTCTACCAGGGTTGGGGACTAGGGCCTCTTCTGGCCCTCGTCACGATCTTCTCGGAGGGGGCGCTCCTCCTCGTTGGAGCCCAGGCCGGGTTCATGGACGGTCCCCGGGTCATGGCTAATATGGCCGTGGACTACTGGTTTCCGCGCCGCTTCGCCTCACTCTCGGCCCGTTTCTCCATCCAGAACGGCATCCTCCTGATGGGTGGCGCCTCCATCCTGCTTCTCCTCTACGCCCGGGGCCGGATCACGACCCTAGTCGTCATGTATTCGATCAATGTTTTCCTGACCTTCTCCCTGTCCAACCTAGGTATGTCCAGATTCTTCATCAAGAACCGGAAGAACGACAAGGGATGGAAAAAGCATTTGCCAATGCACCTTGTAGCTTTGATCGTTTGCACGACCATCCTGATTATTACTTCCCTTGAAAAGTTCCGGATCGGGGGCTGGCTGACTTTATGTATCACGACGATCGTCATCGTCCTCTGTTACCTGACTCGTGCCCATTATTCCAAGGTGAGGGGAGGGGTCCGGGAGCTCGATGATCTGCTTTTAAACCTGCCTATTAAAGGTCCTGTAAACAAGGAGCCTGCGGACCCCAAGGACATGACCGCCATCCAGCTCGTCAATGGCTACAATGGATTCGGGGTTCATACCTTGCTTTCCGTCATCCGGGGTTTCCCGGGACTCTATAAAAATTTCATCTTCCTATCCGTCTCCGAGGTGGACGTCAGCGCCTTCAAAGAGTCGGACGCGGTTCATTCGCTGACCTCATGCACGAGCTGCGATCTCGAAAAATATGTTGAGTTGGCCAGGAAGCTGGGCTTTGCGGCGGCTTCAAGGTTCGATATCGGGACCGATATCGTCCATACGGCCGTGAACCTTTGTGAGAAGACGTCCAAGGAGTTCCCGAGGTCGACTGTCTTCGCGGGGCAGTCTGTTTTCCGACAGCCCAACCTCCTTCACCGATTGCTCCACAACGAGACGGCCTTTGCCATCCAACAGGAATTGCGCTGGAGGGGGATTACGACCGTGATCCTGCCCATCCGGATCAACATTTGAGGTGAACCATGGCTAAAAAGTTTTACCGGTCGCTCAGCCAGAGGATGCTGGGCGGGGTTTGCGGCGGCTTGGCCGAGTACTTCGATACCGATGCTTCCCTGGTCCGGCTGGTCTTCGTCGGACTCTGCCTGCTCACCGCAATCCTGCCAATGTTTCTCTTTTACCTTATCGCTTGGATCGTCGTGCCGACGGAACCGAAGGTTTCCTGAGTGAGGCCAATGGAATTGACTTGAAACGACTTATCGGATATAACCTAGTCAGTTTTCGGGATCAATGATGAAGAGCGACGTCGAGCTGCCGTTCAGGCATATCGCCATCGAGGGGGTGTTTAAATCCCGGAAAAGCCAACTGGCTAACCTCCTGGCCCAGAGGATCGGGGGGAAGGTCATTTTTGACCACGTTGGCAATCCCTACCTGAAGGAATACTATAACGAGAAGGAGGGAGCGGCATTTCTGGCCCAGCTCGTCTTCCTGGCCAACCGCTACCACCAGCAGGTCCGGCTGATGCAGAGGGATCTTTTCGTGGACAGGATTATCTGCGATTACCTCTTCGAAAAGGACAAAATTTACGCCTATCAGACGCTCTCCGACGATGAGCTCGTCGTTTATGAGAAGATCTATGGGATCCTTTCCGAGAGGGTAGCCAAGCCGGACCTCGTTATCTTCCTCCAGATCACGGTTCCAACCTTAATCCGGCGGATCTCCCGGGAAGGGGACCAGATGGAGAAGAACATCTCTGAGAAATACCTGGAAGATATCGTCGAAGCGTTCGATTACTTCTTCTTCAACTATCAAGCGACGCCGCTTCTCGTCGTCAAGTCCGACGACCTGGACTTCGGCCGGGAGGACGACCTTCAGGACCTTATCCAGCAAATCAGGGAAATGAAAAAAAGCTCGCTTTATTACGTGCCGCAAAGTTTCACGGGCAAGAGCCCCAGGAAAGGATAGAGGGAGCGCGGAGGCCCTCGGGCCCCGGGACTCCCATGAAGCCTTGGGATTTGACTTTACCTCAATCCGGTCCGAGGCTGGATGGGGAGAAAGGATGTGCCATGTTTGAACAAGAACCCGGAAAGGTCACCGTCCCTTCCCTGTCGGTCAAGAAGGCGGCGGGGGAGAAGATTGCCGTCCTGACCGCCTACGATTTCCCGACCGCCCAGATCCTGGACGAGAAAGGCGTCGACGTCATCCTTGTCGGGGATTCCCTGGGGATGGTCGTTCTGGGCTTCGAGAACACCATCCCCGTGACTATGGACGACATGATCCACCATACCAAGGCCGTGACCCGGGCGGTCAAGCGGGCCCTGGTCATCAGCGACATGCCTTATGGATCCTTCCATGCCTCCGTCGAGGAAACCCTTCGTAACGCCGTCCGTTTCCAGAAGGAAGCCGGGGCGGACGGCGTCAAGATCGAAGGCGCTTCGCCGGAACGGCTGGAGACAGTCGATGCCCTGGTCGGGGCCGAGGTCCCGGTCATGGGCCACGTCGGCTTGACCCCCCAATCCATTCGTATGCTCGGCCAGTACAGGGTCAAGGGCAAGGTCCCGGGAGAGGCCCGGCGGATCATCAGGGGTGCGATCGACTTGGAGAAGGCCGGGGCATTTGCGGTCGTCCTTGAATCCATCCCGCTGGAGATTGCCCGGGAGGTGACGGCAAGGCTTAGCATTCCGACGATCGGTATCGGGGCCGGTCCCTATTGCGACGGCCAGGTCCTCGTCTTCCATGATATGATGGGATACGCGACCGGCTACCTCCCGAAATTCGTCAGGAAATACGCCGATCTGCACGGAATCATGAGCCGGGCCGTTGAAGATTACGTAGCCGACGTTCGGAAGGGCCTTTTCCCTGACGACGCCTCGTCCTACCATCTGAACTCCAAGGACGCGGGCCGTGTCCTCGGCGCCGGCCTGGTCAAGGGCTCAGGGAAAAGCGGAAAAGAAAGGAAGAGGGCATGAATATCCTGCGAAGCGTCGCGGAGATGAAAGCCTTTTCCCGCGAACGGAGAGCGGCCGGGGCGACGATCGGGCTGGTCCCGACCATGGGATACCTCCACGAAGGCCACTTGAGTCTGGTCCGGGGGTGCCGGGCGAACGCCGACGTGACGGTCGTCAGCATCTTCGTCAATCCCGCCCAGTTTGGGCCAAAAGAGGACCTCCGTTCCTATCCCAGGGACCTCGAGCGAGATGTCAAGATGCTCGAGAGGGAGGGGGCGGACGTCGTATTCGTTCCGCCGGACGATGCAATATACCCGGCCGGATACGGGACATTTGTCGAGGTCCAGGGGCTTCAGGACAAGCTGTGCGGTCGATCGAGACCCGGTCACTTCCGGGGTGTCTGCACGATCGTCCTGAAGCTTTTCAATATCGTCAGGCCCGACGTCGCTTTCTTTGGATGGAAGGATGCTCAGCAGCTGATTATCCTGCAAAAGATGGCCAGGGATCTCGACCTGGATGTCAGGGTTGAAGGGCTTCCCTTGGTTAGGGATGCCGATGGCCTGGCCCTGAGCTCCAGGAATAGTTATCTGTCGGCCGAAGAGCGTCGTGCGGCCCTGGTCTTATCGAAGGGCCTCCGGGAAGCGGAAGCCATGATCAGAGCCGGGGAAAAAAACGCCAGGCCCATCATCGCGAAACTGATCAATACAATGGGGAGGGAGCCTCTGGCCCGTATCGACTACCTGGAGATCGTAAGCCCGGACGACCTCATGCCCGTGGAGAGGCTCGAGGGCGGTGCCCTTGTCGCCCTGGCCGTCTACATTGGGAAGACGCGCCTGATCGATAACATTCGGATTTCGGGCCAAGAATAGAGGTGCCATATGAAACGGACATTCCTGAAAAGCAAGATTCACAGGGCCTCCGTCACGGAGGACAATTTGGATTATGAAGGGAGCCTCGGACTGGACGAGGACCTGATGAAGGCGGCGGACCTTCTTCCCTACGAGAAGGTGGATGTCTATAACATCACGAACGGCGAGCGGTTTTCAACCTACCTCCTCAAGGAGGAAAAGGGCTCCGGGACGGTGGCGGTCTATGGGGCGGCAGCCCTCAAGGCCAGAACCGGGGACAAGATCATCATCGCGTCCTATGCTCTCATCGACGAGGATGAGATGGATTTCTTCATGCCCAAGGTCGTTCTCGTCGACGACCACAACCGCGTCCAAGAGATCAAGTAACCCATGAAAAAGAAACTCAGCACGGGAATCCTGGTTGGAATTCTCCTGGTCGCCTCCGCAAGGATGGCGGGCTTCGCCTCGCTATCCGATCCGCCGGACAAAGCGGTCCGCCTGGAAGGCTTGGCTTGGCCGGAGGCGGACAAAGCGTTGAAAAGCTTTGATGTCGTCCTCTTTGCCGTCGGAGCCAGGTCCAAAGAACATGGCCTTCATCTTCCCCTGAAAACCGATTACGTCATGGCCGAATACTTGGTCGCCAGGGTCGGCCGGGAAGTACCGGTGGCGATCCTTCCGACCCTGGAATACGGATATTATCCCTCCTTCCTGGAATACCCCGGCTCTGTTTCCATCGGAGCGGAGACTTTCAAAAACACGATCGTGGACATCTGTCGGTCCATGAGCGGATACGGCGTCCGCAAGTTCTATGTCCTCAATACGGGGATTTCGACCCTCCATCCCTTAAAAGCGGCCTCGGAAGAGCTGGAGAAAGAGGGGCTGCTGATGCGCTATCTGAATCTCCTGGAGACGGACGGATTAATGCCCGCCGGACTCCTCCAGCAGGAAGGCGGAACCCACGCCGATGAGGGGGAGACGTCCATGATGCTCTACATCGCCCCGGAGCTCGTCGACATGTCCAAGGCGGCCAAAGACTACGACCCGCGATCGGATAGGAAAGGCTTGACCCGCGACCCGAAAGGGACAGGCACCTACAGCCCTACGGGAGTCTGGGGAGATCCGACCCTGGCCAGCAAAGACAAAGGCCGGGTCATCGTAGAAACCACGGTCGCGGAGATCATCCGCCAGGTCAAGGAGCTCGCCGGCTTTAAAAAATCTTCATCAGAAACGTAAAGCCGGCCGAGATGGCATAGACGATAACCGCCAGGACGAAGAGCGTCATCCCCAGGACAGGGGCGTGCTTGAGGAAATTTTTATAAACGCGGACGATTGCGATCTTGAGGATCAGGAGAACGACGAAGGCGATGGCCAGGACGAC
>CAZJBD010000073.1:5820-11759 GCA_964544265.1 uncultured Eubacteriales bacterium
TGGGTGATCTTGATGAACCTGGCCCTGGTCTGGAGCTCCGGGATCGTGCGGCAGCCGGCGTATCCCATGCCCGCCTTGAGCCCGCCGACGAGCATCTGGACGATGGATGTGGCGCTTCCCTTGTAAGGCACTCGGCCTTCTACGCCCTCGGGAACCAGCTTGCTTTCCGGGGACACCTGGTCCTGGAAATAGCGGTCCCGGCTCTTGCCTTCTTTCATGGCCTCAAGCGAACCCATGCCGCGATAGGTCTTGTAAGCCCGGCCCTGATACATAACGACCTCGCCGGGCGCCTCGTCCGTCCCGGCCAGAAGGTTGCCCAGCATGACCGAGCTGGCCCCCGCTCCGATGGCCTTGGTAATGTCACCGGAGAACTTGATGCCTCCGTCGGCGATGAGAGGGACTCCGGCCTTGCTCGTGACCTTGAATACGTCCGCGATGGCCGTGAGCTGGGGTATGCCAGCTCCGGTGATGATGCGGGTCGTGCAGATCGAACCGGGCCCGACCCCGACCTTCACGGCGTCGACGCCGAGTCCGACGAGCTCTTCGGCGGCCTCGACCGTGCCGATGTTGCCGGCGACGAGTTCCTGATCTGGAAGCTCCTTCTTGATCATCCGGACCGTGTCCAGGACCATCCGGGAATGGCCGTGGGCGTTATCGACGACGAGAACGTCGCACTTGGCCGCAACCAGGGCCTTGGCCCGTTCGAGGGTATCGTCCCCGACGCCGATCGCCGCCCCGACCAGCAGGCGGCCGAGCCTATCCTTTGCCGCGCCCGGATATTGGGTTCTCTTGAGGATGTCTTTGTAGGTGATGAGCCCTTTAAGGTGAAAGCTCTCATCGACCATCATGATCTTCTCGATCTTGTGCTTATGAAAAAGCTTCTCGGCCTCCTCGAGCGAGGTGCCGACGGGCACCGTGACGAGCTTGCGGGTCATAACATTCTCGATAGGGATCGTCAGCCGGGTTTCGAAGCGGATGTCCCGGTTGGTCAGGATGCCGACCAGCTTGTTGTTTTCGTCGGTGATCGGCAGTCCCGAGATCCTGTACTTTTTCATGACCTCGATGGCCTTTTCGATCTTTTCCTGGGGACGGATCGTAATGGGATCGACAATCATGCCGCTTTCGTAGCGCTTGACCTTGTCGACCTCTTCGGCCTGGAGCTCAATCGACATGTTGCGGTGGATGATCCCCATTCCGCCCTGTTGGGCCAGGGCGATAGCCATGCGGGAGGTCGTCACCGTGTCCATAGCCGAGCTGACAATGGGGATGCTGAGGGCGATATTCCGGCTGAGGAGGGTTCGGACGTCGGCGCCGGCGGGCGTGACGTCGGATTTGAAGGGGACGATGAGGACGTCGTCAAAGGTCAGGCCTTCCTTGATATTCGTGTCCAGCATGCCGCCTCCTTTCTTACCTTTTTCGTTTCCGGCCGGGGATCGTCGACCTCGCCTGCCTGACCCTCACGCCGCCCCCGTCCGAAGGTCCTTCGGCTCTCTGGTAATACAGGGGGCGTTCCCGTCTCTGGGGCTGAGGCGCTTCTTCCTGGATCACGGGCTGGATCAGGAAGAGGTAGCGGAGGGCGTCCTCTTCGACCCGGTCCATCATCTCCTGGAACATATCATAGCTTTCCTTCTTGTATTCGACCAGCGGATCGCGCTGGCCGTATCCGCGCAGGCCTATGCCTTCCTTGAGATGGTCCATCTCGAGGAGGTGGTCCTTCCACTGGGAGTCGATGACCTGGAGAAGGATCATTCGCTCGAACTCGCGCATCCTTTCGGGTCCGAGGAGTCGCTCCTTATCCTCATAGAGGGCCCGAAGCGCCCGCAGGATCTTTTCTCTGAGGTCCGGGTGGGTGACGGTCTCCCAATCGATCCCGAGCTTATCCAGGTCCAGGGCGAACTGGGCGAAAAAGGCCTTTTTCAAGCCTTCCCGGTCCCATTCGTCGGGGAGTTTCTCCTTGTTGGCAGAGGTGTCCATGTGCCAGTCGACGAGATCCTCGATGAGGCCTCCAAAGTACTCCTTCAAGTCCTTGCCCTTGAGAATGTCTTTCCGCTGCCCGTAGATCGCCTCGCGCTGCTTGTTCATAACGTCGTCGTACTCGAGGAGGTGCTTGCGGATGGAGAAGTTCTGGGACTCGACCTGCTTCTGGGCCCGTTCGATGGCCCTGGAGACCATTTTATGCTCGATGGGCACGCCTTCGCTCATCCCGATCCGGGCCATCAGGCCCGAAATGCGCTCGCTTCCGAAAATCCGCATCAGGTCGTCTTCGAGGGAGAGGTAGAACCGGGACGATCCCGGATCGCCCTGACGGCCGGCCCTTCCGCGGAGCTGGTTGTCGATGCGGCGTGCCTCGTGGCGCTCTGTCCCGATGACATGGAGGCCCATGAGCGCGACAACCTTTTCGTGCTCCTCTCGGATGCCGGGGGAGACCTCCTTGAGGGCCTTTTCCGTTTGATCCGGGGTGGCTTTGAGAGGGTCGGTCCCCGACCGTTTGAGGTTCTCCCTGGCCAGGAACTCGGGGTTCCCGCCGAGAAGGATGTCCACGCCGCGGCCGGCCATGTTGGTGGCGATGGTCACGGCGTCGATACGCCCGGCCTGGGCGATAATCTGGGCTTCCTGCTCGTGGTATTTTGCGTTGAGGACGACGTGCTTGACGTTCTTCCTCCGGAGGAGCGTGCTGAGGTGCTCCGATTTCTCGATGGAGACCGTGCCGACGAGGAGCGGCCGGCCTTTCTTATTTGCTTCGATGATCTCTTCGGCGACGGCGTTCCATTTCTCGCCCGCAGTCCGATAGATGACGTCCGGATGTTCTAAGCGGACAAGGGGCATGTTCGTCGGAATCTCGACGACGTCCAGGCCGTAGATGTGCTGGAATTCTGGAGCCTCCGTCATAGCCGTTCCGGTCATGCCCGCCAGCTTCTTGTACATGCGGAAATAGTTTTGGAAGGTGATCGAGGCCAGGGTCTGGTATTCCTGTTCCACCCTGACCTTTTCCTTGGCTTCCAGGGCCTGGTGGAGGCCGTCGCTGTAGCGTCTTCCCGGCATGAGCCGTCCCGTGAACTCGTCCACGATGATGACCTGGCCGTCCTTGACCATATAGTCCACGTCCCGTTTGAACAAGGTGTGGGCCTTGAGGGACTGGTTGATGGCGTGGACGAGATCCATCTGTGAAAGGTCGTAAAGGTTGGAGACGCCGAGGTATTTTTCCGACTCGGCCACACCGGTCTCGGTGATGGATACGGTCCGAGTCTTCTCGTCGACCTGGAAATGTTTATCCTTCTTGAAGTGGCGGACGAGGCTGTCCACCTTGTAGTAGAGGGCGGTGGATTCCTCGGTCGGCCCGGAGATGATGAGCGGCGTCCGGGCCTCGTCGATCAGAATGCTGTCCACCTCGTCCACGATCCCGTAATTGAATTCGCGCTGGACGAGCTGGGAGAGACGGAACTTCATATTGTCGCGGAGGTAGTCGAAGCCGAACTCATTGTTTGTGCCGTAGGTGATATCGCAGCGATAAGCGTTATAACGGTCCTCGTCGGAGAGATCGTGAAGGATGGTCCCCACGCTGAGTCCGAGGTAGCGGTAGATCGTCCCCATCCACTCCGTGTCGCGTTTAGCCAGGTAATCGTTGACGGTAACGATATGAACGCCAAGGCCCGTCAGGGCATTGAGGTAGGCGGCGAGAGTGGCGACCAAGGTTTTCCCTTCCCCCGTCTTCATCTCGGCGATCCGGCCTTGGTGGAGGATGACGCCGCCCAGGATTTGGACGTCGAAGTGGCGCATTTTGAGGGTGCGGCGGGAGGCCTCCCGGACGCAGGCGAAGGCTTCGACGAGGATATCGTCGAGGCTGGCTCCTTGAGAGAGCTTGGTCTTAAATGCGGCGGTTTTGGCTTGGAGAGCGGCCTCGCTCAAGGCCTGGATGCGGGGTTCGATGTCGTTGACGGCGGAAACGAGGGGCCGGACCTTTTTCAGCTCGCGGTCGTTCCTCGTCCCGATGAATTTTCGGATAAACCACTTATACATTTATTATTTTGTATCAGAAAGGCCCCGGATTGTCAATTTGAGGCCTCAGAGCCTTCCCCGGTATCTTATCAGCCGACGCCTTAGCACCCTTGACGAGCGGCGATATGTCCCGGCTCTTGACCCGGGGAGCCGCTCGTCGGGGGGATCCAAGGGAGTATGCTCCCTTGGTCGCAGGGCGCAGGTTCATGCCCCGCCCGAGAAAGGGAGGCAGGGAGCGAAGCGAACGTTGGAAGGGGGAAACGCGAAGCGGGTTCCCCCTCCAAGTTGATCTTTTTATTTCAGATAGCCCAGAGACCGAAGGTTCTCGATCTCGTTCTTGGGAAGGGTATTGAGGTCGATCCGGACGGGCTGCTCATCGATTTCGCTGAATCGTTTAAACCATTCCAAAAAACGGGCTGAGAGGAAGGTCCGGAGGCCTTCTTCGGGCTCGCTGATTTCCTGAAAGAAGGGATCCGCGGCGCGATAATAGGTCTCCCAAGAAGTTCCCAAGTTAACGATATAATACCACTGTCGCCAGCGCAGGCCGAAATCCGCCGTCGTATTAAATGAGCAGCAAACAGCGATGTTATCGTTCAGTTGCTCCGCGGTCGCTGCATCCAGGAGACTCTTTCCGTCCAACGAAATCCTCTGTCCGAAGATATCCAGGATCGTGGGGAATATATCGGCCAACTCGACGACCGTTCTGACCCGCCCCCTCAGTTTCATGGCCGCCGGGAACTTGACAATGAGGGGAACATGAGCGGTCTCTTCGTAAACGATATACCCGTGCCCCCATTGCCCGTGTTCATAAAGCGATTCGCCGTGGTCTGATAGAATAACGATCAGGCTTTTCTCATACCGACCATTTTCCCGTAGGGAATCGAGGAGTTTGCCTACCTCGCCGTCGACAAAGGCGATGGCCGAGTCGTAATTATCGACAACGACGCTGATCTCCTCGGGTGATAACGGGTTTTTCGTGCGGCTGACTGTTTGGGCTTTGTCGATCACTCGCTGGGCAGAAGCATGACTCCCCGGCTTGCCGAACATGTTCAGGTAAGGGGGCGGGGGGCTGATGGGAAGATGGGGTTCCATGTAATGGATATAGCTAAATAGCGACCCGGAACGGGAAAGCCAAGAACGAAACGAGAGAGAGATTCCCCTTTCAGAGCCGCGTCGCCATTCCCCTATGAAAGTTTTATAGTCGTCAACCCCACGGGCGAAGCCCATGGTCCGGGAAACGTTCGCAGACGAGGTGAAAAGGGAAGTCCGGTATCCTTTGCCCTTCAAGTACTCGGGAAGGGTCAGGAGCTCCCTGGGGAGTTTTTGCTTGAGGATGCGCACCTTATGCGTTTCAGGATAAAGGCCGGTGAACAAGGTGGCGACACTGGAACGGGTGAAGGATGCGTTGGCGTAGGCGTTCTCAAATACGAGCGCGTCCTGTGCGAGCCGGTCGATGTTAGGCGAGGTAGGACGCGGGTATCCGTATGTTCCCAGGTGCTTCGCCTGGCACGCGTCAAGCAGGAAGATGAAGATATCGGGATCTTTGGGATGGGTGGTTTCTTTTGCCGGCGGCCGCTCGACGGCCTGGGGCGAGAACGAATACCCGGTAACATCAAAGCTGCCGGAATCGACGGCCGCGATCAAGCATCCGGCCTGGTCGAACGAGAACTTGTGCCCCGTCGTCCGGGACAGGAAGCCCGTTTTAGGCTCCGAAACGCGGGAAGAGGGATTGCCGTCCTGAAAATGGACTTCCGTAATCTTCAGATGACCCTTGCCCCGGAATTCAATACGGCCGGTCCCCCTGTCGACAAAGAAGGCCAGCGTTTCTCCTTGTTGGAGTCCGCGCGGGTTCCGGGCATTCTCATTTTGCTGGATCCTGACGGACGCAATCTTCAGAACATCGTTGAGCGTCTTATCGAATTGCAGGAAGTTGAAGCCCTCAT
>CAZJBD010000074.1:0-7448 GCA_964544265.1 uncultured Eubacteriales bacterium
CCACAGTCCTCTCCGGCCTCCAATATGCCCATAAAGCCGTTCGTATCGTTATTCCTCGGGATCCGGCTGAGGGAATTCCGAATAACAAGCGGTAGCGATTCCCCCCATGCAGAAAATCAAATTCCGATTCAATCATAAGCACCGGGATTCGCACAACACGCCCGGGGTATTGAACTTGATGTTTCTCGACCTTACCAACCGGTGCAACTTGAGATGCCGCTATTGTTTCAACAGCCATAAGCTCGATCTTGGCCCCGCCGATCTCGAAATCGGACTTCTTAAAAACGCTCTTCGTTCTCCGATTTCGAAGAACGTGACAAATTGGTTCTTGTCGGGCGGAGAACCCCTCTGCTATCCCGATCTCTATGAAGCCCTCGCTTTATTTCAAGAATGCGGCCACCGCCCCAAAATCGCGACCAACGGGATTTTATTGAGGCCCGAGGTCGTCGACCAATGGGTCTCGATGGGGGTCCAATCCGTCCAGTTCTCTCTCGATTCCTTGAGGCCGGCCGTTTTCCACGAGCTCAATATGGGTTCAGTGGAAAATCACCTGACGATCATCGAGAATCTCGCTTATGCCGTTAGGTCCCCCCTGCGGGTTGTCGTATCCAGCGTTCTCACCACGGCCAATAAACGCGAGATCCAGGATATCATGAGTTTCTGCTACGAACTCGGCGTGGACTCCTACACCCTCTACCCATACGTTCCTGCTTCCAAGACCAGAACAGATCTGGTTGTGCCCCTATCCGACCAGATCGAAGTGTTTGATCATCTCCTCGGCGAATATGCAGCCATGTGCCCCGTGCGAATCGTCGACATGAGCATTCCCCGTATCGAGGATTCGGAGTTCTATCCGCGATGGAACAGCAATCTCGATTTACGTTTGCATCCCTGCGGGGCAGGCCAGTTCAATCTCAAAATCACGAACGAGGGCCGGGTATCGGCCTGCATTTGTCAGGACGCTCCAGAGTTTGTCGTCGGAGATCTCCATGAGCGCGACATCGACGAAATCTGGGTCTCTCCGGAAATCCAAAGCTTCCGGTCTCTGGTTAAAAATATTCCCGCCTGCCGCGCGTGTTCAATCCAAACCCGGTGCCGCGGGGGCTGCCGGAACGAGGCCTTCGTCTCCGGCTCCCGGGGGATCCTTTCGAACGACCCCCACTGCGATTATTTCAAGAGCCGGGACGGGAAGACATGAGTTACGCGAGCGAATCTCATAAAGAGCCTTCTGCGATGTCAGGAGGACCTTCTCCTGTCTGGAAATGGGCATTAAAAGAATCCCTCGGGGGACCGAGAGGGTTTGCGAAAATGTCCCATCTCTGGCTTCCTCTAGCTCTCCTTTTGCTCTCCCGTTCCGCACCCGATTTAAAAGCGGCCTTTCTCCGGATTCTGGGCTTGATCTTCGCCGTTCTCTGCAAGGTCCAGTTCAGCATTCTATCTAATGATCTCTGCGATCGGCACGAAGATCAGACCGCCGGGAAAAGGCGGTGGATCGGATACCTGCCGGGATACGTCGGTCTTATGATTACGACCTTTGTCATAGCGGCGGGAACCGCGACGGTTCTCCTCATGGGTGGGTCTCTTCGAGCGACACTCGCTTACGCGGGGACGATTCTGTTGAGCTTGTTCTATTCCCTCAAGCCCTTGAGGTTTAAAGAACGGGGCGTCTGGGGTCTCCTCATCTATGCGCTGTCCGCGACGTTTGTCTTTGTCTTGGTCCCCTGGACCTGGTTCCCTTCGGGGCCGCTCCTTTTGGTGGCGCTTTTAGCGGCCGTCTTGTCGGATAAATGGATCCAAATCCATTTCCATCAGGTCATCGATTACGCGGCGGATCTGAGCGGGGCGACGCGAACGTATACCGTTCGGGCCGGGCTCGAGCGTGCTCGATCAACGCTCCGGCATGTATCCTTCGCCGCGTCCATCGTATTGCTCGGCATGATCGGGATGATCCTCCTCCTCTTAAGCCACTCGACTCCGAAGCTTATCGTGGTCCTGGCGATTGCTGCCGGCGTCCTCTTCGTCTCCCGAGTATACATAACAAGGGCCGATAAAGAAGATTCTCCAGCCGCATCCGTTTTAGCCGCGGAATTGCCCTGGCTTCATCTTGGACTTACGTATCTTTTATTCTACGTTCTTCCTCCCGTTCTATTTGTTTTCTTGGCTTGGGGAGAACCGCGGCTATGGGTGCCAACGTCGCTCTCCTTCTACTCTCTGCTGGAAGCATCTTGGCAATCTTTCCGTTATCGGTATACATGAGACACGACATGCAGAAACCCTCATGCCGGCCGAGCTCTTTGAAAAAGTATATTCCCTGGCCGTGGAAAGCCGCCAGGCTTTATATCAACAACCAATCTCTGCGCGCTCTTCTCCAGGTCTTATTCCATGTCTATCGCAAAAGCACAGGCCGGACGGCCTGGGAATCAGCGCTCTTAGCTGTTACCCATCGGTGCCAAGCTCGTTGCGCTCATTGTTTTGCCCGGGTCGAAGCTCCTGACATCGGTCCCGAGCTGTCTACGAAGGAGTTCCGGGCGGTCATGGACCAGCTCAAGGCATTTGGCGCCCTCCAGGTTTTTTTCACTGGTGGCGAGCCTATGATGCGAGAGGATATTTTTGATTTGGTGGCTCATGCCCATGAGATCGGTTTGCTCACCCGCCTCAGCACCAACGGCTATCTCTTAACGCGGGCGTGCGCGATCGAGCTCAAACGGGCGGGGCTCAATCAGTGCGGAATCTCAATCGACGACGCTGATCCCGAGGTTCACGACAGGCTCCGCGGCTTGCCGGGATCTTTCGAAAGGGCGATCGACGGCTTCCGCTACCTCCGCGAATGCCGTATCGACCGGAAAATCCTGGGCTATGCCTCACACAGGAATATCCCCGGAGGACTCGAGCGGATCATTGAGCTGGGCTGGAAGATCAAGGTCAATTCCATCCACTTCAATATCCCCCTCCGGGCTGGCAACTGGTCTGATCATCAAGAGGAGATGCTTTCGGACAAGGAGATGGCCAACTTCCGCAAGCTCTTGAGATACCCCCTTGTAGAGATCGCATTCCCGAAGCCTGGCGGTCTGTGTGACGCTTGCGCCAAGTTGATCATCGCCATCAACCCCGTGGGCGACGTATTGCCCTGTCCCGTCGTTTCCGTGGCCATGGGCAACGTTCGCGAAGAACCGCTTTCGTTCATCTGGCATCGATACGGGTCCGGGCTTCAGCTAAAAACAAAGGGCGGGTGCCCCATGAACGACGATCGGGACCGCGAGATTCTGCAGAGGCATACCGCATTGGCTCGGGCGCGCGGTTTGAAAATGTCTGTCCGTTCGGGCGGCTGTCATGTCGACTGGACAAGTGCAGGTTCATTTTCATAAGATCTAGGCGACGATGGCCACATCTTTTTTCCTAGATCCTGCTTCCCGTTTGTTTTTCATTCTCAGCCCCGAGGGAACCACGGCAATGGATGCTGGTGATTCATTCCTTTATCGGTATAAATAAAAGATAAATGCGTACATCATGGGATCTATTAAATCCGTCAAAGATGTTCCTCCCCGCTTTACGAAGAGCTGTGCGGCTCTATACCAACAATCATTCTCTGCGTGCCTTTCTCCAGACCTTCGTCCACGTCTCTCTCAATGTTGTACGCAGGCCGGCCCCGGTATCGGCCCTCCTGGAAATGACCTTTCGGTGCCAAGCCGATTGCCCTCATTGTTGTGCCCGGGTCGAGGATTCCGAAACCGGCCCCGAGATGTCCACAGAGGAGTTCCGCGCGGTCTTGAACGAGCTTAAAGGGCTTGGCACTCTCCAGGTCCTTTTCACCGGAGGCGAGCCTCTATTGCGCGAGGACATTTTCGATTTGGTGGCTCATGCCCACGACATCGGCCTGCTCACCCGCCTCAGCACCAACGGCTACCTCTTGACGCGCGCCTGCGTGGCCAAGCTCAAGCGGGCCGGGCTCAATCAGTGCGGAATCTCGATCGACGACGCTGATCCCGCAGTCCATGACCGGTTTCGCGGGCTGCCGGGTGCTTTCGAGAGGGCGGTCGAAGGATTCAAGTACCTGCGCGAATTCCGCGTCGACGGGAAGATCGTCGGCTACGTCACCCACAGGAATCTTTTGGGAGGCCTCGAGCGGATCATCGAGCTGGGCAGGAAGATCAGGGTGAATTCCATTTTCTTCAATATCCCTCTCCGAACGGGCCGATGGTCCGATCATCAAGAAGAGGTGCTTTCAGACAAGGAAATGGCCAGCCTCCGCAGGCTCCTGAAATACCGCCTTGTGTCGATCGAGTTCCCAACGCCGCGCCGCATGTGCTGCGCCTGTGCCAAATCAGTTATCGCTATCAATCCGGCGGGCGACGTCCTGCCCTGTCCGGCTATCCCCATGGCCATCGGCAATGTCCGCGAAGAACCGCTGGCGTCCATCTGGAAACGCCATGTATCCAGCCCAAGGCTGGAAACAAGGGGCGGGTGCCCCATGAACAACGATCAGGATCGAGAAGTCCTGCGGAAGCACGCCGCGGCGATGCGGGCCCAGTCTTTGAGACCGGCTATCCCACGTGACAGGCTAAGAACTTTATTTGACCGCCGTGGGCGGCCTGCGATTTAGTCCACGCCTTTGCGAGCGCGAACGAGCTCTATTGATTACATATTCTTGTCGATAAACCCTTTTCTCAGGGTCATCCACAGGATCTTGATATCCAGGCCGAACGACCAGTTCTGGATGTAATAGAAGTCATATTCCAGCCGCTTCTCGATCGAAGTGTCTTGCCGCAGGTTGTGAACCTGTGCCCAGCCGGTGATCCCCGATTTGACCTTGTGCCGGAGCATGTATTTCGGAATCTTTTCCCGGAAATCCAGGACGAAGGTCGGTCTCTCGGGACGCGGCCCGATCAGACTCATCTGGCCAGTGAGGACGTTGACGAGCTGGGGGATCTCGTCGATGCTGTATTTCCTGAGGAACCTGCCGATCTTCGTGACCCGCGGATCATCGCGCTCGGACATGACCGGACCTGTTAATTTTTCGGCATCGCAGACCATGGTTCGGAACTTGTGGATGACGAAACTGCGGCCGTCCAATCCAACGCGCTCCTGGTGGTAAAAGACCGGCCCCTTCGAAGTGAGTTTAATGAGAATGGCGACGATCAGCAACACCGGGGACAACAAAACGAGGAGCAGGGCTGAAACGACGGCGTCGGTCGCCCGCTTGACGAACTGCCGGCCCCCTTTGAGGGGAACATCGTCGATCGTGATCACGGGGAACCCGTCAAGGTCCTGAACGTTCGCCTTGAGGGTCAGGAGCTGGAACAGGTCCGGGACGAGCCGGACGGTAACCGGATATTTTGTTACGATCTGAAAGGTTTCAAGAATCCTGGGATAACGTTCAAAATCCAGGGCAACGTAGACCTCGGAAATGCTGTGTTCCTCAACCACGGCGCCAAGGTCTGCCAGCGAGCCGAGGACACGGACTCCGCCGTCGACATCAATCGTCTCCCCCGCTTTCTTCTCATCATCCAGGAAGCCCTTGATCCGAAAGCCCAGGTCCTTAAAGGTCCGGAGCTTCTGGGCGATCATCCTCCCCATGTCCCCGGCCCCGACGATGACGACATTGGTCAGGTTCAGGCCACGAGAGTAGCGCCTTTTCATAAAGAAGTAGATCTGATTCCGGAAGATCAGGATTATGAAGATGACGCTCACAAAATAAACGGCCAGAAAACCGTGCGAGAGCTTGAATGTCATCCGGTAGAGGGGAACCTGCCCCTGGCTATAATTGTAGAGGTAGTTCAGGAAGGAGAACGAGACCAGAATAGTTAAAAAGGCGTTGAGGGTGACATAGAGGAAGTCGTCGATCTTGGCCCGACGGAGCTTGCTTTTGTAAAAGCCCTGCAGATAGAAGATCCCAAGATGAACCGCCAAGAACAGGGGGAAAACGGCGATATAAGACCGCAAAGGGGGAATCCCCCGGGCGGGGTCGACCGGGATGATATAAGCATAGAAACGGAAGAGATAAGAATAAAAGTAGGAAACAAGAATTGCCAGGCTATCGCTAAGCACGAACAACCCGACGAGCCTGAGCCGTTTTTCCGAGATCACGCCCGTCCCCTATGTCCGATCCATTTTTGCCCCAGGTAGGCGGAGATTCGTTCCTTGAAATTTTTTCGGGAAAAATCCATGGCGTTCGACCTTATGGCGACCCTATTACATTCGAAGGTCCGGAATTTGTCAAGGGCGCCCAGAAGGCCCGCGACCGATAGGTCTTCGAAAAGAAGGCCAGTTTCTCCCGGGACGACGGTCTCCCGGGAGCCTCCCCTGCCATAAGCGATGACGGGCGTCCCGCAGGCCTGAGCCTCGAGGGTGGCGATGCCGAAATCCTCCTCGCCGGGAAGGATAAACGCTTTCGCCTGCCGGTACAGGCGACGAAGGTCCTCGGAACCTACCGCGTTCAGGAACTCGACGTTGGGCCGGGAGCGCCTTTTGAGGGCCTTATATTCAGGGCCCGTGCCGACGATTTTCAGGGGAGCTCCCGTCCTGTTGAACGCCTCGACGGCCAGGTCGATCCGTTTGTAAGGGACCAGGGCCGATACGATCAGGAAGAAATTCCCCGCCGGCGGGGATTCGTCCGGCGTGTAAAAGTCGCTGTCCACGGGAGGAGGAATGATATCTGCCTCTCGTCGATAATACCGTTTGATCCGGCGAGCGACGTTGGCCGAATTGGCGACGAAATAGTCGACACGGGCCGAGCTCGCGACATCCCAGATCCGAAGGCGGTGGATGACCGCCGGGATGAGGAAGCGGGAGAGCGGAGAAAGGCGGGCCGGCGAAAAATAGGAGAAATACAGGTTCCAGGCGTAGCGCATGGGAGAATGGATATAGCTAACATGGAGAGCGTCCGGGCGCGGGATGACTCCTTTGGCCACGCAATGGGACGTGGAGATCACGAGATCGTAATCCTGAAGATCGAACATCTCCGCGGCCAGGGGAAAAAGCGGAAGATAAGAGCGGTACTTTTTCCTGAGGAAAGGCATGCCTTGGAGAAAACTCGTCCGGATGATCCGCTTTTCGATGTTCTCGTGTTGGCTGCCCTTAAAATGGAAGAGGGTGTAGATCGGGGCCTTGGGAAAGATCTCAGCCAAAACCTCCAAGACTTTTTCACCGCCTCTTTGGCCGGTCAGCCAGTCGTGGACCAGGGCGACTTTAGCGTTTTTCATCGAAAATGATTATATCTTAAACCGAAGCCCCGGCTCAATGGCGTTACGGAGGACGTCCGAATACAGCGTTTCGGTCTCGCGGATCATGCGCTCCAGGGAAAAGGCAGGCGGGATTTCCTGTCTCGCCCGTTCGCCCAGCTTGCCGGCCAGATCCCGGTCCTTGAGAAGAAGAATCAGGGCCGCCGCCAGCCGCCCCGGATCGCGGGGCGGAACAAGGATGCCCGTCTCTCCGCTCCGGACGACCTCCCG
>CAZJBD010000074.1:7548-11720 GCA_964544265.1 uncultured Eubacteriales bacterium
AACCGCCCGGAGGAGATATTTCAATCCTTTCTGCCTGTGGAGGCGTGAAACGGCGACAATAAGTGGCCTGCCGGCCGACCCAAGCTCGCTTTTCTTGGCCGCGCGATCAAAGCCTGCAATCAGGCCGGCCGTATCAACCCCATTCCGGATCAGCCAGCTCTTGCCGGCAGGCGCGAGCCGTAATTTCATCCCTTCGAGCAGGTCCGCCTGGGAGACGAAAATGACGGCGGCCGTGGACCTGGAAAGACGGCGCTCGAGGACCATGGACGCTTGTCTCGCCAGCGGATTCCGGTAATGAAGATAATGGATGCCGTGGAGCGTATGGACGACCGCAGGAATTCCGGCCTTCCTAGCGGCCAAGCGGCCGTAGAGACCCGCGACCCCCCCGTGGGTATGAAGGATGTCGACTGCCGCCCCTCTTAGCACTCGGGCGATCCTTCGAACGGCCCCAGGGCCGGACGATTTCCTGACGTCAATAGGAATGTGCGGAACGCCCAGCCTCCCGAGCTCATCCACAAGGGGTCCCCCCCTTTCTGATGCGGCCATAACCTCGAACTTATCCTTATCCAGGCCCTTGGCCAGGGAAAGAAGAGTTTTTTGGCCTCCGCCCAGGAAGGACCAGTCGATCATCTCCAGGACTTTGATTCTACTCATGCTCGCTCCGTTTCGGAGCCGCCAGGATCGCCCGAAATTCCCGGCCCAATTCCCCCTGTTCTTTCCGGAAGGCCCCTCTCAAGGAAAGCGCCGCGAAATTGAGTCTCAAGTAGAGCCTGAGCAGGGATAGAGAAGCGCGGGAATTGTGCTTGCGGTAAAAAAGGAGCTGGCTTTTCCGATATTCCAGACGGCTCCTCATGGGCCGACCGGAGGTTGTCGCTCCCCCCCAATGAAACGAAACGGCCATGGGCAGGAAGATGACTTTCCACCCTTTTTCAATCGTCTTCCGGCACAGGTCTATGTCTTCAAAATAGAGGAAGAAATTTTCATCGAACAAACCCGCTTCCAACAGAGCTTTCCTCCGGGCCAGGAGGAAGGCGCCGCTCACCCAGCCGACCTCGCGCCGCTCGCCTCCCTTCTTTAGGGACCGGCGGATCGTGCGGTTAAGATAGATTTTTTTGAACGCCTCCGTGAAAAAGCCTACCCGGCCACCGAAAGAGGCTTGGAAGGAGCCTCCCGGGTTGAGGAGGGCAGGCCCGACGATCCCTGTCAATGGCTCGGCCGCCATTTCGGTCAAGAGGAGGTCGACCGCACCCTTATGGAGGACGACATCCGTGTTCAGGAAGAGAACGAACTCGCCCCGGCTTTCCCGGAAGGCCTGGTTGTTAGCCCGGCCGAATCCCTCGTTCCTAGGATTCCGGATGAGTCGCACCCGGGGAAATTGCTGCCCGATGAGGTCCGGGCTGCCGTCTATCGAGGCATTGTCAACGACAATGACTTCGTAGTCGACGGCCTGGACGTTCTTTTCAATGGAGGACAGGCATTCAGGGAGGTGGGCTTCGTCGTTATAATTCACCAAGAGAATCGAAAGGAAGGGGAAATTCCCGGCCTCAACTCTCAAGACAATCCTCCAGAACCCTCTCGATCTTCCGGACCTGACCTTCCAGGGAATAATTCTTGGCGACAAACGTCCAGCCGCCCTCCCCGATGGAACGGGCAAAATCCGGATTGTCCAGGACGCGGACCACCCCTTCCGCGATCCGGGCGGGATCGGCTGATTCGACGAGGACCCCGGTCTGCCCGTCAATGACAATCTCCGGCAGGCCGCCTGCCGCGACGGCCACAACCGGCGTCCCTGCGGCCATGGCCTCAAGACCCACGCGTCCCAACGAATCCACGGTCGAGGCCAGGATGAGAACCTCAAGCAGGGCCAGGACTCCCGAAAGATCTTCTTGGAATCCTGAAAAAATAACGTTCTTTTCCAGCCCTAGGCGCCGCACGGCTTCTCTGACTTCAGCATCATAACGTCGGTCCTTGGTTTCCCCAAGAACGAGAAGGCATATATCCGGCCGCTGTCGCCTGAGGAGATCCATAGCCAAGACCGCCTCCTTTTGTCCCTTCCCCGGATAGATCTTGCCGATGACGCCGAGGACCGCAACACCCTCTTCAAGCCCCAGGGAGACCCTTAAGGCCGTGAGGTCCGGCGCGGGTCCTTGGCGGATCCGGATCCCGTTGCCGATGACCACGGCTTTGCCCGTGCCTTCGAAAGGGCAGGCCGAAGCCCTAGAGTTGGCGATGATCCGGACCGCGAGTTTGTTCATGCAGCGGATGAGGGCCTTTTGCCCGAGGATGTACGAAAGGAGAGGATGGCTGCCGCCGAGGATCTCGTGGACGAACCAGACATGCGGACGACCCGTCCGGCGGGCGGCAAAAGCCCCTGTCCATATCGCCGAAGTGTTTGACACGACCAAGTCGACGGCCTCGTTCCGGATGAGCCGGGCCATACGGATGACACTTGAAAAATTCCAGGCCCGGGTCAGCGGCTGTTTCCAGGTCTTGGACCTCTCCGTAAGCGACCACTTCATAGGCAAGACCCGGGTTGCGACCCCGATCTCCTCCGCCTTGCGCTGGAGGGGTCCCGCCCGGGGGAGGGTGAGGAGGCACCTGAACTTCGCTCCGTCCAAGCCACCAAGAACGTCCAGGAGCATCCGCTCGGCGCCGTTGAGCTCGGAAGAGTGAGAAACAAAAAGGATGGTCTTCATCGAGCCCCGGCGACCTTCTCATAAAACGTCAGCGTTTCGCGGGCGGTCATCTCCCACCTGAAGAGGGCGGACCTCCTTATTCCGTTTTCGACAAGCTCCCGTCTTTTCGCGGAATCCTCGAGGAGTTCGAGGAGAACGCCTGCGATATCATAAGGATCGGTGGGATCGAAGTAGGCGGCCGCTTCACCGCCGACCTCAGGAAGCGCTCCTACCCTCGAGACTGCCGCGGCCAGACCGCAGGCCATGGCCTCGAGGAGGGGAAGGCCGAAGCCCTCGCAGAGAGAGGGAAAAACAAAAATGCATGCGAGGCGGTAGAGGTCGCGGACTTCTGAGTCGGGCAGATAGCCGAGGCGCCGGACCCAATCCCCGAGTCCGAGCCTGGCAGCGGCTTCGTCGAGGTTGGCGGAATCTTCACCCGTCCGGCCGGCCACGACGAGGACGATCTTCTCTCCGGCTTCATGGACCCTGGCCAAGGCCTTGACGAGAGTCACGAGGTTCTTCCTGAACTCGACGGCCCCCACGAAAAGGAGGAACTTTTCAGGCAGAGCGTATTTACGCCGGGTTGCTTCGAGGACCTCGGCCGGTGCGTCCTCGAAGAAAAGCGGATTGAGGCCCAACGGAGTGACCTTGATCCTGGCTTCGTCAAGCGAGAAGCGCTCCAGGAGGGCTCGCCGCGTGAACTCGGAGATTGTCAGGATGCCGTCGGCGTTTGCCAAAGATTTTCCGGCCTTCTTGGAGAACACGTCCCTCGCCTGCTTGTCGGCCTTCCCGGGCTGGTCAAGGAAAAAAGGATCATAAACAGTGACGATCCTTTTTCCCCCGGTCGGCAGAGCGAGCGGCGTCGGCGAATGGGTCAGGTCCAGTTTCGCTCCAAAGAAAGAATCAAGGGACGGCCAGCCCAAACCGTACCAGAGGAAGTTTGTGGCCCGCACAGGGATGCGAAGATCCCTGAACCTGGACTTGACAAACGGGGGGATCTTTTCAGAAGGAAAGCGCTCCTTCCAGGAGGAACTGAAAAGATGATATTCGTTGACCCGATCCATCCGGGCGAGATGGAAGAGGAGATTCTTCAAATATGTCCCGACACCGGTCTCGCGGCTGAGAAAGGGACGGATATCCACTCCGATTCGCATTTGGACTAAATGTATCGTTCGAAATATCAAAAGTCAAGGAACCCCCCTCAACGTTTTCTTGCTTTCGTTTTAAAAAGAGTGTTATTATTGCCCGATAAGGAGCTCGCCATGGTTAATCCCAAGATCTTCGCCCGAATCTGCAAGCGCATCGATTCCTTTCGAAACGATATGATCGACATGCAAATCAAGCTCTGCGCCCTGCCCGCCATCGCGCCGGCGAGCGGAGGGGAAGGAGAAAGCAGAAAGGCCGAGTTCCTGATAAAGTTCTTGGAGCAAAACGGCTTCACAGGTATTCAACTCATCAAGGCTCCCGATTTGGACTGCCCGGAGGGCTTCCGTCCCA
>CAZJBD010000075.1:0-11622 GCA_964544265.1 uncultured Eubacteriales bacterium
AAGCGAACGTTGGAAGGGGGAAACGCGAAGCGGGTTCCCCCTCCAAGTTGACGGCAGCCAGGATGACGGGCCGCCCCGTTCAGTGGGTGGAAATCGACCGCTCCGCCCTCATCCACAACGTCACGGAGTTCCGCCGCCTCATCGGGGCGAAGCGTAAGATGCTCGCGGTTGTCAAGGCCAACGCTTACGGTCACGGCCTCCTCGAGGTGGCCAGGATCGTCCGCGAAGCCGGGGCGGACTGGCTCGGAGTCAATTCCCTCGAAGAGGGGATTACCCTCCTCGAGGCCGGTCAGGCTCGGCCCATCCTTATCTTGGGTTATGTCCCTCTTGACGGGATAGCTGAAGCCGTGGACCGTGAGTTGAGGCTTGTCGTCTATAATGAGGAGACGGTCGCCAGACTGGCCGAGGCCTCCCGGAAGCTTGGCAAACCTGCCTATCTTCATTTCAAGCTCGAGACGGGGACGAACCGCCAGGGCATTCCTCCCGAAAAGATCACCGGTTTCATCAGCAAGGCGCAGCGTTTTTCCGGAGTCGTCGCGGAGGGGATCTCTTCCCATTTCGCCAACATCGAGGATACGACCGACCATCGTTATCCCAAGCGACAGCTGGAGATTTACCTGTCGGCCCTCGAAACTCTCAGAATACGGGGGATCCGAATTCCGTTCAGGCACATGTCCTGCACGGCGGCCGTGATCCTCTTCCCCGATACCTGGTTCAACCTCGTACGGGTCGGGATCGGGCTCTACGGACTTTGGCCGTCCAAGGAGACTTATCTGTCATGCCTAGAAAAACGCCGCGAGCCGCTATCCCTCAGGTCCGTCCTATCCTGGAAGGCTAAGATCGCTCAAATCAAGAAGGTCCCCAAGGACGCGCTCATCGGTTATGGCTGCACCTACAAGACGACGAGGCCGACGACGCTGGCCGTCGTGCCGGTGGGCTATTACGACGGCTATGCACGAAGCTTGTCCAATTCCTCCTACGTGCTCGTCAAGGGCCGTCGGGCCGCCCTGCAGGGGAGGGTGGCCATGAATTTTCTTACGGTTGACGTCACCGACATCCCCGGCGTCGGGCTCGAAGAGGAAGTGACGATGATCGGGAGTGACGGAGCCGAAGAAATTTCAGCGGATAGCCTGGCGACCTTGGCCGGGACCATCAGCTACGAGGTCCTGGCCCGGATCAATCCGTTCGTCCCCCGGATCGTCGTTTGAAGGCCGCTCGCGCGCGCATCGAAAGAGCCCGAAATTCCCGATAGGCTGGCAGTCGGAATTCCACGTATTCCCGGAAGGCTGGGTTATCGCTCTCGTGCCGCTAATGACGAGGGACGCTCAATTTGATAAAATGTTGTTGATTTAACCAGCCATGGAGAAATTGATCATGCCGAAAACCAAAGACGTGAAGCTTCCAAACGAACTGTCCCTGAACACGGGAGGCCTGACTATCGAGCAAGTCGACCTCGTCCTAACCCATCTGCCAGTGGACGTCACGTTCATTGATGAAAATGACATCGTCCGTTATTATTCGTCCACCAAAGACAGGATTTTCACTCGATCCCCCGCCGTCATCGGCCGCAAGGTCCAGAACTGCCACCCCGGAAAGAGCGTGCATATCGTGGACGCAATCCTCAAGGCATTCAAGGGGGGAGAAAAGAACGTAGCCGAGTTCTGGCTCGAGATCGAAGGGAAGTTCATCCATATCCGCTATTTCGCCGTCCGGGACAGCGCCCGGACCTACAAGGGATGTCTCGAGGTCAGCCAGGACGTCACCGGAATCCGGGGCCTCAAGGCCCAGAAAAGACTCCTCGATTGGAAATAAAAAGAAAGACTACTAATATGATAAGATTACTTGATTTCGGCCCCCAAAAGGCGTAGAATCTATTCCCAAGGAGGGAAACGATGAAAGAAAAGGTCGAAAAGGCGCTGAACAAGATCCGTCCCGCCCTCCAGGCTGACGGAGGAGACGTCGAGCTCGTGGATATCAAGGACGGTATCGTCAAGGTCCGTCTGACCGGGGCCTGCGGCGGTTGCCCCATGTCCCAGATGACGCTCAAGATGGGGATCGAAAGGCATCTGAAGAAGGAGGTCCCCGAGGTCAAGGGTGTCGAGGCCGTTTGAACCCAACGCTTAGGGTCCGGCCCGGAGCGCGCGCGTGAAAGTTTATCTGGATCACATCGCGGCAACCCCCTTGCAGCCGGAGGTTCTGGAGGCCATGCTGCCGTTTTTCCGGGAGAGCTACGGCAATCCCCAGAGCCTTCACTCATCCGGCGAGGAGGCCCTTCAGGCTATCGATGAGGCGAGAGCCAGGGTTGCCGGATTGATCGGCGCGGCGAGCGAGGAGATCATCTTCACCGCCGCCGGGTCAGAATCTAATAATCTCGCTCTGAAAGGGATAGCCGTTGCCAACCAGGCCCGTGGCAAGCGCATTGTCGTATCCTCGATCGAACATGCGTCCGTTTTGAATTCGGCCAAAGCCCTAGAGAAGCTTGGCTTCACAACGACTATCGTCCCGGTGGATGGGTTCGGTCGGATCGATCCTGGGGACGTCCGGAAGGCTTTGAGTAAGGACACGGTCCTCGTGTCGATCATGACGGCTAATAGCGAGGTCGGGACGATCGAGCCTGTCGCCGAAATCGCCCGGATTTGCCGGGATAACGGAGTCCTGGTCCATACCGACGCCGTGGCCGCGGCCGGGGCGGTTCCAATCGACGTCAGGGCCTTGGGCGTGGATGCTTTGAGTCTGGCCGCCGACCAATTTTATGGTCCTAAAGGGGCAGCCGCCATATTCGTCAGAAAGGGCGTGCGCGTCCTGCCGATCATAGACGGCGGCGTCCAGGAGGGGGGCCGCCGCAGCGGGACGGAGAATGTCCCGGCTATCGTCGGAATGGGGAAGGCCGCCGAGATCGCCGCCGCAGGACTCGAGCAGAGGGCGGAGGCCTTAAAGGTCCTCCGGAACCTTCTCATCCGGGAGCTCCCTTCCCGCGCCGACCATGTCGTACTCACCGGCCATCCCGAGATCCGGCTGCCGCATCACGCCAGTTTCTGCGTGGAATTCATCGAGGGCGAGGGCATGCTCCTTCACCTAGACATGAAGGGTATCGCCTGTTCAAGCGGATCGGCCTGCACGTCCAAATCCCTCAAGGCCTCCCACGTCCTGCTGGCCATGGGATTCGACCATGCCCTGGCCCAGGGATCGATCGTCTTCAGCCTGCTGGAAACGACGGCCCGCGCGGCGATCGATTATGTCCTGGAGGTCTTCCCGCCGATTATCGACAAGCTGCGCCGGATGTCCCCCCTTTACACGAAATACCTGGAGGAGAAGGGATCATGATTTATAGCGACAAAGTCATGGAGCATTTCCAGAACCCGCGCAACGTGGGCGTCATCAAGGATGCAGACGGAGTCGGCACGGTCGGCAATCCCGTCTGCGGCGACATGATGACCTTCTATATCAAGGTCAAGGACAACCGACTGGCCGATATTAAGTTCCAGACCTTCGGCTGCGGCGCGGCCATTGCCGTCTCGAGCATTGTTAGCGAAATGGCCATGGGCAAGACCCTGGAAGAGGCCAAGCGGATTACAAACAGCAGCGTCGCCGAGGAATTGGGGGGCCTGCCGAAGAACAAGCTCCACTGCTCGAACCTTGGCGCCGATGCCCTGCACAAGGCCATTGCGGATTATGAACAGAGTCGGAAGCCCGGGATTAAGGCCCCCGGGAAGGCCGAGCCCCTCCACGAAGGGGAGGAATGCGCCTGCCCGTATTGCGAAGGGCCTCTTGTGGATGAGGGGACGAAGGAATACTGTCAGAAGTGTCAGGTCGAGTTCGTGGAGTGTCCCCACTGCGGGGAGCTCAATAAAAAGGGCGGAGAAACCTGTGTCCATTGCGGCGCTGGCCTCGGAGAGTGAGGGCTTGGTCACGGGTTGGAAGTTGACGTCTAAGGAGTGATCGTGGAATTGGGCGAGATTGTCCGGGAGATCGAAGGGCTCAAAAGGGAGAGGAAGGCCGTCATCGTCGCCCACAACTACCAGCGCCCGGAGGTCCAGGATGCGGCGGATTTCGTCGGTGATTCCCTGGAACTCAGCCGGAAGGCCGCAGACTGGGATGCTGAGACGATCGTCTTCTGCGGCGTCCACTTCATGGCCGAAACGGCGGCCATCTTGGCTCCCGGGAAGACGGTCCTCATCCCAGATCCGGACGCCGGCTGTCCGATGGCCGACATGATTACGGCCGGCGAACTGAGGTCTTGGAAGGCCCGTTATCCGGGGCGCAAGGTCGTTTGCTACGTCAATACGTCGGCTGAGGTCAAGGCCGAATCCGATATCTGTTGCACATCCTCCAATGCCGGGACGGTTGTGAACTCGATTCCCGACGAAGAGGTCCTGTTCGTCCCGGACAAGAATCTTGCGGCTTGGACGGCGCGGCAGACGGGTAAAAAGATCATCGCCTGGGACGGGTGCTGCTACGTCCATCACCGCTTTACGGCCGCGGACATCCGGACCGCGAAAGCTCTCCACCCCGGGGCCGAGGTCTGGGCGCACCCGGAGTGCCAGCCGGAAGTCCTGGATCTCGCCGACAAGGCCCTGTCGACGGGGAAAATGGTACGGGAAGCCAGGGAAACCCGCAAGAAAGAGATCATCGTGGCCACGGAGGCGTCGATCATTCACCGCCTGAAAAAAGAAGCCCCGGCCACAGAATTCTTTCCGGCCCGGGAAATGGCTTTCTGCTTCAACATGAAAAAGATCACCCTGGACAAGGTCCTAAGATCGCTCAGGGAAACGACCTTCGTGGTTACGGTCCCCTCCGAGATCGCCGATCGGGCAAGAGGGGCAATTAAAAAAATGATTGAAATGGGATGAAGGGGGACAAACATGAAAAAAATAACCGAACAGAACGTCAAGGACGCTTTCGCCGGAGAGAGCCAGGCCCACGTCAAGTACCTGGCCTTTTCGGAAAAGGCTTCGGCCGAGAAGCTGCCCAACATCGCCCGGGCGTTCAAGGCCAGCGCATTTTCCGAACAGGTTCATGCCACGAACCACCTGAAAACTCTGGCCGGGATTCAAAAGACGGCAGAGAACCTGGCTGCGGCAGTCGGCGGTGAGACCTTCGAAGTCGAAGAAATGTATCCGGCATATATCAGCGTAGCTGAGCTCCAAAGTGAAAAGACGGCCCTCATATATTTGCGGGCGGCCATGGCGGCCGAAAAAGTCCATGCCGCGATTTACAAGAAGGCTATAGAGGCCATAGATAAGGGCGGCGATCTGGACGCGAATCCCATCCATGTCTGCTCGGTATGCGGATTCACGATGGAGGGCAAGGCTCCGGATAAGTGCCCGGTCTGCGGCGCCCCGAAGGAGAAGTTCGTCCTGTTCTAAAGCAGCGGGTTCATCCCCTTCGGCTCCGCATTAATTTCCTGAAGGAGGGTTCGCATGATATTGGATTCAAAGCTCCGGCCCTTCCAGGTGTTGGCCGTGGCAATCGCCTCGGAAATCGATGCCGCCGGGTTTTATACGAAGCTCCAGGAGAGAGTGAAGAACATCATCCTCCTCGAAAAATTGAAGTTCCTCGCCTTTGAGGAAGAGCAGCACCGCAGGATGCTTCAAGAGCTCTTTGAGCAGCGCTTCGCGGGGATGCCGCTCGAAGTCCCCGATGAATCACCCCTGCCCAAGATATCGGCATCCCTCAGAGACGATGCCCCGGTCGTCGATCTGTTCCGGGCCGCCTTGGATGCCGAAGAAAGGGCGGGGGCATTTTATGATGGATCAGGCAAGGCTGCCGAAGACGAAGGGAGCCGGCGGCTGCTGGCCTATCTCAGCCGTGTTGAGCGTAGCCACGCGGCCATGATCCGGTCGGAGATCGACCTTCTCGTTAAGTTCCCGGATTATTACGCGGTGGAGGACTTCCACCTCGGGCAAGACCTCTTCCACGTCGGACCGTGACTCCGGAAGACAAGAACATGAAGGGCGCCAGGGCACGCATCCCAGAAATCATCGAGATTCTGCACCGCGAGTTCCCAGAAAGCCGGACGGCTCTTAGGTTCGAGACGCCCTTCCAGATCCTTCTCGCGACCATCCTGGCCGCCCAGTGCACGGACGAAAGGGTCAACAAGGTCACCCCGGGGCTGTTCAGGAAATATCCGACCGTGGCGGCGTTTGCTTCCGCGAACAGGGAGAATCTGGAAAACGAGATCCGGTCGACAGGCTTCTTTCGTATGAAAGCCAAGAACATTCTTGGGGCTGCAAAAAAGATCGTCGAGGATTTCGGAGGCCGCGTCCCCGAAACGATGGCCGAGCTTCTGACGCTTCCGGGCGTTGCCCGGAAGACAGCCAACATCGTGCTGTCCGCAGGCTACGGAAAGGCCGAAGGCATTGCCGTGGATACCCACGTCCGGAGGCTGGCCGGGAGGCTGGGCCTGAGCCGCGAGTCTGACCCGGAGAAAATAGAGGCCGACCTGATGAAGACCGTGCCTAGGGAGGATTGGCTGGATTTCAATTTTCTGCTCGTCGACCACGGCCGGAAAACCTGCCGGGCTCGAAAGCCCGACTGTCCGGCTTGCCCCATTCGGCATCTCTGCCCATCAGCTAATATCTCATGATCAAAGACGCGATGCTCTGGAAGGCTCTCGGTGAGGGCAAGATTTCCTGTGCCCTTTGCGCCCACCGGTGCGAGGTCTCTCCTGGCAAGTTCGGCGTCTGCGGAGTGAGGAGAAACGACGGAGGCAAGTTTGTCACGCTGGTCTATGGAGAGGTCATCGCCGCCCACGTCGATCCCATCGAAAAGAAACCCTTCTATCATTTCCTGCCGGGGACGACGTCATTCTCCATTGCCACTGTTGGCTGTAATTTCCGATGCGCCTTCTGTCAGAACTGGGAGATTTCGCAAGCTTCGAAGAAAGATGGAGGCGGCGGGGAGGGATTCAAGCTCATGCCGGAAGACGTCGTCAGGGAGGCCGTCGCCAGGGGCTGCCGGAGCGTTTCCTACACCTATACCGAGCCGACGATTTTTTTCGAGTATGCTTATGACACGGCCAAGCTGGCCAGGGAGAAAGGGCTTCGCAACAACTTTGTGACCAATGGCTATATGACAGCCGAAGCCCTCAAGACGATCCATCCCTATCTCGACGCCGCCAACGTCGACCTCAAGGCGTTCAAAGACGAGACCTATAAAAGAGTTTGCAAGGCGCGGCTGGAACCCGTGCTGGATTCCATCCGCCTCATGAAGCGTCTCGGGATCTGGATCGAGGTAACGACCCTGGTCGTTCCCGGACTGAACGACGGCGATGAAGAGCTTGCGGCGATCGCCCTCTTCCTCGCCGGAGTCGACCCGAACATCCCATGGCATATCAGCCGTTTTCATCCGGACTACAAATATACGGACGCGGCTGCGACACCCGTCCGGACGCTAGAAAGGGCCTTTAACCTCGGAAAGAGAGAAGGCCTGCGCTTCATTTATATCGGGAACATTGGAGGTCTATCTGAAGACACCCTCTGCCCGTCGTGCGGCAAGATCATCATCCGCCGCCGCGGTTTTAGCGCCGATGAGAACTTAATCAACGGAGCGAACTGCCCCTTCTGCGGCGCCCTCATTCCCGGCGTTTTTTGAGAAAAGGCCGGGACCTCCGGTCTTTGCTTCCCTGTGATTCCAAAGAATTGGCGGATGTCCAGGAATTTTGACGAGCGGCGATATGCGCCTCCAAGTTGACTCGCGGCCTATCGGCAATTTCGGTTCTTATTGGCAATTTTGGGGACCTGACCGCTTATGATAAAATAGCCGTATGGAGCGCTATCGGATCCTTCCGCATACTGCCGATGGAAAGTTCCAGGCCTTCGGAGAAACGATCGAGGAGGCTTTTACCAACGCTGCCCTGGCAACGGCGTCGCTTATGTGGGACTGGACGAAGGTCGAGCCAAAGGTCCGTTATGCTGTCCGCGTCCGGGGGAGGGATCTGGAACAGCTCCTGGTGAAATTCCTGGGCGAGGTGATCTACTTGATGGAAACGCGGCGGTTCCTGCTGGCCGGGGTCTCCGGCTTGAAGATCGAACAGGAAGAGAGGAGTTACGGGATCGAAGCGACGTTCCACGGGGACGAGATCTCAGAGCGCTATAAGATCTTCGGCGGCATCAAGGCCGTCACCTATAACGACATGAGGATCGAGGATTGTGACCGCGGCGTCTGCACAATCCAGGTCGTCGTGGATATGTAGCTGGGAAGGCGGGACGGGGGAAACAGGGGCCCATGGACCTGGTCAGAATCGACGAGAACACCTGGGAGATCCCGAAACAGGGTGAGATGAGGGTCCCGGCCGTCATATATGCCTCAGCCCGGCTCCTTCAAGACATCAAGCATGATCTGACTCTCGAACAAGCCCGAAATGTAGCCTGCCTGCCCGGGATCCAGCGCGTGTCCTATACGATGCCGGACGCCCATCAGGGATACGGTTTTCCGATCGGCGGGGTGGCCGCTTTCGACCTAGACGACGGGATCATCTCTCCCGGAGGGGTAGGCTATGACATCAATTGCGGGGTCCGGCTTCTCCGCACGGAGTATACGGACGCCGAAATCGGGCCCAAACGGAAGGAGCTTCTGGCGGAGATCTTCAAGGAAGTCCCGGCCGGCGTCGGCAAAGGAGGCGTGACGAAGCTCAGCCGGAGCGTGCTTAAAGAGATTCTGGCCAAGGGCGCGGAGTGGGCCGTCGAGAACGACTACGGGACTCCGGCGGATCTCGAGCGGACGGAAGAGCGGGGGAGGATCGTCGACGCGGATCCTGAGTCCCTCTCCGACCGCGCCCTCGAGCGGGGAATCCCTCAGCTCGGAACTCTCGGTGCCGGAAACCATTTTCTCGAATTCCAGAAGGTCGTCGAGATCTTTGACTCCGACGCGGCCCGGACCTTTGGGATTCATTTCGAAGGGCAGGTCACGATCATGATCCACTGCGGCAGCCGCGGCCTCGGCCACCAGGTCGCTTCGGATTATATCGAACTCATGGAGAATAAATTCGGGATTGCGGGCCTCCCGGACAGGGAATTGGTCCATGCCCCCTTCCGCTCGGACCTGGGACAGAGGTACTACCGGTCCATGTGCGCGGCCGTGAATTATGCCTTTGCCAACCGCCAGATGATTGCCCATTGGGTGAGGGATGTCTTCGCCCGGGTCTTGGGAAGCGCCCAAGGGATGGATCAGATCTATGACGTTTGTCACAACGTGGCCAAGCTCGAACGGCACAGGGTGAGAGATATTGAGAAACAACTCTGCGTCCATCGAAAAGGCGCAACCCGGAGCTTCGGCCCGGGCCGCCCCGAGGTCCCTGCCGCCTACCGGTCCGTCGGCCAGCCCGTTATTATCCCCGGCAGCATGGGCACGGCGTCCTACCTCCTTCTCGGGACCGCAGAAGCCGAAGAAAAAAGCTTCAGTTCCACCGCCCACGGGGCGGGCCGAATCATGAGCCGCCATGAAGCCCTCAAGCGCTTCCGGGGTGAGCGGATCCGCGATGAACTGGCTGGCCGGGGGATCGAGCTTAGGTCTACGAGCTGGAAGGGTGTCGCCGAGGAAGCCGCGGCAGCCTATAAGGACATCGATGAAGTCGTCCGGGTCTCCCACGAACTGGGGATCGGTCGCCTCGTGGCCAAGGTTGCTCCCGTCGGCGTGATGAAGGGCTGATTCCCCTTCTTTGCGTTCTCTCGGCCGATCTGTTATCTTTATCGCCGTGAAAGTCCTTTTGGCCGGCTTCAATCTCGATAAAGAGGTTATCGACGACCTAAGAAAGCATTCGCCTCCGCGAGACGACGTCACTCCCGAAACCCTCTCCGCTTCCTACGCCAGGATTTCCCGTGATCCGAGGCCCGTAGACGAGTTGCGGGCCGCCGCCCGGGCCGAGGTCGAGCGGGCCCGCCGCTCCAACCAGAGCATCATCTTCAAGATGGGGCATCATTCCGTGGCCGAACACGCCGTCTTCAACTTCGACGTCATCGGCCTAAGCCGCCTGGCCATCGAGGAGATTGAAAGGTTCCGCCTCGGCTCTTATACCGAAAAATCCCAGAGGTATATCACACTGGGCGACGATTTTGTCATTCCCGAAGAGGTCCGCGAGGCAGGGTTGGAAACCCTTTTCACGGAGACCATCCATGCCCAGAATGCCCTCTACCACAAGCTCTACGCGAGGCTTAAGCCCTATGTCTTCAATAAGTTCAAAGGAGTCGCTGAGAATCCCAAAAACCATTCCGTCCTGGACGGCTGGGCCAAGGAAGACGCCCGTTACGTCGTGAGCCTGGCCACCTGCGGGCAGTTGGGGATGACCCTGAACGGGCGCAACCTGGAACTTCTGATCCGCCGCTTTGCCTCTAAAGCCTCGGCCGAACTCAAGGAGTTCAAGCGCCTGATCTGGCGCTTGGCCGCGGAGGCCGCCCCATCCATCATCCTCTTTACGGAAGCCGGCGCTTTTGACGCCAAGGCGCTTGAGGACGTCAGGGACGAGCTCGCCCGCTCCGGCCCAGGACCATCTCAATCGATGAACCGTCGGGTCGGGAAGGCCCGCGCGATCGCCCTCGTCGACTGGACCCGTGATGCCGACGACAAAATCCTGGCCGCGCTCGGTCTGGCCGCATCGGGAGAATCCTTCGACACCTGGCGGGTAAGGGCTGGAAGGATGTCGAGCAGGCGGAAGAGATCCATTTTCAAAACCGCCCTCGGGCGCATGGAGTTCTACGATTTTCCTCTCAGGGAGTTCGAGTACGCCGACTTAACCTTTGAGCTTGTCGTTTCGGCCTCTTGCTTCGCCCAGCTCAAGCGGCATCGGATGGCTACCCTGACCTCGCAATCCTATGATCCCGGCCTGGGGGTGAGCGTACCGCTTTCCGTCAGGGAGATCGGGGCCCGTTCTGAGTTCATGGAGATCATCCATCGAACGAATGAGACCTATCACACTTTAAAAAAGGCAATCGGCCAGGCCGCCGATTATGTCCTGACTAACGCCCATCGCCGGCGTGCCCTGCTCAAGGTCAACGCTCGCGAACTCTACCATATCTCCCGTCTCCGCGAGGATGCCACGGCCCAATGGGACATCCGCGGCGTCGCCTCCCGGATGTCGTTCCTGGCGAAAAAGGTCATGCCCTTAACCTGCCTTTTGCTCGGCGGCAAGGATGCCTATCCCGAGATCTACCGGCGCGTCTTCGGCCGCCGTCCCGCGATGACGCCGCCCTCGATATTCAAATGATCGTCCTTGGCTTGGATGCCGCCGCCCGGGCAAGGAAACCCGGAATCTCCACCCGCGTTTGATCGTCGATTTAGGGCTGAGTTCCTCCGTTTGTCTTCGGCCGCGAGCTATGTTATAAAAAGGTCTAAAGAGGAGTTCAACGGTTTTGAGCGGAAACGTGTACGATGAATTGAAAGAGCGCGGGTTTGTCGCCCAGGTCTCCGATGAAAACTCGGTTCGGAAGATGCTCGGCGGAAAGACGATCACCTTCTATGTCGGTTTCGATAGCACGGCCCGTAGCCTCCACGCCGGAAGCCTTGTCCCGATCATGGCCATGATGCACCTCCGGCGGGCGGGCCACCGGGCCATCGCCGTCATCGGCGGCGGCACGACCATGGTCGGCGACCCGAGCGGCCGGACCGAGATGCGCCGGATGCTGGACG
>CAZJBD010000076.1:0-11591 GCA_964544265.1 uncultured Eubacteriales bacterium
AGGTTAAAGAGCCGGTCCGGGAAGGCGACCGGATCTATAGAGTCAAGGAAGACGCCTAGTCACGTCCAGGAGCTCGACCGTCAGCGGATCGCAACTCCGACAGAACGGGGGACTTCGCTAAATCCGAAACCTCGCTGATCCTCCACAAATTTATACGCTGATCCGTCCGTACGATATCAAGCCGGCGGACGGAAATTGATAGTTGCTTTCCCGAAATAATTTCAGGCAAGTATCCACGACATCGGCGTCGTAAAAAATCCCCCTTTTGTCCTTGATCTCTTTCATAGCTTCATCAACGCTCATGCCGGGACGATAGGGCCGGTGAGAGACCATGGCTTCCACGACGTCGGCAACGGCGATAATGCGGGCTTCCATCAAAATGTCATCCTTTTTCAGGTTCCTTGGGTAACCTGAACCGTCCACCCGTTCATGGTGCTGGTGGACAATCTCCGCCAGCCGCCAAGGCGACTCCACGACGTTCAGAATCTCGTAGCCTGTTCTAGGATGTTCTTTGACCAAGGCCAACTCAATATCCGTTAGTCTTGTGGACTTGGATAAGATCTCGGCAGGGATGGACAGCTTTCCGATATCATGGATGGACGCGGCCAGCCGGATGGCTTCGATCCGATCCCCTGAAAGTTTCATCTCCGTGGCTATGGAAGTCGCAAGGTCTGCCACTCGGATCTGGTGACCGGACGTATAGGGATCTCGGGCTTCTACGGTCGATACCATGACCTGGATGGTCACCCCGACCGCCTTCTTGAGGCTTTCAAGGGTTTGACGAAGTGTGCCCTCCGTTTTCTTTCGTTCGGTGATGTCCTCGGAGATGCCCAGCAGGTATTCGGGTTCTCCGTTCGCGCTCAGAATCGGCACCTTCTTGGTGTGCAGGATCCGCTCTCCCTTGCAACGGGACTGAATGGGTTCCTCCGGGATATCCCTGAGCTCCTTCCCACTCAGGACCTCCCGGTCCTTTGCCGTGAAGAAATCCGCCTCGGTTTTCGGGAAAAAATCATAATCGCTCTTCCCCAATAAGTCTTCCCTCTTGAGACCCAACAGATCCTCTCCGGCCCGGTTGAACCGGACGAACTTGAGTTCCTTGGCATCCTTGAGGAAGATCATGTTCGGGATATTCTCGACAATCGAATCAAGAAACGCATAGGTCCGGCGCACCTCCTCTTCCGCCTTCCTGCGGTCCGTTATATCTACGATCGCCCCTCTCAGTCCGACGGGCTTGCCATGGCTATAAATGATGCTTGAGACGACAATGGCGGGAAAGGTCGAGCCGTCCAACCTCCTAAACGTATATTCAGTCCCGTCAACTAGCTCCCCCTTTAATAGCTTTTGAATGTTTCTGCGGGACTTATCGACGTCTTCGGGCGAAAGGAGCGACCAAGCGTTAAAGCCCTTCTTGAGGTCCTTCTCTGTCCCTTTAAACGTTTCATAAATCGCCCGGTTGGCAGCCGTGATGTTCGCTGCCAAATCCATCTCATAGACCGGGATCGGCAAAAAATCATACAGCTCGCGGTACTTCCTCTCGCTCTCGCTCAGCTCCTCCTCCGCCCTCTTGCGGTCGGTAATATCGCGGGCGACGGAAATTAAGCCGATAATCTTGCCGTCGCGGATAATCGGGGATCCGCTGACCTCGCCATCCTTAATGCCTCCGTCCTTTGTGATAAACTGATAAAGTCTCGCCGATATGATTTCACCCATAAAGACCAAGCTGATATCGGCCTTGATCCGCTCAAAGGATTCCGGCGTAAGGATAAACCCCAAGTCGAATACAGACTTGCCAACGATATCTTGTGCTTTGTATCCCAAGATTCTTTCCATACTTGGAGATACGCTCGAAACAGTGAGATCGGTATCGATTGTATAAATAACGTCTGTGACATTATTGAAACTCAGCCGATACCTTTCCTCCATGACCCTCAGCTGCTGATTGAGATTCTCCAGGTCCATCATCTTCTCTTCGAGTTTCTTGAAAAGGATATCGTCGTGCTGCCTGAAAAACTCCATTTCCTCGCCAAGAGGATACTTGACCCTTTCCCGTTCCGTTTTCCTTGCTTCCAAGACCTCTTTCAAAATACTCATGAGGATCTTTGGATCCTGGGGCTTGGTAATGAATCGGTCCGCCCCAAGGCTTAAGGCAAAATTCTCGTCTTCCGGATCAACGAATTCAGCCGAGTAAAAAATAAATGGAATCGTTTTTAATTGATCATCCGATTTCCATTGCTTACATAAAGTATAGCCATCCATAACCGGCATGAGGATGTCGGAAACAATCAAGTCGGGGGGATTGAGCCGCGCCTTATTCAGGGCGTCTTCACCGTTTTCTGCTGAAGTGACGTCGATGCCGTGACCGTTGAGCAAGGTTTCCAGCAAATATCGATTGGTGCTGCTATCATCAACAATTAAGACTTTTTCTTTCATGATTCATCTCTCTTCCCACTCTCATCATCATCTACGTTATTTAACCGCTGCCCCAAAGGTCTCGGGATTAATTTGAATGGAGCTGCTGGATCGAGGCCTGACATGACGCCCGGAGCAGCCGAAACCCCACAGCCGCATTCCTTGAGCTTGGAATCAGACTTCCCTATTGACAATAATAATACATCCGGCCTCGGGTCGCTGTCAATCCGGAGTTTGACGTCCGGAGTCTAAGAAACGGGAAGGAAAACAAAGCCAGCACCCCCCGGCTAGGGTCCGAGGATGGTTGACTTTTTTCGGCATCGACAATATAATTTTTTTGCACGGGTAGAAAGGGAGGAGGGCATGAGCGCTTTAAGCAATCGATTAGACCTGCAAAGAATCTATTGCTTGAAGGGGCGGTCCTTCTCTCCTGCGGATTGTATCTTCTGGCCTCGGTATCCATCAATAAACTAAGGACACCGGCAATGAAGAACCGAAACCGTCCTCTTCTCTTTATTCTGCTTCTCTTTTTCACCGGCCTTCAACTCCAGGCTCAGGAGAAAAGCCTCGACGAGCTTCTCTCGCTCGACATGACCGAGCTGCTCGATTTGAAGGTCTTATCCGCCATAAAAGGGCCGGAGACGATTCTCAAGGTCCCGGCGACAGTCCGCGTGATCACCGCAGACGAGATTCGAGAAAACGGGTATTTCACTTTGGAAGATGCGCTGGCTGGCCTGCCCGGATTTCAGTTTCGCAATATCCTGGGTTTTAACAGTTACGTCTTCATGAGGGGCGTTCCCAGCCAGAACAACAAGATCCTTCTTTTAGTGGACGGCATTCAAATCAACGAGCTCAATTCCGGCGGCTTCTACGCCGGCGGGCAATTCAACTTGACCAATGTGGACAGGATCGAGGTCGTATACGGCCCTGCCTCCGCCCTTTACGGCACCAACGCCGTTTCCGGCATCATCAATATCTTGACCCGGGATCCCAAAGAAGCGCAGGGAGGCCGGGGGAGCATTCTTGCCGGCAACTTCGGCACGCGGCAGGCCGATTTCCGGTATGGGAACCATAGCAAGGATGCGGACTTTGGGTATACCGTATCGGCTATGTACAAACAAACCGAGAAAGCGGACCTGAAGGGAAAGGCCGGAGATTATAATTGGACCGAGGCCATGGAAAACTTCGAAAACGACGCGGCTTTTGAAGCCCGGGTCCGCTATAAGGGTTTCAGTGCGGGCTTCATGTTCCAGGACAAGGACGCCTCCTCTGCGACCACCGTGGTGGGGACCGCGAGAGAAGGATTGACCGCGGTCAGCGATCACGGAGTCAATTGGCATGTCCGGTTTATTAACACTTGGGCGAGTTATGTTTACGATAAAAAGAAAAATTGGTTTCTTCATTCCACGGTCTATTACCGAAACGCAACGGTCGTGGACGACACGATCGGTGACATCGAATTGCCGACCGAGGATTCGCCGGGTCGACAGTACAGATACTATCGGCCCAATTCCCTGGTCGGAAACGAAACTCAGTTTCGCTGGACTCCCGGCGCACGCTGGCGTCTCTCCTTCGGTCTCGTCCTGGAAGGAGAGCGTCTTGCGGAAACAATTTCTATAACCACAAGCAGCGCCGCGGACGAAAAACCGTCCGCCCCGCCCGATCCAAATATGTTGAATAACCGGCTATTCAGCGCTTATTTCCAGTCTCAAACCTCCCTTTCCAAAACCGTCGATATTTTTCTCGGTCTGCGGCACGACAACAGCAGCTATTACGGCGCCGTCAATACCCCGCGCCTCGGGATTGTTTACAACCAAGGGAGGCTTAACGCGAAGATCCTCTATATGCAGGCTTTCCGGGCGCCGAAACCCTGGGACTATACGAACGGCCTTGGCAATCCGAACCTCAAACCGGAGAAGGTCTATTCCCTTGAAGCCGCCGGGGGCTGGTCGTTTTCCAGATACCTCCGCTTCGATCTCTCACTATATCACAACGACCTCTCCAACCTGCTGGTCCGGGTTTTCCAGGGAGACAACTGGTGGTGGGACAACGCCGGCGCACTGACGACGAAAGGATGCGAAACCAGTCTAGAATACCGTCGCGGCCGGTTGAAAGCTTACATCAACTACACATACACCGGTTCGAAAGATGATTTGTATAATCAAGTGCCGGAGATCGCCCCCCATGGCGCGAATGCGGGAATTCTATACGCCTTCACCCCGCACCTGCGCCTCAGTTTTCGCGGTCATTATCTGGGGGAAAGGACGAATCCCAAGATCATCGCCGCCACGGGGAATAACCGTATCGAGGATGCTCTTATCCTCCATGCTTCCCTGTCTCTCAAGCTCCGCAGCGGGATTGATCTTCAGATAACTATCAACAATCTCCTGGATGCCATCTATTATCACCCGTCCAATCTGCCTGCCAGCCGCTTCCGTCAACCGCAGCGTGCATTCCGGCTATCCGCGGGGTATTCATTTTGATGTCCATTTCGTTCGGCGGGTCAAGGAAGCCTTCCTCGAGCTTTGGATTCCGAACCTCGCTCGTTCTCATGGTCCTGGGGATCTCCCTGGTATCCCTTTGCGCTGCCCAGAGTTCAGGGCCGACTCAGGAGGAAACGTCCAGCTTCGAATATAATGTCAAGGCCGTTTATCTTTACAATTTCACACGCTACCTTCAGTGGCAGGAAGAAGCCCAGCCCGACGCTTTCACGATCGTCGTGTTCGGGGAGAGTGAAATCGTCTCTCCACTTCTGGAAATCGCCAGGAAAAAGACCATCGGCTCGATGCCGATTGTCATCCGGCAATGTCTGGAGATCGGCCAAATCCGCCGTCCCCGGATCCTTTTCATCGCCAAATCCGCCGTCCCCAGAATCGACCAGGTCCTGGAGAAAACCCGGGGGACGGATATTCTCACCGTCGGAGAGGCGGAAGGCCTCGCCGCGCAGGGGGTCGCGGTCAACTTCGTCGATAGGGAGGGGACCATCAAGTTCGAGATGAACGAAAAAACCCTAAATGACGCGCGTATCTAGGCCAGTTCGCAGCTTCTGAAATTGGCCATCTTGGTCGATGAAGAAAGAGTAAGAGGCGGCCGATGAACTTCAAGGATCTCTCCATCAAGAAAAAGCTCATCGTTCTGCAGCTTTTGGTCGTCTTTGTCGTCCTAACCCTGCACGGTGTCTTTCATATTCTCAACGACGCCCGCATCCAACGGAGCACGATCAGCACCAAGCTTGCCTCCATGGCGAATATCCTCGGATACAACTGCACGTCCGCCCTGAATTTCCGGGACAGCCAAGACGCCGTAAAAACGCTTTCCTCCCTGGAAGCCGAAGCCCAGGTGACCCACGCCTGGATCCTGGATGGGTCGGGCCAGGTCTTCGCGGCTTACAGGAAACAAGGTCTCAATCCCGATCCCCCCAATCCGGTCAGCGGAGACGAGGAGAAAACGAGCGGCCGGTCTCTCGTCCTGTCGCGGCGCATTCTTCAGGATGGGGAGCACATCGGGTCCATCCTCCTGAGGTATAATCTGGACGCCTACCGGAAAATCCTGCGGCACGATTATCTTCTGTCCGGACTCGCCATTTTAGCAGGCATGGGGATCGCCCTGATCCTCTCGTTCATCACGCATCAAGCTCTATCGGCTCCTATCCTCCGTCTCGCCGATATTATCGGACATGTGTCGCGAGAGAAGGACCTATCCATTCGTATCCGCGAGGAACGGAAGGACGAAATCGGCACCCTTTATCGGGGTTTCAACCGCATGCTGGCGGAAATTCATGACCGGGAAAAGGACCGGGACCAGGCCACGGCCGCCCTTCGGGAGAGCGAGGAGAAATATCGGACGCTTGTGGAGCACGCGAAAGACGGGATCGTCATCATCCAGGATCAGCGGTTCGTATATGTCAATCCGAGCCTGGTGGCCATGTCCGAAAGACCCCGGGAGGAACTCATCGGGACTCCCTTTATCCAACACGTCGCAGAGGAGGAAGTCCCTAAGTTGATCCATTACTATGAGAATCGGATGAACGGCCGTGATGCCGAATCGATGTATGAAACGATCTTCAAGACGAAAAGCGGTCAACGCATTCATGCCGAGGTCAACGCGGCCCTGATCCCCTATCAGGGGAGGCCGGCGGACCTGGTCATCATCCGGAATATCAACGAACGTAAGAAGGCTGAGGAGGAAATCCGGAAGCTCAATGAAACACTCGAACGCCGCGTCATTGAGCGCACCCGGGAACTCGCCGCGGCCAATGAGCGGCTCGTCGAACTGGACCGGTTGAAAAGCATGTTCTTGGCCAGCATGAGCCATGAGCTGCGCACCCCGCTCAATTCCATCCTGGGATTCACGGGCCTGCTCTTGATGAGAATGTCGGGAACGTTGAACGACGAGCAGGTCAAACAACTCACGATGGTTCAAACCAGCGCCACGCATCTCCTGGAACTCATCAACGACGTCCTGGATATCTCCAAGATCGAATCCGGCAGGGTGGACCTGACGATTGATTCATTTCCGGTCGCCGAGGTGACGGACGAAACCTTGAAGGCCCTGACACCTCTTGCCAAAGCCAAAGGCTTGGACCTGGCGGCGGACGTCCCGGAGGACCTGATACTCCAAAGCGACCGGCGCCGGGTCAAACAAGTCCTGGTGAACCTGCTTGGCAACGCTATTAAGTTTAGCGACCAGGGCGCCATCCGCGTGGAGGTTGGAACCGTCGAGGACGAGCTCACGGTCAGCGTCTCCGATCGCGGAATCGGAATCCGCCCCGAAGACATGAAGAAACTGTTCAGCGCCTTTGGGCAGGTCGACATGTCCTCGACCAAAAGATATGAGGGAACGGGCCTGGGCCTGTATTTATCCAAAAGGATCCTGGCCCTCCTCCGCGGGACCATCTCGGTGAGAAGCGAATATGGCCAGGGCAGCACATTTACCTTTGTCTTGCCCATGAAATGGAAGGAGAATCCAGATGAAAACCGTACTCATCATTGAGGATAACGAGAACAACCTCTATATGATGCGATTCATCCTGAGTAAAATGGGGCTCGTAGTCTTGGAAGCGCGGGATGGGGCCACCGGCGTCGATATGGCCAAGAAAAACAAGCCTGATCTGATCTTGATGGATATCCAACTGCCCGTTCTGGACGGATACGCGGCCACCCGGCTGATCAGGGAAGATGAAACCCTCAAGGAGGTTCCCATCATCGCCGTGACATCTTATGCCATGGTCGGAGACAGGGAAAAAGCGATCCAAGCCGGATGCACCGCCTATGTGGAAAAGCCGATTAATCCGGTCTCCTTCATCAAAGTCCTGGAACGCTATGTTTGATTGACAAAGGAGGACTCCCCATGAATATCCTTATCGTCGATGATCAAGAGGACAATCGCTACCTGCTGAGAAGCCTTCTTGTGGGCTCCGGACACCAGGTCGCAGAGGCCGCCAACGGGAAGAAGGCCATGGAAATCCTTTCGGAGGGGACCTGGGATTTGGTGATCTCAGACATCCTGATGCCGGTTATGGACGGGTACCAATTGTGCCGGGAAATTCGCTCCAGCCAACGTCTACAGAATATGCCGTTCATTTTTTATACGGCAACCTACGTTGATAAAAAGGATGAGGAATTCGCCTTGAAGCTGGGAGCCGATCGGTTTTTCCGCAAGCCTATGGAGCCCCGGGTCTTCTTGGAGCAAATGGATAATCTCATAGGGGAGATCGCTGAAAATAAAAGCAAGGCGCGGCCGACGATCCAGGGTGATGAAAAGGAAATTTTCAGACTCTACAGTGAGCGCTTGGTGCATAAGCTCGAGGCAAAGATGCAGAGCCTAGAAAAGGAGGTCGCCGAACGGAAGCGGGTGGAGCAAGCCCTCCGGACGTCCTTGGCTGAAAAAGACGCCCTGCTCAAGGAGGTTCACCACCGGGTCAAGAACAACATGCAGGTTATTTCCAGCCTCTTCAATCTTCAGGGGGAAAAAACACGCAACCAGGAGTTCCGGAGGATCCTGAAGGAAGCCCAAGCGCGCATTCGCTCCATGAGCCTGGTCCATGAAAAACTTTATCAATCACGCGACCTCTCGAGAACCGACCTGGCCGAGTATATCCGGAGCTTGACGGATCATTTATTTATGGCCTATCTTGTTGATCCCGAACAAGTTAAACTAGAATTGAATTTAGAGGAAGTATTTCTGGATATCAATTCGGCCGTCCCCTGCGGCATGATTCTCAGCGAACTCATCTCCAATGCTATCAAGCATGCCTTTCCAAAAGGCCGGACCGGGGTCATCACGATCGGGCTGAAGCGCGGAACCGGCGACGCCATAGACCTTCGAGTTGCGGATAACGGGATTGGTTTTCCGGAAGGCTTGGATTTTCGCAATCCCGAAACCTTCGGCCTGCAGATCGTCAACCTGCTGATCAGTCAATTGGAAGCGACCTTCGAGCTCGATCGGAGAAACGGGACGGCGTTCTCCGTGTCCTTTCGCGAGCTGAAATATTCTCCGCGACTCTAAGCGGGCCTCCGGCCTACGAAACCGGTCGTTTTTGGCCGGCAAAGAAACCCAAGCAAAAAAGGATTATTCGCCGCTCACAACAACCCGGTTGCGGCCGGCCTTCTTGGCTTGAAACAATGCCATGTCAGCGGCAACGATGACCTCTCCTCCGGTCGTCCCGTGGTCCGGCAAGCAGGCAACTCCCATCGAGAATGTGATAGGGCTGAGCGTCTCACCGTGATACTGAATGTGGAGATTCTTGGACAGGTCTAAGAGCCGCCCAGCACGATGATGCGCGGCTTCTAGGGATGCGCCCTGAAGGACGATAATAAATTCTTCCCCCCCATAGCGGCAGACGATATCCTCCTGGCGCACGTTCGCCTGCAAAAATTGGCCGACTTCGCGAAGCATTAAATCCCCTGCTTCGTGGCCATAGGTATCATTAAAATGTTTGAAGTGGTCGAGGTCGAGCATGATAATCCCCAGAGGATCGTTGCGTCGCTTGGCGCGCAAAACATCGCGCTCCAAGCTGTCCTCCATGTAGCGCCGGTTATAGAGTCCGGTGAGGGGATCCCGGATGGACTGCTGCTTCAACTTTTCGCTTAAGCTCATATTATGGAGGGCCATACTCACGCGTTCCGCGAAGATTGAAGCCAGCTGCTCGGGCATCTTAATAGACGTTCCTTCTGCTCTTTCGGTCTCTCCCGGCTGGAAGAATTCTAGATGAAGCAAACCAATCGGCCCGTCCCTCGTGAGCATGGGGATGCAGAGATAGGGCCGAGGACGTCGGCCGGAATCCTTGACGTGCCCGCAGAGAATGCCGGACCTCGGATCCTCCACTTTATAGATTTTGCTGCGCCGCATAGCCAGGCAATCATCCGGCATCAAAAGTTCTGTTCTCAGCGGCAGATCACCCCAGGAAATGACGGGCTCAAGGAAGTTCTTTGAGGCTTTGTAGATATGGAGCTCACCCGAGGCCTCGGGGAATAACTTTTGGGCATAAACACGTGTCCGCTCAAAGATTTCCTTATCCACTTTACAGGTTTGAAACTCATCATAGAGCTCGCTGAAATAACCCATTTCCTTGTTTCGCTGTTCAAGCTCTTTGATCGAACGGGTAAGTTTTTCATTGGCTTCTCGAATCGCCTTCTCCCATTTCTTGCGTTCCGTGACATCCGAAAAAACGCCCAGAGATCCGGTGTATTGACCCTGTTTATCGAACCGGGGGATGGCGCCCACCTGAACGATCCGTTTTTCCCCGCCGGGCCGAATAATCTCGAATTCATAAGTCGCTTTCTCCCCTTTCTGGCGCCTTTTTGATTGTTCCTGGATGATGGCGAACTGTTCCGCCGTGGTGAATTCGCTTAGAGCCCGGCCCACAAGCCCGCCTCTCGGCATGCCGAAGATATGATCAGAAGCAGGGTTGGCAAAAGTAAACCGCTCCTCTAAATCGGCGATCCCAATCCCCTCCCCCATGCTTTCCACCATGTCCCGCAACAACTCCTCGCTCAACCGGAGGGCCTCTTCGGCCCGCTTGCGTTCGGCGACTTCAATCTGGAGTTCTTTGGTTCGTTCATCGACATTCTTTTCAAGAGTCCGGCGGGCCTCTCCTAGGTTTTCCACCATGATGTTAAATGACTGAGCGAGCTTGCCGATCTCGTCTTTGCTCGTGACCGTCGTTCTTTGGCTCAAATCCCCTTTGGCGATTTGGTACGCCGTAGAGGCCATGCGCCGTAAGGGCCGGGTAATGAAGGAACTCATCACAAAAATGGCCATAATGCCCAGGCCAAAGAGGATAAAGCTAGAAAGAATGACTTTCCTCCGAAAGCCTTCTATTTTTTGAAGAACTTCTTCCAAAGAAAAACCAAAATAGAGTTGTCCGATGGCCCGATCCTTATAAAGGATCGGGGTCGTTGAGATATAGATCCTCCCCTCAGAAGATATCACCCCGTTTTTAACCAGAAGATAATTGACTCTGTCAGCGACCTTCTGGTTATAAGAAGCGACTATTTTTCTGGAGCTATCAAGGAGAATAAAAAAGGCAAGATCCTTATTTTGTTTGGCACTCTGAGTAACTTCGTTGATCGTATTCGAATCGTTGAAATAAAGCGCCGGACTCAAGCTGTAGGACAACATCTCCCCAATGCTTTTTGCCCTGTCGGAAGTCGCATTAAAGGCCTGCTTCCGATATTGGTAAGGCCCCAGAATCGACACCAGAAGGCTGAAAGCAAAAATCAACGGGATGAGGACAAGGAGGAGTTTGAGACTGATTCTTCGCGGCCGAAAAAGAGATAAGAGTTTCACTGTCCTCGTTCCAAATCCTTCTATTCGATGACTCGGGCCAGCTGCAACAGCCTGGAGCTGAAATCCGAACCCTCGGCTTTGGCGCTTTGGAGATTGATCACAATCTCCGGATTTTGGCCTCTCGCCTCAAAACCAATCGAAATCCCAAGGTTGACATAAGAGGGCACGCCTGTCACGGTCATAATTTGCCTGGCCTGACAGACATTGACAAATGCCCTGATATCGAACGCCCGGAGCGGAGTGACATAAAGAATATTGACTTTTCCCTTATCAAGAGCATTGGCCAGGCCGTTCTCCCCCCCGAGCTCGATCAGAGCATAACGAATGGGGATGGTATCGATTTCCTTCAGAGAAGACTGCTCGATGGCCTTCACAAGCTCATCTTTCGTATC
>CAZJBD010000077.1:0-11527 GCA_964544265.1 uncultured Eubacteriales bacterium
CGATTGACCTGAAGGAATGGGTCAGGGCGCCGACCGAGATGAGATCCACACCCAAAGCGGCGATCTTCCGCGCGATTTCAACCGTGATTCGGCCCGATATTTCAATCGGAATGCGGCCGCCGATCCAGTCGACGACTTCCTTCATCTTATCCAGGGGCATGTTGTCAAGCATGATCATGTCCGCGCCGCTCTCGAGGGCTTCTCTCGCTCCCTCGAAACCGCCGACCTCGACCTCAACCTTGACGTCCCGGGCGATCCCTTTTCTGGCCCGTTTCACGGCTTCGGAAACGCTGCCAATGATCTCCAGGTGGTTATCTTTGATAAGGACCATGTCCGAGAGGCTGAATCGATGATTGACCCCTCCTCCCATCCTGACGGCGTATTTCTCCAAGGAACGAAGGCCAGGCGTCGTCTTGCGGGTGTCCAGAATCTTGGTTTTTGTGCCCTCCACAGCCCGGACGAACTCGCGGGTTTTGGTCGCGATCCCGGACATTCGCTGCAAAAAGTTAAGGGCCGTTCGCTCGCCCTTGAGCAAAGGAATGGAACTCCCCTTCAGGCGGGCCAAGACGTCGCCCGGTTTGAAAGGCCGTCCGTCGTTAAGCGCTTTGAGGAATGAAACGCCCGGATCGATCTTTTCAAAGACCCGGCGGGCGACATCGATTCCGGCCAGGACGCCCTCTTCCTTGGCCAGGAATGAAGCCCTGGAAACGGAATCGGGGGAAATGATGCTCTCGGAGGTGATATCGCCTTGCGGCATGTCCTCCTTTAAGGCCATGTCGATGAGCTCATCGAAAACCTGAGCATTCATGAAAGGATTATAAAGGTTTGCCCCGGAGCCGTCAACGAACCGATAGCCAAGCGATAACGCCGCCGTCTGGTAACGCCCGGAATCTCAGCTTATATTCGGCCGTCAGATTAGGGCCGTGCAGAGGGTTTGACACGATCCGGGAAGCTGCCATATGATGCCCGCGTGGCCAAGCGGACCCACTTCTATGTCATAGTCTCCATCTCGTTGTCTTTTCTCCTCATTTGGTTCCTCGCTTCGCGCATCGACGCTAGGGAACTCGCCGAAACCCTAACCCACATCTTCCTGCCGGCCCTTCTCGCCTACATGGCGGTGGCCCTCCTGGGAACAGTCCTCAGGGCCTGGCGGTATAAAATTTTTCTCAGCCCGCAGCCGATCCGCCCTCTGGACCTCCTGATGGCGACGTTCATCCGGAACAGCTTCGTCGACCTCCTCCCCGCCCGAATCGGGTCCCTATCGTTCATCTATGTCCTCAACAAGAGACTGGACTTCGCTTTCGAAGCTGCGACGTCGGCATTCGTCGCCTCGTTCGTTTACGATTTCCTCACCCTCAGCCCGTTCATCGTAGCGGCCATCTTCGCCGTTGGATTGGGAGCCGTGTCCCTCTCAACTCCCGGGCTTCTTATTGCGGCCGGAATCTTCTTCGCTCTGTGGGTCCTGGTCCTTTGGAAGCTCATCCCGGTCCTCACGTTTGGCTTCTCGGTCACCCGCAGATTGCTGAAGATTTTCAAATGGACAGACAAGAAATGGGCGGTCATATTTGTCGAAAAAATCCGGGCGACAATTGACAGCCTGGCCCTCATTCAGAGCAAGAAAATGACCGTCCCCGTCTTCATCCTTTCGCTGGGAATACGGGCGGCGAAGTACGTCGGACTCTATCTCCTGCTCTTCGCTCTTCTGAGGAGCCTGGGATTCAGCATGGCAGACCTAAGCTTCTGGAAGCTCATCCTTGGGATCAACGGGGCTGAAATGACCTCTGCTCTGCCCGTCAAAGGATTGGCCGGCTTCGGGACCTGGGAATCCGCCTGGGCCCTCACCTTAGGAATGATGGGCTTTGAACAGCGGATCGCCATCCTTTCCGGTCTCGGCATCCATCTCGTAACGAACCTTTTCGAATACACGCTGGGCATCGGAAGCCTGCTCGTTCTGGCTTTGCCGTCGATGAAAAACAGAAGTAAGGATCATGGCTCGCATGAGAAGCGTTCCTGAACCGTTGCCCTTTATGGACCATTTCGGGTTGTCCGAGGAGGACCTCAAGACGACTCTGGTCTTTGCCCTCTCCCGGGGCGGCGACTTCGCCGAGACCTTCCTGGAATACCGCGCTTATCATTTTATCCTCATGGAAGACGACATCATCAAGGAGACGGCGGAGACGATCGGCGTCGGCGTGGGCATCAGGGTTTTGTCCGGAGACAAAACGGGATTCGGATATACGAACGACCTCTCCCTTGAGAAAATCCACAGGGCCGCCCTGACTGCAGCGTCCATCGCCGCGGGGAAATTCAAGCCCGCTCGCTTCCGATTCCGGCACCCTTCGCGCCCTCCGAGCTGTTGCCCCGTTCTCCGGCCGGCCCATACGGCAAGCATGGGGAAAAAGATCGTCCTTGTTCGGGAAGCTTACGGCGCCGCCAAATCCTTTGACCCGAAGATCCAAAAGGTCAAGGCCTCGCTTCAAGATAGCATTCAATATGTCATCGTGGCCAATTCCGAGGGCTTTTTAGGCCGGGACGTCCGCCCTATGGTCAGGCTCACCTGCGTCGCGATCGCCGGAAAGGACGGCCGCCGGGAGTTCGGGTATTGGGGAGGCGGCGGCCGCGCCGGGTTGGAGGTTTTTAGCAAAGCCCTTGCGCCCCGCCGGATCGGCGAGGAAGCCGCCCGGGAGGCCGTCCTCCTCCTTGACGCCGTCGACGCCCCGGCCGGAGAAATGCCCATCGTTCTCTCCCCGGGTCATAGCGGGGTTCTTATCCACGAAGCCGTCGGCCACCTCCTTGAAGCCGATTTCAACCGCAAAAAAACGTCTATTTTTTGGAATAAAATGGGAAGGAAGGTCGGGACGGAGCAGGTCACGATCTACGACGACCCGACCATTCCTTTCTCCCGCGGCTCCTACGACATGGACGACGAAGGGACCGTCCCGCACAAGACGCTCCTCATAGAAAAGGGCATCGTCCGGGGATTTCTCCAGGACCGGCTTTCGGCGGGGCTCATGAAGCGTCCCCTTACGGGCCACGGCCGAAGACAGGACTTCAGCCATTGGCCCATCCCCCGTATGGCCAACACCTACATTGACCGGGGCGAGTATGCTCGCGAGGAGATCCTTGCCTCGGTCCATAAGGGCTTTTATGTCGAACGCCTCCAGGGCGGCCAGGTGGAGGATTCGGGAAAGTTCACGTTCTCGGTCAGCCTGGGCCGCCTGATCGAAGACGGGAAGCTTACCTTGCCGGTCAAGCAGGCCACACTCATCGGGACAAACATCGACGTCCTCAAGAATCTCAACATGGTCGGCTCCGACCTGGCCTTCGGGCTCCAGACGGGGACCTGCAGCAAGGAAGGACAGGACGTCCCCGTGAACGACGGCTGTCCGACGATGAGAATCTCCAGGATGACGGTCGGGGGCCAGAAATGAGGGATTTGGCTTCCAAGCTCATCGCCTGGGGAAAGGCCGAAGGCGCCGGAGAGATCGAAGCGTCCATCGTGGAAGGCCGCGAGTTCAGCGTCGACGTCCGCCGCGGTCAAATCGAAAATCTCGTGGAGGCGGGATCCAGGGTTCTGGGACTAAGGGTCATCAAGGATAAAAAAACCGCCGTCGCCGGCTCCTCGGATCTATCCATGGAGACGCTCAGACGCCTGGTTCGGAACGCCGTCCGGAGGGCAGAGCTGGCTGAACCCGATGAATATTCGGGGCTCACGCCCCTCACTCCATCCACTGTCGACTCCGCGTCTCTCCGCCTTTATGATCCCGAGCTTCCGGCCGTCGAGGCCGGGAAAAAGATCGGCCTGGCCCTTGAGACGGAAAGGATCGCCCTCAAGGATAAGCGCATCACGAACTCCTGCGGCGCTGGCTTTGTCAGCGACGAAGCGAGGGTCGTGCTGGCGAATTCCAACGGGTTTAGCGGCGAATACAGCCAGACATATTGCGGCCTGAGCGTTTGCCTCCAAGCGGGCGGAACAAACGACCGGGTTGAGGACTCCTGGTCCTCTTCCAAGAGGTTCTTCCAGGACCTGGCCTCGCCCGAGGAGGTCGCAAAAAAGGCCGTGGCCAGGACCGTCCGGCAGCTCCATCCGAGGAAGATTAAAACGAAGAATGTCCCGGTCATCTTCGAGCCGGCCATGACCTCCTGGTTGATGGGATTCCTCTTTTCCTGCATCTCGGGAACCGCCATCTACCAAAAAGCGTCGTTCCTCACGGACAAGCTCGGTCAAAGGATCGGCAACCGTTTGATCAACGTCGTCGATGACGGGTTGATGCCCAAGGAGTTGGGATCTCGTCCGTTCGACGCGGACGGCGTCCCCAGTCGCCGGACGGTCGTCGTCGATAAAGGCATCCTTAAAAACTATCTCTGCAATACCTACGCGGCACGGAAACTGAATCTCACAACAACTGGCAACGCGGACGGCGGCGGGGTCAGTCCCAACAACTTCTTCCTCGAGCCGGGGAGAACAACTCCGGAAGAGATCATCAAATCCACGAAAGAAGGACTCTATCTCATCCGGACCCTGGGTCACGGGTTGAACTCCATCACGGGCGACATCTCTCGGGGAGCTTTCGGCCTCTGGATCGAGAACGGCGAGGTCGTTTATCCGGTTTCGGAAATCACGATTTCGGGAAACCTGGGTGCGCTCCTCAAGGGCGTCGAGATGGTCGGCCGGGATCTTGAATTTCTAAGTCCTGTCGCAGGTCCGACGATTAAAGTCACGGAAATGACCGTCGCCGGAGAATAAGCGCTTTGATTCTCCGAGAAGGATCAGAACTTCCCATAATGGATGATATCCTTGAGCTTCCGTTTCGGAACGTGAAGAGTCCCATCGGCATCTTTCCAATATCTGCATGAATCTTTAAGTTCCTCGACCTTCGGCTCTTCGGCGGGGTAGCCTAGGGCAAGCACGGAATCGATCTTATGGGTCACGGGGACGGCGAAGATCTCCCGGAGCCGGTCCCTGTCTACAGACAGGAGCCAGCAGCTCGCGACCCCTTCGGTCAAGGCGGCCAGGATCATGTTCTCCATCGAGGCTCCGACGTCATATTCAAAACCTTTCTCCCTGACCTCCTTATTGACCAGGACGACCACGTAGGCTGTCGGCTCGCGCCCCGAAGCCGGATTTCCGGCCGGCGCGATGTAGGCAGCCCATTTCAGGCAGGGAAAGACCCTTCGGCAAACGGCGTCCTCGTCAGCCAGGACGAACTCGAGCGGCTGCAGGTTAGCCGCCGAAGGGGCCAACGTCCCGGCTTCGACGATGCGCTCCAGCACCCGGCGCGGGATAGGTTCGGGGCGGAACTGGCGGACTGTTCTTCTTGAGACGATGATGTTGTACATTTCGTTCACGAATAACCTCCCCTTTTATGTCCGGGCGGCCCGGGCGACTCGGTCGGTTTCGGTTTTCGGCGCCCCGGCCATGAAGACCAATGTCGTGGCGAGGAGAAAAAAGCCCGCCGCCATGTACATTTTTCGGTAACCGAGTTGGTCAGAAATCCAGCCGAATAGCGGCGAACCTAATCCCATCCCGACGTCAAAGAGAGACAAATAGAGACTGATGGCAAGGCCCTTGTTCTCGCGGCCCATGAAATCGACGATATATGTACTCAAGGCCGGGTAGATCAGCCCCTGGCCCAGCCCGCCGATGAATCCCGTCACGATGAGCATGCCGAAGGTCCGGACCTGAGAGATCGCGAAGAGGTTGACACCGATGATGATGGCCGAAAGGAAAACCGTCCGCTTGCGACCCCGGCGGTCGGAAAGATCTCCTAGGCCGAACCGGGTGAGGATGGCGGCCAGGGAAAAAACGACAAAAAAAGGGCCGACCCGGTCGATGTCGACGGACTTGCCGAAGAGGGCGATAAAATAGATCATGGTCCCCCGGACGGCCCCGTGAAAGGCGGGCATGGCCGAGATGATCAGGAGGGCCCAGACGGGCACGGCCTTGAGAAATCCTCGTTTTGACGGCCCGCCCCGGCTCGTTCTCGGGACATCTCTAGTAAGAAGGACGCAGGCAAGCGAGGCGGCAAGAAAAAGGAGGACCGCGTTGAAAAGGGCGCCGTAGCCGAATCCGCGGATGATCTCTTCGGCTGCGAGCGGACCAAGGGCGTTGGCGACGAGTCCCGCGACACCGATGATGCCCATGGACCTAGCCAGGCTCTGAGCTGGCGCGAGGTCGGAGCAGAGAGAGATCGTGGCCGTCATGCTGATCCCCCACCCCGCGCCGGTCAGGGCCCTTATAAACAGAGGCAGCGTGCCGGCGTCCCTAACCAAATGGAATAGGGGTGTCGCCAGAAAGAGGATCGCGATGCCCCAAAGGGAGATCCCCTTTCCGCCCCGGAAGTCAATCATCCGGCCGAAGAACGGCCGAACCAGGATGGCCAAGACGCTGTGAACCCCCATGATTAGCCCAACCCGGCCTTTAGACGGATTAAACTGTCCAAGAAATAAGGGCAGGAGGAAGAGGAGCGAGATGGACATGTAAAGAAAGAAATAGCCGAGAAGAGCGATAAGGAAGTCGCGGTTCCAGAAACTGCCGCTACGACTGTCCTCTTGGGGCATGGGAGCATGATTTTAAGATGAGGGAAAAGGCGATGTCAAATTAGGGTGTCAGAAGGCGCCTTGGGGGGAACGGGAAAATAAATGCTGGCTGTTGGGTTTTGGGGAAAATTTAATGAAAAGGGGATATTGAAGGAGGGTATCTTCAACTCTTCACACAGCCAGCCAAGTGAAGCATTGCAGATATTATAACACGGGTTCCAGAAAAATCAATACGTGTTGCCCTAGAAATTGCGACATCATAATGAGGCGACCATGGATGGACAGCCCTTTCGGCAATCCCGGGCCGTCGATGGCATTTGACCTCAACCGGAGGCTGTGATAAATAAACGAACTGGATAACGAACATGGCAAACAGTTTTCGATACGTCAAAAAACAAACCACTCCGGTGCTCCAAATCATCCTGGGCTGTGCGATCACGGGCTTATCCTACTCCCTGTTCCTCATCCCCCACCACTTCGTTCCGGGAGGAGTCTCGGGCCTGGCCATCATCCTGAACTATTTTTTCAATCTTCCCGTCGGCACGATGATCATCGCCCTGAACATACCGATCTTCATCTTCGGGCTGCGGACCATGGGCAAGAAGTATGTCCTGAAGAGCCTCGCCGGGATGCTGGTCTCATCCGTCATGATCGACTTATTCAACCGGGTTCTTAGGTTCCCGGCGGCAACCGACAATAAGATCCTGGCCTCTATTTACGGCGGCATCCTTCTGGGAATCGGATTGGGGATTATTTTTCGAGGCCATGCCTCGACCGGGGGGTCGGACATCATCGGGATGGTCGTGAGCAAATACACGGGGATCTCCATCGGCTTCGGGATCATGATCACGGACTTTATCATCATCTCGGCCTCCGGGTTTGCCTTCCGCGAGCTGGAGGCCCCGCTCTACGGCTACATCGTCCTTTTCCTCTCGATCAAGGTTATAGATCTGATCCTGGAGGGCTGGAGCTACTCCAAGCTCGTCATCATCACGTCCAGCAGGACGGTGGAAATCGAAAAGTTCATCCTGAATACGCTCGAAAGAAGCGGCACGGCCCTCAAGTCGAGGTCCCTGTATCTCAATCGGGAGGGCGAGATCATCCTAACGGTCATCCACAGAAAGCAGCTAGCCGAACTCCGGGACTTCATCAAGCAGATCGATCCGCAGGCTTTTGTCATCATCAATGACACGTACGACGTCCTCGGAAAGGGGTTCAAATCCACTCTGTTCACATGAGCGGCCGCTCCCTCGGCCCTTCATCCATCGCAGGATGCCTTAGGAATGTTGATTTAGTCCCTGTCTTATGATAATTAATCCTTGGATTTCAGGGAGGTATCTATGCTTCGATTCGAAGACACTTTCATGGACTTCCTGTTGGAACACCAGGAACGCCACAACAGGACTTATCATTTCCTCATCCTGATGAATTCCGTCCTCAATGCCGCCAAGCGCATCCAGCACTATTACTTGACCGGGGCATTGCGCGGCACCCTGGGACTGGCTGGATCGACCAACATCCAGGGTGAAGAGGTCCTTCAGATGGACCAGATCGCCAATGAGGTCGTAAAGCACTACCTCGAAAGCTCCGGGCGTGTCATCCAAGCCATAAGCGAAGAAGAAAAAGAGATCGTTCCGATGAATCTCGAGGGCGGCCGCTACTTCATTTATTACGATCCGATGGATGGGTCCTCCAACGTCCCCCACAACCTTCCTGTCGGTTTCCTCTTCGGTATCGCCAAAAAGAACCTCGATGGCCCCGAAGACCTGCACCTCAGGGCAGGCAACGAATATATCGCCTCCGGCATGTTCGTCATCCCCACCGGAACGTTCACTATCGCTCTGAAAAACGCCGGTTGCTGGCGGTTCCATATCGATGAGGTCATGAACTATGTCAAGCCCACGCGAATGATTCTGCCCGAGAATCCGAAGACATGGGAGTTATCATTTAATTCGGCGAACCGGGGGACGTTCGCTGAGCCGATCCGGGAATGGATCAAGGAAAAAGAGAAAAAATACGTCTTCCGATATCTGGGCGCCCTGGCCGGGGACTTTCACCGGATCCTCACCAACGGAGGGCTATTCCTCTACCCGGCGATCGTTAATCACCCTGATCCGACCAAGAACAGGCCGAAGGGGAAACTGCGCCTCATGTACGAGGCAGCCGTCGTCTCCTTCATGTGCTGTGAAGCGGGCGGGAGCGCCGTGGACGAGGAAGGAACGTCGATCCTCTCCATCGTCCCTGAGAAACCGCACCAGCGCACGGCCCTCTATCTCGGATCGAAGCCCCTCGTCGAGGAGATTGCGTCCATCCTAAAAAAAGCTCATTCCTAGGCCGGAGGCTCTTTCGGCCGCGCTTGAGCGATTCGAGGTCAGGCGAATCCTCAGAGCGGCAGCCAAGTCCCGATCCCCAAAGCGAGCGACTTTTTATAGACGAGCGGAGCCGTCGCCATATCGTCAAGGGCAAGACCGAGATTGCAGGCAATCGTCCGCTCCTCGTCCGATTCCCGGCCCGCCTTCCGGCCGCTGACGAGATCTCCGAGCTCGGCATAGACCGGAGGAATGTTTTTGAAATAACCCATGCTTTTCGCGTATTCGAGCTGACGGATATCGTCCGTGCAGAACTTGTCCGCCTCGGCCAGAGCCCTGGGGTCCCAGTACGAATCGTAATCGACCAGAGACGCGAAGGCCCCGCGGCCAAGCCAGCCCAGCTGGATCGTGGCATGCGGGACCTTCGTGATGGGCCCGGCTGTAACGACGACATCGCAGCCCTTTACAGCCTCAAACGGCGTCCTCGCGACGATGATCTCAATCCCCCCGCCCTTTTGTGTTTCTTCCGCTAAACTCTCCACCGCCGCCCGCTCCTTGTCATAAGCGATGATCCTCTCCAGCGAGAGGACCGTTCGAATCGCCTCGACGTTGCTCTTGCCTTGAACGCCGCAGCCAAGGACGCCCGCGGTCCGCGATCCGGGCCTGGCAAGGAATTTGGCCGCGATGGCTGTTGCCGCGCCCGTCCGTTTGGCCGTGATCCAGGCCGCATCCATGACGGCCAGGGGCAGGCCGGTCTCCGGATCGTTGAGGACGATGAGGCCGCTGATATTGGGCAGCCCGCGGAGCCGGTTTGAGGGATAGCTGCTCACCCATTTCATGCCCGCCGCGTTCAAGGCGGGGATATAGGCCGGCATCGCGTGAATGAAGGTATCCGGCCTTGTGTGGATGCCCGGCTTGGGCGGCATCTCGGTCCGGCCCGCCGCCTTCTCCCGGAACATCATCTCCAGCGAGGCGATGATCTCCTCCATGGGCGGACCGGCGGCTTCTACGTCCGCCCTTGACAGATACAGCATCTTCTCAGACATCGAGGCCTCCTTCTTAATCCTTTACCATAAGCGATCAGCGTTTGAAAGAAGAAACGGGAGTGCGCTATAATGAGCCGTCCCTGGGATCTAACGATCTTGGACCACGCGAGGAGAGCATGGAAAGCCGAACGAACGCCGTCCCGCCCAGACACCTGCCGGAGATCTTGAATGTCGAACCCAGAATCAAGCCCACCTTTGATCCCGTTTTCAGACCCGTGAGCTTGGCTTGGCTGAGCTATCGGAAGGCCGTCAAGGATTCGGGAAAGGGCGTCCTCCTAAGGATCGGCATAGAGAGGGAAAACGGTCTTATCTCGAGTTTTACAACGGAAGTCCTGCCTCCGGACCCCGCCACAACCGAGGCGACGGCGATATACGCCGAGAGAATCGTGAAGTTCCTGCTCTGGTCCCGGGGGGGCTGGAAGGTCCATTTTCAGGGGCCGAGGGACGTCGGGGAGATCATTCAAAGAGCTTATTCGCCACGCGGCCGGCGCGCTTTCGATGTCGAACTCATGGGAAGGGTCTATGAGAAAGAATTCCAGGTCGCGATCGTCGAACCCCCGGACTTTCCCGAATCTCGGGAAAGCGAATCAGCCTTGGGCGGGCACCTGGACGGCTGCCGCATCGGTTTCGACCTCGGCGCCAGCGACTTCAAGGTCGCGGCCGTCAAGGAGGGCAAGCCCGTTTTCAGCGAAGAGATCCCATGGACTCCGGGTGAACAGCCTGACCCGCATTACCATTACAATAACATCAGAAACGGGTTAAAGAAGGCCGCATCCCACCTCCCCCGGGTGGACGCGATCGGAGGCAGTTCGGCCGGTATCTATATTAACAACCAAGTCCGGATCGCCTCTCTTTTCCGGTCGGTTCCCCTGGATGTCTTCAACCTCAAGGTCAAGAACATGTTCAATGAGATGAAAGCTGAATGGGGAGTCCCCTTTGAGGTCATCAACGACGGAGAAGTCACGGCCTTGGCCGGGACGATGTCTATCGGCGAAAAGGCGATGCTCGGCGTAGCGATGGGATCCAGTCAGGCCGGAGGCTTTCTCAATGCCGATGGCCACATCCCGGGCTGGTTGGATGAGCTCGCCTTCGCCCCCGTGGACATCAGCCCGGAGGCGGTCGCCGACGAATGGTCGGGCGATCGGGGGGTTGGGGCAAATTACTTTTCCCAGCAGGCCGTGAACAAGCTGGCCGTCCGGGCCGGGATCGAGTTCCCGGAGGACATGCGCCTTCCCGAACGGCTCCTGAAGGTCCGCAAGCTCGCCGAAAGGGGCGATGGGACGGCCTGGCGGATTTTCGAGGATATCGGGATCTATCTTGGGTACGCCGTCCCCTATTATGAGATGTTCTATGATTTCAGGAATCTTCTGGTCCTCGGCCGGGTGATGTCCGGGACAGGCGGGAACATCATCATGGAGAAAGCCTCTAAGGTCCTTCATGAGGAGTTTCCCGGCACGGAGCGGCGGGTTAGGCTGCACCTTCTCGATGAGAAAAGCCGGAGGGTGGGCCAGGCCGTCGCCGCCGCCAGTGTCCCGAAGATCGAATAGATGCGGCTGCCCGGGACGCCGGGCGTATCCGGAGGGAACACATGGAGATCATCATTCAACCCGACAGCCGGCAGGCCAGCCGCAT
>CAZJBD010000078.1:0-3038 GCA_964544265.1 uncultured Eubacteriales bacterium
CCCTTGGATCCCCCGACGAGCGGCTCCCCGGGGCAAGACCCGGCGCATATCGCCGCTCGTCATTTTTGCTCTCCGGACTTCAGACCTAGGGCATCGATGAGCTCCCGGGATTCTCGCTCGAGGAGAATCGTGTCGTCGCGCTCGACTCCGGTCGAGACGAGACCCACCCGGGTTTGGATGAGGTCTTCGATCGTCCGAACATAATCCTTGAAGGCTGCCGGGAGTGAGGCATACTCCCGGGCCTTGTGGACAGAATCCTTCCAGCCCGGCATTGCTTTGTAAACAGGAACCACTTTTCCCAGGATCCAGGGCTCGGGCGGAAAACTTTTTAGGACCTTACCTTTATATTTATAGGCCGTGCAGATCTCGACCTTATCCATCCCCTCCAGGACGTCTGGTTTGGTCAGGGCGATCCGGTCGATGCCGTTGACGCGGCAGGCATAATGGACGGCCAGGGCGTCGAACCAACCGCAGCGGCGCGGCCTCCCGGTCGTGGCCCCAAATTCATCGCCCCTGGCAGCGATTTTTTCCCCTTGTGCGTCGGCAATCTCGGTAGGAAATGGCCCGCTGCCGACCCGGGTCGTGTAGGCCTTGGCTATGCCCAGGATGGAATGGATCGATTTCGGACCGATCCCGAGACCGGTGCAAACACCGCCGGCCGTCGAGCTCGACGATGTGACAAAAGGATAGGTCCCGTGGTCCAGGTCGAGCAGCACGCCCTGGGCTCCCTCAAAGAGCACCCGTTTTCCTTTTTTTATTTCTTCTCCGAGGAAAAGGGAAACGTCCCGAACGTAGGGCGCCATGCGGGACGCGTATCCCGCGTACTCGTCGTAGATCTTGTCAGCATCGAGAGGAGCGATCCCATAGGCCGCGAACAATCGATTCTTGACCTCTAGGTTCTCGCGAATCTTATCTTTAAGGACGGAGATGTCGAGCAGATCTCCCGCCCGGACGCCCCAGCGGGCGGCCTTATCCTCATAAGCCGGTCCGATTCCCCGGCAGGTTGTGCCTATCTTTTTTTCGCCCCGGTTTTCTTCGGAGATTCTTTCCATAACCGGGTGATAGGGCATGATCAGGTGGGCATTGCGACTGATGACGATTCGGCCCCCGTCCGCGGCGATCCCGCGAGCCTCCAGGTCCTGGATCTCTCTAAAAAAGGCTTCGGGAGATATGACCAGCCCGTTCCCGATAACGCAGGTTTTCCCCGGATGGAGGATCCCGGAAGGGATGAGATGGAGGACGACCTTCTTCCCGTTGACGCACACCGTGTGCCCGGCGTTATGACCACCTTGGTAACGGGCGACGATGTCAAAACCGGGGGTCAGAAAATCGACGATTTTGCCCTTGCCTTCATCTCCCCACTGCGTGCCGAGAACAAGCAGATTCGCCATTGTTGTCCTTCTTTCGTTTCGAAAACCTATGCTGGATGATGATCGCGTTAGATGCCGATGCCGGAGGAATTCTAGCAGAAGGCAACGGACGAGACAAGGTCAACTTTCGCGGTTCCCCGCCGCTCACCGCAGGGCATATTTCGGCTCGTCAAAAGCTGAGGGCCGCCTGGATTTCAACGAGGTTGTTTCGGAGGGCGGGGTTTTTCTCCCTGTTCATATCGTACTCGGCCTTAATGAGGAAGGTCGGACTCAAGAAATAGCGAAAGCCAAACGCCCATCGACTCCTCACCCCGATGACTTCAGGGTTTTCTTCAGAAACCAGAAGCCTGGCCCCGGATGAAGGGCTGCCGGGGTTCAACCGCTGGAAGCTTAGGACCGGCTGGAGCCTTCCAAAATTGAGGACCGTGAGGATAAAAAATCCGTCAGACCTTCCGTTCGGGATCCCGGGCGAGTTCTTCCAAATCGCCTTCGTGTATTCGCCGCGCACCTCGTAGTCTCGCGTGACCCAGGTTAAATCGGCGCCTTCGAGCGTCAAGCGGAGCGCGTTCGTTTCATCATACTTGCCGGAATAATAGGAGATCCCGACTTCGAATCCCTCGCCGGAGATGAACCCGAGCCTGCCGCCCTTCCCCTTGTCCTTGTTATTATCCCCGAAAAGCTGCCCCGCCGCCGCCCCCTCCTTTTCGCCCAGGCCGTTGCCGAGGTAGGCTGCGTAGCGTAAGAACCCCATCCGCCCCCGGAGGACGAGGCCGATGTCCCGCCAGCTCGACGGATAGATGCCCGCGAGATTAAGTGGGGATCGGACGAGCGCGGTTTGGTGGGGCCGGTTGGATTCGTTATACTTGCCGAAGGGCACGAGGAAAAGCCCAAGCCTAAAATCGCTCTCCACGGCGAGTTTAAATCCGACCGAGGCCTGCTCCATTTCAATTTTCGACTCGCTTTTCAACCCAACCTCAAAGATGTAGTCGAACCTGCGGTCAAATTCCCCCCCTAAAAAAAATCCGCCCCGAAGGTTCTGGAAACTGCCCTGCCTCGCTCCGCTCTGTTCCTGTCCCTTGATGAATTCGAAAGAAAGGTAACCCCCCGACTTGGTCTCTCCCATCAACCCGAGGGGCGATGCGAGGAGCAGGCAAAAAACGATGATCTTTGTTCTCATAGGCTCGAAAAGTCGAAATTGTCTTCGAGGAGAGTGTTCGTCCATTTGTCAATATTCTGCCCGGAAGCGGCCAGCCGGGTGATCTCCGCGGCCCCCTTCCTCGTCCCCATCCATATGGCTCCGGTCAAGATTCCGTTCTTGATGACGATCTTCTTGTAGATCCCCGTTTCGGGGGCCTCCCGGACCCTCACCTCAAAGCCCTCGCCCTCGGGATTCACCTGACCGACCGAGGTCACAAAAACGCCCGCGACCTTGAGCTGGTTTGAAGGCACGGTCCCTCGGTATATTTTCTCCTGGCTTAACATATTAAAAGCGGCCACCCGCGCCTGGTCGAAGGAGGCAGGAATGATGCCATAAACCCGGCCCCGGTGCTGGGCGACGTCGCCGGCCGCGAAAATGCCCGGGCGGCTGGTTTCGAGGAGATCGTTGACCACGATCCCCCGATCGACGACGATCCCATCGACTACCGCTCCGCCGTCCGCCACCGATCA
>CAZJBD010000078.1:3048-11422 GCA_964544265.1 uncultured Eubacteriales bacterium
ACGTCTTCGAGCGAGGGCTCCACGGTGCCGAGGCGATCGACGACGATCCCGGCCTCTTTCGCCATTGTGATATTGGGTTTAACGCCGGCAGCCACGATGACCATGTCGGTCTCAGCTCCGCCGCCGCCTTTGAATTTCAATCCGGCGGCTTCGTCCGCCCCGGTGATCTCTTCTGTTTCGACGCCCAGGCAAACCTCGATTCCTAATTTTTCGATTTGAGCCTTTAGGATTCCAGCTCCCCCGGTATCCAGCTGCCGGGGAAGGAGGCGGTCGAAGAATTCATTCACCGCGACTGAGGCCCCTCTCGCTTTGAGGGCCCGGGCGATCTCCAGGCCCAGAAGACCGCCGCCGAGGACGGCAACCCTGGGGTGGTCTTTCAGGTATTCCAGGATGGCGAGGGCGTCGTCCAGCGTCCTGAGGACGAAAACGCCTTTTTTCTCCGCCCCTTTTATCGAGGGGACGAAAGCCGAGGATCCATTGGCCAAAAGGAGCCGGTCAAACGCAGAAGTGCGGCCGCCCCGTATCTCCACTTTTCCCCGACCGGCGTCGATTCGGACGACGGGCTCTCCGGCGTGAATGGCGATGTTCTGCCGCTCCTCCCAGTGCTCGGGAAAAGCGAACAGTTTCTCATGGGCCAGATTCCCGGCGATGAACTCAATGAGGTTGGGCCTGGGATAATATGGATGCCGTTCCTCGGCGAAGATCTCGATCTCAACGGATGGATCAAGTTCGCGGAGGCTTTTGGCCGCCATGGTCCCGGCCAGCCCGTTCCCTACGATCACGGCTCTCATAGCCAGCCCTCCCTTCCTTGTCCAGTGATCATGAAATCATTTGGAAGAATTCCTTGCTGACCCCGCATTGGGGGCAAACCCAATCGTCTGGCAGGTCTTCGAAGCGCGTTCCGGGGGGGATCCCGCCGTTGGGATCGCCGACAGCCGGATTATAGATGTATCCGCAGGCCGTGCATTCCCATTTTTCCATCGTCGCCCTCCTCCTTATATAATAAAGGTATCTCAGTCCTCGCCCAGGACGTGCCTTTCATATTCGGACTCGAGCCTGAGTTTGTGGCTTTTTTCCTGTTGCATGAGGTGATCAAATAACTTCCGGTGCTCGGAACTTGCTGCCCGACGTGCCAGATCGCCGTAGAGCGCGGCCGCTTTGCCTTCTTTCTTAGCGGCAAGGATCAGGAGCTCCTGAAAGCTCATATCGGGGTGAGGAGGCCGAGCGATGAGATAGTCGGTGATCTTGAGGTCCTCGACGCTCATGGATTCCAAGACCTCGATCCCGGAGTGGGCCGCCTTCTCGAGGAGTCTCTTGTGATTACCCTCCTCATCATAGAGCTCCTTAAGGAGCTTCTTGAGCCCCGGGGTCCCCGCCGCTTTAAGCATATCTCCGTAGGCGGAGGCCGCTTCCTCCTCTTTCTTGATGGCAAAGGCCAGGATATCGTCGATCGTCCGAAATTGTTCCTTATTCTTGGTTTTCATCACGCGGGGCCTCCTTCTCCGGAGAGTTCATTATAATTGAAAACGTAGGGCTGTCAAAGGCCACGAAATTGCCGATAGAATCCGTACCTCTCGGGCCATGACGCCAACTCCCACGGGATCCGGAATTCCGCTTCATGTCTTTTCGAGAACGTTGAGGAGTATGAGTTTTTCCTTGATCAGCGAGTTGCGCTTGACGGGCTTGTCGTTTTTGATGGCGATATGAAGGGCCTTATAGGAGCCGACAATGACGCTAAGCTTCTTGGCCCGCGTCAGGGCGGTATAAAAGAGGTTCCTCTGGAGCATGATGAAATGTTGGGTCAGGAGCGGCATGACGACGGCCTGGTATTCGCTGCCTTGGGCTTTATGAACAGACACGGCGTAGGCAAGGGTGATGTCGTTCAGATCGTCCTTCTCATAGACGACCGGGCGGCCGTCAAACTCGGCAATGATTCTGAACCTCGTCTTGTCCAGGTGGACGATCGTCCCGATGTCTCCGTTGAAGGTTTCTTTCTCATAATCGTTTCGGATCTGCATGACCTTGTCTCTAATCCGGAACTCGCGGCTTCCGACCTTGAGCCCCTCCTGGAGGGGATTTAGCCTCTGTTGGAGCTCCTGGTTAAGGTTATCGACACCGACGAGTCCCTTGTACATGGGGCTGATGACTTGGATCTGAGGAGACAGAGCGGGGATACGAAGCCAGCGCGGAATCCTCGTCTGGCACAGGCCTATAATGGTTTCGAACACCTTCTGGTCGTCTTCCTGGTGAATGAAGTAAAAATCCGATCCCTGCTCTCCTCTCGGAGGATAGATCAGCCCCTCGCCCCGGTTGATCCTGTGGGCATTGAGAACGATGTAGCTTTGCTTCTCCTGGCGGAAAATCTCGTCCAGCCTGACGACCGCTACAGTTCCCGATTCGATGATGTCCCGGAGGAGCGTCCCAGGACCAACCGAAGGCAGCTGGTCTTTGTCCCCCACGAATACGAGCCGCATCGAGGCCGGGACAGCCTTGAGGAGATGGTGCATCAAGGGAAGGTCCACCATGGAGAACTCATCGATGATGAGCTCTTCGCCGCTCAGGGGATACTTTTCTCCCCGCCGGAAGACCCCTTTCTTGGGCTGGAATTCGAGGACTCGGTGGATGGTCCTGGCGTCCCGGCCCGTGGTTTCGACGAGCCGCTTTGCGGCCCGGCCGGTGGGCGCCGCAAGCAGGACCTCTCGCCCCCACCTAGCGAAGATCTCGACCACGGCCCTGATGATGGTCGTCTTGCCGGTACCCGGTCCGCCCGTGATGACCAGGATCTTCTTTTGAAAACACTCCTTGATGGCCAGCTTCTGCATGGACGAAAAACTGATCCCGAGTTTTTTCTCTACGTCAAAGACTCCGGAGTCCAGGTCGAAGGGCGGGCAGCCGCAGGAGACGGCGGCCAGCTTGTGGAGGGCTCGAACGACCTCTTCTTGGGCCAAGTGGAAGGAAGGGAGGTAGAGCGCCGAATCAGAGTCGACGGGATCCTGGATAAGCATCTTCTTTCCAACGAGGGCTGCAATCGCTTTGTTAATCCTTTCATCATCCGCAGCCAGTTCCTCCTGGCACTTGGCCCTGACCTCGCTTTCCAGAGAGAAAACATGTCCTTGCTCATTGTCCTTTCCCAGGACATAAAGAATGTAGGCCTTGACCCTCTCCAGCGATCCGGGATCCATCCCGAGTTTCAAAGCGAGCTGGTCGGCGGTCTTGAATCCGACGCCCCAGATGTCCAGACTGAGCTGATAAGGATTGCTCTTGAGGACATGAAAAGATCTCGCGCCGTACTGACGATAAATCCGGGTGGCCAGGTTGGTGGAAACGTTATGCTCCTGGAGGAAGATGATCAGATCGCGGATATCTTGGTGCTCGTTCCAGGACTTCCGGATCTCCCGGAACTTGACCGGCCCAACGCCCTCGACCTCTTTCAGCTTCTCGGGACTTGAGGTCAGGATGTCGATGGTCGCGGCGCCGAATTTCCGGAGGATCCTTTTGGCCAGGACGGGACCGATCCCCTTGATGAGTCCGGAGCCAAGGAATTTTTCGATACCGCTTGCAGAGGCCGGGAGGGCTAGAGCGAAGGCCTCCATGTGGAACTGTTTCCCGAACTTGGGATTGACCTCCCACTTCCCCTTGAGTCTCAAGACCTCTCCGGGTGACAGCGGCGGGAACGATCCGATGACGGTCACGGGTTTCCCTTCTTCGACTGCGAAGCGGCAGACGGTGTAGCCGTTGTCGGGATTGTAGTAGACGATCTGTTCGACGGTGCCTTCCAGCTGGTCCATGATCTCTTGCGTTCATCTTAAAGCATTAAGGAAAGCTAAACAAGTTTATCCAGTCTGCCCGGCCTGCGCGTGTTTGACCCTCGCCCGGTTTCATGCTACTTATTCGATAATGAAATTCCTCAGGGTTCTGATAAATTCGGCGATCAGCGGGTTGTTCTTCGCCGGCCTCCTGGCTCTGCTCACCCTGGACATCAATATTAACCTGCCCTTCCATATCGCGGCCTTCGGAGAGCTCGTCCTCGCCCTGGCCCTCCCATACGGGACGATCGTCCTCGTTACGATCCTTTCGATTTTCTTTATCGCCCAATTCTTCACGGGCAAGAGGCTCGCAATCAAGGCCGTCTCTTCGTCTTTCCTGGCCGCAAGCTTCGCTCCCCTCATCATCATCTTTCTCCTCATCTTCTGGGAAAACATCTCATACTTCCGGTCCTTCCTGGACGCCGAAACCGCGGGGCGACTCAGGGTCCAGGCCATCATCCTGGCTGCCCTAGCGGTTCTCCCGGGTGCAGCCCTCTACTCGGCGCGCAGGTACAAGAAAGTCTTTCCCCTCACTGCTTATTTCTTGGTCTTTGCCCTGGGGCTGGTCATCGCCGTCGGCCAAAGAGCTCAGTATCCGGCCGGGAACGCAGGCGCCAGGGTCGTCCGGCTAGAGGCCAGGAGACTCGAAAGGAATGTCATCCTCATCGGCCTTGACGGTCTAAGCCTTGACTTCATCTTCTCCCTGATCGCGGAGGGCAAGCTGCCGAACTTCTCCTGGCTCGTGGAGAACGGGAGCTGGGGAAGACTCGAGACGACTTTGCCGACCGACTCCTTCATCCTCAACCACACCCTCATGACCGGCAAATTCCCCTCCAAACATCGCCAGTTGTCCCTCAACTCTTACCGTCTCTTTTTCGGCAAATATAAATTGGACGTGACGCCCCGCTTCATCCTTTTCAGGCAGATGGTCCGGCTCGGTCTCCTGAAGGCCCTTCCGGGCTCTCCCTCTCCTGCGGCCAAGGATCTAACGTTCATCAGCGAGGCCAACGGCTCGCGCGCCCTTGATTTCGAATCTCCGACCGGGACAGCACAGGAAAAACCCGACCCCCGGGCGGAAAAAGCGTTTAGCCTTGCCTTCAAGGTCGAGCCATCGGAACGAAACCGTTTGTTCGCCCTGGCCCGCAGCGCCTTCACCGGAGATTGGGAGCTCGAGGATTCGGCCTTGGCCGAGAAGGGCCGGGTTCAACCGGCTTTTTTCCATCTTCTGCTCAAGGGCCTGAACACGGTCGAGGCCTATTTTTATAAGTACAGTAATCCCGAACAATTCGGCAGCATCAGCCAAGAGGAGATCAGCCGCTATGGGCCGGTGATCTCCCGATATTATGAATATTACGACCAGATCATCGGCAAGTGCCTCGCCTCCCTCAAAGATAATGAGCTTCTCGTCGTTTATTCTTCGTTTGGAGTGGAGCCCCTGCCTCTTTGGAAACGGTTCGTGGAGTGGATCCTTGGGAATTCGGACGCTTCGGCCTACCACGAGGATATGCCGGCCGGCGTCGTCTTTTTTTATGGCCAGGGGATCGAGAAGCGGAACACCATGGAGGGAATAAAAATCGTGGATATCGCGCCGACCATCCTCTATTTCCTGGGACTGCCGGTCGGCAAGGACATGGACGGCATCGTCCAGAGTCCGGCCTTCTTAAGGGAGTTCACGGACGAAAATCCCATCTTCTACATCGGATCGTACGAAGAGACCAAAATCGAAAGCCGCTGAGCAGGTCAGTGGATGACCTTGAGCATCCTGGTCCAACGGGCCTTGGGGAGGAAGCTTAGGAACTTTTTAAGCCTGTCCCGGATGCCGGTTTTCTGCCAGGCGTCCCGCTCGGCCTTATAGGAGAAGTAGATCACCCAAGGCCGCCCCTTGATGTTGTTCATGGGGAGGAAGCTCCAGTACCGGCTGTCGGCACTGTTGTCCCGGTTATCGCCCATGACAAAAATGTTGTTCGGCGGGACGATCAATGGCCCGAAGTTGTCGCGGATGAGGTCGTCGTAGTGATAGGAATCGTTCTTCGAATAAACCTGGCTATCATTATGAACCTTATAAGGTTCGGACAAGGGCGCCTCGTTGATATAAACCTGCTTATCCCGGATCTCGATCTTCTCCCCTTCCAGGGCGATCACCCGCTTGACGAAATCCTTATTAAGCTCCCTGGGATACTTGAAGACGACAATGTCTTTTCTTTCGATCCTCTTACGCGGAAGCACCTTGGCTTCGAAGGGAAAAACAGGCCGGACATAAGCCAGCTTATTGACGAGAAGGAAGTCTCCGATCTGGAGCGTCGGCTCCATTGACCCCGTTGGAATCTGGAAGGCCTGGACGACGAAAGTCATCACGAAGAAGACGAAAACGGCCGTCTCGGCGATGAGCTCGAAGTACTCCCTGAAAACACCCTTGTCCCGCTTCATCTCTTTTTTTGTCATGATGATCTGTTTCGAACGAAGCGCTAATATAGCCTAAATCCGAAATTCCATCAAGCCCGGGAAGAGGTTTTGCAGAACAGATCGGTAAGGATTGCTGAGAAAGATAAAGGGGACAACCCGAGTCTTCAAGAGGCTATCCGGGTTTCATCTCCTTGACACGAAATGGGTTTCAGGCTTTACTAAGGCCGTGAACATCCTCCTGTTTGGCTACCCGAGGACGGGTAAAACAACACTCTTCAATCTCCTGACCGGGGCAAAGATAGAAGTCAGGGCTTATGAAGACGGAAAGAAGGAACCCAACGTCCGGACCTGCGTCCTGCCCGATTCGCGGCTGGACGGGCTGTGGACCCTCCACCCTGAAAAAAAGAAGGTCGCCGCTCCCGTGGACATCACGGACTTGGTGGGAATATCCTACGGAGAAGTCAAGGGCAGCGCCTACCTCGGCCACCTCCACAAGGCCGACGGCCTCGTTCACGTCGTTCGGGGGTTTCACAACGAGCGGGTCCCCCATCCCAAGGGAAAAATCGATCCGGCGTACGATATCCGGGTCATGAAAGAGGAACTTATCCTCTCCGACCTCATCATGGTCAGCGCCCGAATCGAACGGCTCGAAAAGGACCTGAAGAAGATGAAGAGCCCGGATGGCGAAAAGGAGAAAGAGGTCCTGGAGAGGCTGCGTCCCTTTCTGGAAGAAGGGAAAAGAGTTCGGGATTTTCCTCTCTCCCCTGCTGAAGAGAAGTCCTTGCGAAGCTTCGCCTTCCTGAGTCAAAAGCCGCTCCTCAGCATGATCAACCTGGATGAAACGGACGCAGCCCGGCTGGAGGTCCCTGAGGAGATCTTCGGGCTGGGGCTCGCGGCGGATCCGACGCTTGCCTTCTGCGGCCGGATCGAGAACGAAATCCTGGAGCTCGGGGATGAAGAGAAGGAGCTCTTCATGTCGAGCTACGGGATCAGGGAGCCGAGCGCCGCCAGGTTCTTCCGGCAGGTCCCCCGTTTCCTGGACCTGCTGACGTTCTTCACGATCGGAAAAGATGAGGTGCGCGCCTGGACGATACAGAGGGGCTCTACGGCCGTGAAAGCGGCCGGGGCTATCCATTCCGACATCGAGAAGGGTTTCATCCGGGCCGAGGTAGTCCCCTGCGAAGAAATCCTCCGGCTCGGCCATCTCCAGAAGGCCAGGGACGCCGGAGCCATACGTCTCGAAGGGAAGGACTACGTTGTTCAAGACGGGGACGTCATCTATTTCCGCTTTGCCCAATGACGAAATCATTCACGGTCACGGCCCGCGCCTCCGGATCCTCAGCAAGGACGGGACTCCTCTCTACCGCCCACGGGACGGTGGAGACGCCGGCCTTCATGCCCGTGGCCAGCCAGGGAACGGTTAAGGGACTGACCCACGACGTCCTCGAGCGGATGGGGGCCCAGATCATCCTCATTAACTCATACCACCTTTACCTGCGGCCGGGAGCAGACACCATCGAAAAGCTGGGCGGCATCCACTCCTTCATCTCCTGGCAAAAGCCCATCCTTTCCGACAGCGGCGGCTTCCAGATCTACAGCCTCTCCCCCCTCGTCAAGGTCCGGGAAGATGGAGTCCGGTTCTCTTCCCACCTCGATGGAGCGAAAATCTTCCTGACGCCCGAAGACGTCGTGGACATCCAGAGGAAGTTGGGGACTGACATTATGATGTGCCTGGACACGTTTCCCCCCTACCCCGCGACCGAGGAAGCGATGAAGGAAGCCGTGGGCCGAACGACGCGCTGGGCGTCCCGCAGCAAGCGGTACTTCAACTCCACTGAGTCCGTCCAACACCTGTGGGGGATCAGCCAAGGAGGGGTATTTTGGGACCAGCGAGAAAAATGCATCTCCGACCTCCTGGAGATGGACTTTGACGGGTATGCTTTCGGGGGCCTCGGCCTGGGCGAACCCAAATCCCAGCTTCTCGAGATCCTCGAAAGGGGGGGCGCCCTCCTGCCCCAAAACAAACCCCGTTACCTGATGGGCATTGGGTATGTCGAAGACATCCTGGAAGCAGTCGACCGGGGGATGGACCTCTTCGACTGCGTCCTCCCGACGCGAAACGCCAGGAACGGAACGCTGTTCACAAGCCGGGGGAGGCTCTCCAT
>CAZJBD010000079.1:0-7195 GCA_964544265.1 uncultured Eubacteriales bacterium
CCTGGCTCGCCGGGACAGGCCGCGGCCGACGGAGGGCGCGCCCCGAGCCTGAATTTTTTTACACACGAAAAGAGATACTTTCCATCTGAATTCTTTGTAACCCTCGCCAATCATTGATCAGGGCCGGGGGACATGCGATAATGAATCTATGAAAAGTGTTGTATTATTTTTGTTTGCTTTCGGGTTGACGGGGCTCTGTGCTCAAGACTCCGGAATCCAGCCGGTCCGGACCGTCGACAAAGTCGACCTCGATCGTTATATGGGAAAATGGTTCGAGATCGCCGCCTTCCCGCAGAAGTTCCAGAAGGGCTGTCACTGCACGACGGCCGAATACGAGATGACGGACAAGGGCTACGTTCGAGTCGTCAATGCCTGCCGGAAAGGCGGCCCCGACGGCAAGGTCAGCCGCGCGAAGGGCAAGGCCTTTGTTGTCAAGGGAAGCGGCAACGCCAAGCTCAGGGTCCAATTCTTTTGGCCCTTCAGGGGAAATTATTGGATTATCGACCTAGCTGAAGATTATACCTATGCGGTCGTCGGGGACCCGAGCCGGAAATATTTATGGATCCTATCCCGGGCGAAGGAGATGGACCCCGCGCTCTATGACGAGATCGTCCAAAGGATAAAGGCCCAGGGGTTCGATACGACGAAACTCGTCAAGGCCGATCAGAGTTGCCTGTAGCCTTCAGCCGTCTCTCCTGGAGCGGGTTCCCCCCTACAATTTGACTTCGTCCAAATGGTCTCGTAAACCACGTTCGATCCGCTCCATATTCAAAGCAGGGCTCCTGAATAATTTCCAATCATGATAACAACCTCCATCGAATAGGAACACATAGGAATCTCTTTAATGACGTTTACCCGAGGGGTCTGCGATGATTCGCCCTTCGAGGAACCGGTGTTTCTGATTTTCCAGAATGGCCATTGTATTCCCGATGTGGATATGATATAGAGTCCGATGGGAACTGAATATTAACTATTTCCGGACGTTCCTGGCAAGGACCCGGTGCTGGAGAATCGGTCCGGAGAAAGGGGGACTCAATGATCTTGTGGGTCAGCTTCATGGTCGTTTTGACGGTGCTTTCCTACCTTAACGACACCGGCGTCATCAGTTTTCTGAAGAACGTCAGAATCCCGTTTCTGGGAGCATCTCTTCTTAGTTTCCTGATTCTTGTCGGCACGGCGGGCATCCTTATTAGGATGCTGTGGATGAGGAGGCGGGGAGAGAAGGAAGGTCTCCAAGAAAAGATCAGGAGGCTCGAGCAGCAGCTCTCCAGCAGCAAGCCTTAAGCATCCCCTCGCGGCCTATTGGGCCAGGGAGTCGAGATAGAGCGCGGCAGCGCCCAAGAGGGCGATATTCTCTGTATCGGAGATCTCGACCTTGATTTTCTGAAGAGTGATCGAGTAGACGAAATCCTGCATGGCCTTCCACATGGCCTTCTGAAAGAAGGAATAGGACCGGCTGACCGAACCGCCCAGGATGACGATCTCGGGGTCAGCCGCATAGAGGACGACCTTTATGGCCTGTCCGAGGTAGTATCCGAATTCGTCGAAGACGGCCAGGGCCGCGGGGTCGCCTTTACGAGCCCTTTCTGCCAGCGCCTTTCCTGATGTCCCGTGGACGTTCTTGAAGAACTGGCCGGAAGCGTAGTATTCGATATTATGATCTTTGTACGGCAGCATGCCGAACTCGCCCGCTCCACAGTTGGCTCCGGAGAATAGCCTGCCGTTGGCGATGATGCCCGCGCCCAGCCCTGTGCCAAGGATGAGGCCGACGAGGTTGTCGTAAGGCTTTCCCTTGCCGAAGTGCTTTTCTCCAGCGGCGAAGCAATTGGCGTCGTTGTTGACGTAACAAGGAAGACGATATTTTCCTTCCAATAGGGCCTTGAGGGGGACTTTCTTCCAGGAGGGAATGTTCTGGACGTCGTAAACGACCCCCTCCTTGAGATCCACGATGCTCGGGACACCCACCCCGATCCCGTCGACGCCGGCCCCGATGAGCGGATTGATAACCCCTAAGACGTCCTCAAGGACCGCTTTCTCCGGGCCATCGCCATGCACGGCCGCTGTTTTGACTCTGGTCAGCCGTCCGCTTTCGACCAGGCCGGCCCGGACGTTCGTACCGCCCAGGTCGACTCCGATGATGGACATGGTCCCGGCCCTCTCAGTTCTTCCCGGCCGCCTCGGCCGCCAGAGCCAGCTTTCTCTTTTTATCCGAGAGCGTCTCGTTCGTGATGAGCGGTCTGGCCCAGAAGCCGATGCTTAAGATATATCCAAGCGTCAGATAAAGGAAGAACATCCCCTGGCGCAGGCCGAAATGGTCGCCCAGCCAGCCGATGATCAGGGGTCCCAGGGCGCCGCCGATGATGCCCGTGACCAGGATGCCCGAGAAGGAGCCCTGGTGGCTTTCGACGGAGTTCAGGGCCAGGGAGAATATGATGGACCACATGACCGAGGCCGCGAACCCAATCAGCGGGAAGGCGTAAATGGCGATGCGTCCGGGACCGAATAGTGCGATCGTCAGGAGGACGAGGGCCGCCGCGGCGAATCCCTTGAGGACCCTGCGGCTGTCGAAGAGCTTGAGCAGGACGAGTCCGAGGACACAGCCGATGGTCATCAGGCCCCAGAACCAGGAGACGGTCCTGGCCCCGACGACCTGGGGATCGTATTTATGATAGACGGATAGAAACTGAGACATCCAGTTGGCCGCCCCTTGCTCGGTCGCGACGTAGGTCATGATGCCGAAGAAATAGAGGATGACGACTTTCTTCTTGAGAAGCATCCCGTAGGTCGCCCAGGCGCCCGTTTTTTCGTCTTCCTTCCGTACGACAAGGGGAAACTTCGCGAGAAGGAGGACGGCGATCATGATTACGGTGACCACCGTGAAGACCCAGTAGACCGAAACCCAGGCAAGTCCGGAGGGGACGACTCTGGATACCGTTCGGAGGATGAGATTGCCGTCGGCGGCAGGCGTGCCAAGGTTCCGGACGAAGTAAGAGTAGATAAAGGGGCTGAGGAACGACGCGGCGCCGAAGAAGAGCTGGGCCATGACGGAATTGAATGCAAAGTGTTCCTCGCCGCCGGCCACACGGAGCAGGGGATTGATTGCGACCTGGAGGGCGGCCATCCCGCTCCCGATCAGGAAGAGGGATAGGATGGCCGTCGGATACTTGGGAAGGAGGGAAAAGAGAAGAGCCCCGCCGAAGGCCACGACGAAGGATCCGACGAGAATGCGCTTGTCTCCGAAACGTTCGACGAGCATCCCGGCCGGGACGGACATGACCCCGTAGGCGATGAAAAAAGCGAAGGGGAGGAGCGCGACGAGGGTCAGGCTCAGGCGGAAGCTCTTGATGATATCGGGGACAAGGGGACCGATGATGTTGGTCAGAAGTGAGATGACGAAGAAGATCAGGAAGACGAGCCCCACCATGAAAGGGCTTCTCTTGGCACTTGCGTTCATCGTTCCTCCACTTTCCTGGCGTTTCCGTTACCCGCCAGTATAGAACATAAGGCCGGTCAAGGGAATAGCCCCGGGGACGGGGGCGGTCGTTGATGAAAAAGATATTGCGCCGGCTTCGGGTCAGGCCGTGCAGGTCGGTGAAATCGTTTCGGCGTTGCCAAGAGGGCATTTTGTGCTAAAATGCCCGTTCGAAATGTTGGAAAAAGCCATCGGCTTGTATAGAGAGGCGTACTCAGGACTGCCGCGCGGGGCCTGGGTTCTCGCCTTGGCGGAATTCATCAACCGTTGCGGCTTCATGGTTCTCGTCTTTCTGAACATCTACCTGACGCGGCAATTGGGTTTTTCCCTCCTTCAAGCCGGACGAATCCTTAGCGCGTTTGGGCTCGGTTCCATCGCCGGCGGATATCTGGGAGGTCTGCTCTGCGATAAAATCGGCATCCGAAAAATCCAAATCTGGAGCTTGATCCTGTCCGGATTGCTCCTTATTGGAACGGGATATTTGTCGAGTTACGTTCCGCTTCTCTCGTTTCTTTTCTTATATGGGGTCATCTCCACGGCAATCTTCCCCGCCAACGACACGGCCATGTCCAGATTCTGCGCCGGCGAGATGAGATCGAAGGGATTCGCGCTGCGCCGCCTGGCTTCCAATTTGGGGATCACTTTCGGCCCGGTCATCGGAGGATTTTTGATCCTTCTCGATTATCGTTGGCTATTCTGGGTTGACGGGTTGACGACCCTGGCCTCAGCCGTCGCTATCGCCGTTTTATTAAAGGCGGTCCCGACCGGAATGGACGCCGGTTCGAACGACCCATCTCAAGGGTCCCGGTCTCCCTTGCGAGACGGGCCGTTTCTTGCCTTCATGGGGCTTTTCCTGGTCCTCATGGTTGTCTTCAGCCAATTCTTTTCGACCTTCAGCCTCTATCTGAACACCGTCTATGGGCTTAGGGAAAACCGGATCGGCACGATCTGGGCCGTGAATACGATCATGATCGTTCTCATCGAGATGGTTCTCATTCATTCCTTGCGGAGGCGTTCGGAAATGAAAATCATCGCTCTGGGCGCCGCCTTCATCGGGATCGGATACGGACTTCTGCCCTTCGGGCGCGGATATGGCTATGCTGCCTTTACTGTCATGGTTTGGACCATGGGCGAGATCCTCACCATTCCGATGACGGCGACCGTAACCGCAAACCGGGCAGGCGCCTCAACGGGAAGATATATGGGCATGCTCAGCCTGATGTTCTCGTTAGCCTGGTTCATCGCGCCCTTTTCCGGCAATTGGCTTTACGCCAAGATCGGAGGCGATGCGCTCTGGAAGCTGGCGGGAGGAATCGGACTTCTAACCGCCGGCGGCATTTGGCTACTCCGAAGCGCCCTGCCCGTCCCCAAGCTTCCTGCGGGGGACGCCGCGCCGAGCGGTGCGACTTGATTCTGATTCCAAATCAATCTTCTTCGTCGTACCAGTTGCGCTTTTTATCCTTTCCATTCACACCGTTCGCGTCCAGGGCCCACATGCCGCGGCCGTGGGTCGCGATAACGACGATGTTCTCCCTGGGGTGGATGATCAAGTCGAGGACGTAGACCATCGGAAGGTCCTTGCCGAGAACGCCCCATGTTTTCCCTTGGTCAAGGGATGAGAAGACGCCGCCGTCCGTCCCGACATAAAGGATGTTCTTGTCAACCGGATCCTCGCGAATGACGTTGACCGGCCCGCAGGGGATTCCTTTGGAAATATCAACCCAGGTTTTGCCATAATCCTTGGACATCCAGACGTAGGGCGTGAAGTCATCGTCGCGCTTTCCGTTTTGGGTCACATAAACGGTCCCCAGGTCAAAGGCCGAGGCCGCGATCCGGCTCACCCACTTCTCAAAGGGAAGACCGGCCGTGATCTCCTGCCAGGCTTTTCCCCCATCTTTGGTCACCCAGACTCGGCCGTCATCCGTCCCGGCGTAGATCAGCCCATATTTAAGGGGGGATTCGGAGATGGCGAAGAGCGTATGATAAGGGATGTCGCCCATCTCGGACGCAGTATTGTAGGTCAGGTCGGGACTGATGCGCTCCCAGGTATCGCCGCGATCGAGCGACCGGAAGACGTATTGCATGCCGTGATAAACGATATTAGGGTTGTGGGGAGATAGGATGAAGGGTGCCATCCACTGTCCCCTCAACCTGGGTTCGTTATCGTAGGTTCGGGGGAGGAGATCTTTCGTCGTCTGCCAAAATCTTCCGGGTTGGCTAAGATCGGTCCGGGAGATCGTTCCGTAGAATCCGGCCGAGTAAACGATATTGGGGTTCGTGGGGTCGACGGCGTGATTGGAGCCTTCTCCTCCCGGCGTTTCTTCGAACTCCACGGTGGGGATCTTGTCCCGGCCCTGGCTGAGGTCGACGATGCCCCGGAAACTTCCGTGGTCCTGCATCGAGCCGAAGACGTAGAACGGTTTTGCCATGTCAAAGTTGACGTTGAAGAACTGGCAGACGGGAAGGACGTCCTGGAAGTACCGCCAGGTCACGCCTTTGTCATAGGATACGGCGAGACCCTGGTCGAAACCGTTGATCAGGTAGTTGGAGTTATCGGGATCGATCCATAGGGCATGGTGGTCAACCCCCGGGGTTTTGAGGCGTTTAAAAGTCTTCCCCCCGTCGGTCGAGACGTTCAATCCCAGGCCCATGCTGTAGACGGTGTCGGCGTCGTTGGGGTCGACCCGGACCTGGCCGAAGACCCAGCCATATGTATTGGAGTGGCGCTCCATGAATGTCTTCTGCTCAGGCGTCAATCCGCTCACCTGTTTCCATGTCTCGCCCTTGTCGTCCGACCTGAAGATCGTCGCTCCTTTGATGATTCCGCCCCTGGGCAGGCCATAGGTATTCGTTAGCTCTTGGCCGGTCGGCTGCCGGGTTATCTCGTAGTTGTCCACGAACGCGTAGAGGACGTTCGGCTTGGTCAAACAGACGTCGATCCCCGTCCGGCCCCTGTACCTCGCCTCGGGGAGGCCGTTTACGATCGGTTTCCAGGTTTTGCCGCCGTCGGTCGTCTTGAACAGGCCGCTTCCGTTATAATCGGGGAAATTGCGCGGGTCGTTCCACTTGTAGCGGGTTCTCTGCCATGTCGAAGCATAGAGGGTTTCCGGATCGGAAGGGTCCATGACCAAGTCGATGGCCCCGGTCTTTTCATTGATGAAAAGCGTTTTCTGCCAGGTCTTGCCCCCGTCGGTGGTTTTATAAACGCCCCGGTCAGGGTTCGTAGTCCACTCATGGCCCGAAGCCGCGACGTAAACGATGTCGGGATTCTTCGGATGGATGACGATCCTGGGGATCGTATTTGTGTTTTCAAGACCCATGTGGGCCCAGGTTTTGCCCCCGTCCGTGGACTTGTAAACTCCGATTCCGGCTTGGGAACTGCGGAAAATGTTGGCTTCGCCGGTCCCGACCCAGACGATCATCGGATCGGAAGGCGCGACGGCGACGTCCCCGATGGCGGCCGAGGCTCCCTTCTCGAATATGGGTTCCCAGGTCGTCCCTTCATTGTCGGTCTTCCAGAGTCCGCCCGAAGCCGTGGCGGCGTACATCGTATAGTTCTTGCCCTTTGGAGCCACGACCGCGACGTCTATCGTCCGGCCGCTGACGTTCTTCGGGCCGATCCACTGCCACCTAAGGTCCTTAAACTTCGAGCCTTGGGCCATCTGGGCGGCTTGCTCGAAGCCTTTAAGGCGGATCTGGGGATCGGTGGATTGAACCCTTTGG
>CAZJBD010000079.1:7295-11375 GCA_964544265.1 uncultured Eubacteriales bacterium
GGCTTGCTCGAAGCCTTTAAGGCGGATCTGGGGATCGGTGGATTGAACCCTTTGGGGTTTTTTGGCCTGTTCGGCCGTGCCGACGAGGCTTGAAGCCAAGACCAACAGAATGATCAGGGCATAGAGAAAATGACGGAATCTCGAATGATTCATGGATGCCTCCTTCCCAATTCGCGAAAGAACAGTTTAAGAAGAAAGCCAGGCCAAGTCAACTTGGAGAGGGAACTTGCTTCGCTCCCTGCCTCCCTTTCTCGGGTGGGGGCATGAACGCGCGCCCTGCGACCAAGGGGGGACACCCCCTTGGATCCCCCGACGAGCGGCTCCCCGGGCCAAGACCCGGAGCATATCGCCGCTCGTCAACTCATGGAATCGTTCCGATAAAATGATATAATACAAGCTTATGCCGATCAGAAAAGCCCGGAAAGAGGATCTCTCCCGCATCAGGGAATTGGCCACGGGTCTCGGGTTGGACTCTCCCGATATGGAAAACGACGCGTTCTGGGTCGCGGAGGACAACGGACAGATCGGAGGGATTTGCGGGCTCAAGAGGCATCCCGATTGCCTTGAACTTGTTGCTCTCGGCGTCGAAGAAAGCGAGCGGGGACAGGGGATCGGCGGCGACCTCGCCCGGGCACTTATCCGGGAAATCAAGGGGGACATCTATCTAGCGACAATCATCCCGGGCTTCTTTGAACGACTGGGCTTTTCTCGAACGTCCGAGTTTCCCCCTTCCATGATAAAGAGCGCAGAATGGTGCGAGGGGTGTGACCGGGCCCTTTGCACGGTCATGATGAGAAGGGCGGAATGAGCGCGCCCGTATTCCCGGAGTTCAAACCGGTCGGCCTCGAGGATAAGCCCTTCATTGAGGGGACGATCCGGGCCCACGCGTCCGCCGCCTGCGAGATCAATTTCACGAATATCTTCATCTGGAGGCATTTTGAGGCCTCGCGATACACCTTAATCCGGGGCAATCTGTGCTTCCTTTGCGAGCCTCCGAACGAGCCTCCGTATTTCCTCCAGCCGGTGGGGGCCGAGGATTTGGAAGCGACGGTGCGGGATTGCCTGGAATTCGCTCCCCGCCTCTCCCGTGTTCCCGAGGATTTCGTTCTCCGGAACTGCGCAGGGCTCCGGAGCGAGGCCGAACCTAACAATTTTGACTATGTCTACAGAACCGAGGATTTGATCCAACTTAAGGGCAAGAAATACGACGGCAAGCGGAATCGCATCCGTAAGTTCGAACGGAGTCACCCATTTTGTTATCTCCGGTTGACCCCGGAGCTCATGAACGGTTGCCGCCGACTCTTCGAGGAGTGGTTCGCGGGAAAGGCGAACGAGGATCCGGCGATCCACGCCGAGAAGGAGGCCATCCTCGAGGCCTTGGCCGGCTTCGAGGTCTTGGGGCTTACCGGCGGGGCCATCGAGGTTGAGGGAAAGATCGTCGCTTTTTCGATGGGGGAGGAACTCACCCACGATACGGCCGTCATCCATATTGAGATCGCCGGTCCCGAGTTCCCCGGCCTTGCCCAGTTGATTAACCGGGAGTTTGTCAGGAATGAATGGTCCTCGTTCGAATTTATCAACAGGGAGCAGGACGTGGGGATTGCAGGCCTCCGCCGCGCCAAGCTCTCATACTATCCGCATCATCTGGTCAAGAAGTATACGATCACGAAATAAGGACAGGGCCAGGAGCGCGCAGGCTCTAAGGTTCCGAAGTAGAGGCCGGAAGCCCCCGCCTCAGGCCATCAATGAACAGATGGCGGCGACGTTGACCATATCGTCGACTGAGCACCCGCGCGAGAGGTCGCAGTAGGGTTTTTTCAGCCCTTGGACGATAGGCCCCACTGCTTCGGCGCCGCCCAGTCGCTCGGTCAGTTTGTATCCAATGTTGCCGGCGTCCAGGTCCGGGAAGACAAGGACGTTGGCTTTCCCAGCGACCGGACTGCCTTTGCACTTGCGTTCGCCGACCGAGGCGACCAGGGCCGCGTCGGCCTGCATCTCTCCATCCAGGAGAAGGTGGGGGGCTTTCTCCCTGGCGATCTTGGTGGCGCTGATGACTTTGTCCACGTCGGGATGGCTGGCTGAGCCCTTGGTCGAGAATGAGAGCATGGCGACCTTTGGCTCCTCTCCGGTCACCGCCTGGAAGTTTCGAGCCGAGGTGATGGCGACGTCTGCGAGTTGGGCATCCGTCGGGTTGGGAAGGACGGCGCAGTCTGCAAAGCAGAGAAGCCTTTGTGGGAAGACCATGATGAAGAAGCTCGAGACGGTCGAGATGCCGGGCGCGGCGCCGACCGTGTGAATGGCGGCCCGAATGACGTCTCCCGTCGAGGAGATATTCCCCCCGACGACCGCGCTGACCTTGTCCGTGGCCAGCATCAGGCCTGCGAAGTAAAGAGTTGTTTTGGCCGCCTCGATGGATTGCTCCATCGTCCAGCCCTTGGCCATTCTTTTCTCGAACAGGAGGTTCACCAGAGCCTCCTTCCATTCGGATGTCAGGGGGTTGACAATCTCGATACCGTCGAGGTTGAGGCCGTTATCTCCGGCGATCTTGAGGAGAAGGTCGGGCTTTCCGACGAGCATGGGGACGGCGATCTTCTGGGCCTTTAGGGTTAGGGCCGCTTTGAGGGTTCGCGCGTCCTCGGCATCGGGGAAGGCGACGCGAAGGTATCTTCGGGACGCCTTGGTCCGGATGTCCTGGATGAATGTGTTTCCGCTCATGTTAATGACTCCTTTGAATTCAAGCTTTGCCCCTTAATCGGGGAAGGGCCAGGGCCGACGGCGCCTGGGCGATCCCGCCCCGCGCCGTGCAGCGGAGTTCGGCCGGGAGCATCCTCCCCGAGTTATAAACGGCGTCTATGGTCTCGTCGAGGGAGATAGGATTCCGGTATCCGCCCAGGATCAAGTCGGCGCAGACAAAAGCGTTTGCTGCGGCCACGGCGTTCCGGGTGTGGCACGGGATCTCGCACATCCCCTGGACGAGGTCGCAGACCGAGCCCATGGTGTTCTGGAAGGCGATCGCGGCCGCATCTGCGGCCTGGCGGGCGTTGCCTCCCGCGAAGTCCACGACGGCGGCGGCGGCCATGGCCCCGGCCGCGCCGATCTCGACCTGGCAGCCGGCGACTTCCGCGGCGAACGTGGCCCTGCGGGCGACAATGAGGCCCACGGCCGATCCGGCCAGAAGCATCAGGGCCGTCCTCCTTTGGCCGACCATCTTCTCTTCGGCGAGAGTCACGACGACCCCTGGAAGCGCCCCGGCCGCTCCGCCCGTCGGAGCGGCGCAGACCGTGCCCATGCTGTTGGCGACATGCATGACGGCCATGGCCCTTGCGGCCGCCCGGATATGAAGTCCCCCGATCGGTATTTTTCCCGAACGCTCGGCGCGGAAGATGCGGCCGGCCGAAGGATGAAGGAGACACATCGCTATCCCTCTTTGTCCGAGACCCCGGGCCGCCGATTCCCTCATGATGGAATAGCGCTTCAGGACTTCGGACAGGACCTCTTTTTCGGGCATTCCCAAGATGCGGGCTTCATAGGCAAGGGTGATCTCGCCCAGAGAGCTGCGCTCTCTTGAGGCGGCCTTGACCATTTCGGCGGCGCAGAGGAAGATCGGATCGCCCTTCCTGACCCGAAAGACGGGATCGACCGTCCATATCTTTCTGACGCCGGGAGACGACTCGAGCCGCTCCCGGATCGTCCGAGTCATCGGTCGATCTTTCCGGAAGGATAAAAGGACTTCGCGGCCTTTTGTTTTCCTGAAGGTTGCCTCCGTCGGCCGGCCGGACGCGGCCATAATTTTCTTGACCGCAGCCTCGGCCCCTCTGCGGGTCAGGACCAGCGTCTCGTGACTCTTTCCTTTGATCTCCACGGGCCTTCCCTCCAGCTCGGTGATGACGAATCCGCCGCCGCCCGTGGATTTGGCGGCAATATCGAGGCTTTCTCCGTTCGCCGAGGTGATCCGGACCTGGGTTAGGTTGGGGTGATCGGCCTTGACAAGCGGCGCGATTTCAAAACGGATCCTTAGCCCGGAGCGTTCCGCGAATTTCAAGGCATTCAAAAAGCGCCCATCCGTAATGGGCCAGCCCA
>CAZJBD010000080.1:0-11373 GCA_964544265.1 uncultured Eubacteriales bacterium
GCGTGTAAAGGTCCTTCTTTATGGCGGCAAGGTCGAGCTTCTTGAATTCTTCTGCGTAGTCAAAATCCCCGCCCATTGGATTGGACTTGGAGTAATGCTGGTGTAGAATACGCAGGTTCAACTGGTTCGGCCACCAGTCCCGGTTCGACATGCCGCCGCCGGCCGTGGAGCCCATTTTCTGACTTTTTCTGTCTTTTTTCATATATGATTCTCCTTGTTTCATGTGATGTATTGAACGAAATTCAGTCTTTTTCGCACGTGTCGCAGAGACCTTCAAGCACCACCTTCTTGCTGGTCACCGCAAACCGCTTTTTAATTTCTGCGGGGACGGCGATATTGTCATAGCCCTTGTTGTGAAAGTCTATGATGCGGCCGCACCGAATGCACCTGAAATGATGATGAATACCCATATCAGGGTCGTATCGCCTCGCTTGCCCGTACCCCTCGACGACCTTAATCATACCAATTTTCGAGAATGTCGAAAGGGTCCTGTTGACGGTATCGAAAGAAATATTCGGTATCTTTTTGACGATTCTCTTATGAATGTCATCAGCGGTGGGATGGTCCTTGGCCTTCAGAAGTTCCTGGAAAATAGCCGTACGCTGGGGAGTTATTTTTAGCCCGTTTTCCTTGGATTTCCACCAAAACAAATCCAGGGCTGAATCGCTCATGAATCAATATCCAGTTAATATAACTATATAGTATTAATTCCTAATTGTCAAGCATTTTTGAGTGCGGCGGCCTTAAAAACCCGGGAGCATCTTTTCGTGCGATATAAACAATGTTCTCGCGCTTTCAGGGCGGCCTCCGGATATGCTAGAATTGACGTTCCGAAAGGAGGAAGGATGCGATGGCCTCATTGACGCTGGTTGTGATGGCTGCGGGCATCGGCAGCCGCTACGGCGGGCTCAAGCAAATCGACCCCGTCGGCCCGAACGGCGAGATCGTCATCGACTATTCCATATACGATGCCCTCCTGGCCGGCTTCGACAAGATCGTCTTCATCATCCGTCGGGAGATCGAGCAAGTCTTCCGGAAGCGGGTCGGCCGGACCGTCGAGGGCCGGGTGGAAACGGCTTATGTGTTCCAGGCGCTAACTCCTTTGCCCGAGGGCTTCCAGATCCCGCCGGGAAGGACCAAACCGTGGGGAACGGCCCATGCCATCCTCTGCGCCAAGGATGAGGTCCGCACACCGTTTGCGGCCGTCAATGCCGACGACTACTACGGGCGGACGGCTTTCCAATCGATGGCTGCTCATATGCGTAAAGCCGCGGACACCCCAGCCTTCTATGACTATGCCATGGTCGGTTACATCCTCGAAAAAACCCTCTCCGAACATGGTCACGTGGCCCGGGGCATCTGCACGGCCGACCCCGAAGGTCACCTCATCGACGTTTGTGAGCGCAGGAAGGTCAAACGCTTCGAGAACGGCATCCGTTATACGGAGAACGGGCGGGACTGGATCGAAATCTCTGCGGAAAGCGTCGTCTCCATGAACATCTGGGGCTTCACTCGGAGCATCTTTACCGAACTGGAGGCCCGTTTCCCGGTCTTTCTAAAAGAAAACAAGCCTTCGATCATCAAAGCGGAATTCCTGATCCCGGAAGTCGTCGGGAGCCTTGTCCGCGAGAAAAAGGCCCGGATCAAGGTCCTTCCCAACAGCGAAAGATGGTACGGAGTGACATATCCGGAGGATCGGCCCTGCGTTCAGGCGGCCATTCGGGAGCTCGTCGCGCGGGGTCTTTATCCCGAGAATCTATGGGGATCTTGAAAGGCGATGCCGCATTGGAAGCAAACGACCTCCATCCCCATGGCTTTAAAAGCAAGCTTCACACGGCCCGGACCGTCCTTGGGGAGATGGGCCCTATCCCCTTCCTGACGAAGGTTATGCCGTGGCTTCTTCGCAGAAAGTACATTTTTTATTCCGAAAGAATCCGGGTCCCTGAAGCGTATCCTCCTCCTCCGGCGGGCTTCCATTTTGGCTTCGCCGGAAAGGACGATTTGGATTCTCTCTTGGCGCTCCGCAAGGGATACTACAAAAGAGAAATGCTCGAAAGACGACTGGATTTGGGCCACATGTGCTACTTGGGATGGAGCGACAAGGACTTGGTCCACATCCGCTGGTTGTTTTCGGGAACGTTTTATGTCCCCTACTTGCGCCGAAAAATCGTCCTCGGTCCCGATGAAGTCTATGGAGATGAGGGCTATACCGCTCCCCGCTTCAGGAAGCAAAACATCTACGTCGGCGGCGGACGCCAATTGAAGATCGCCCTCCTGGGAAGAGGATTCAACAGATTAACCGTGGCCACGGCTTCCTGGAACAGGTCCGCCCGGCAGGCCATAATAAAAGCGGGTTTGACCGAGTTCGCCAGCTTCGGATACCGGCAGGGGCCAGGAAGGAGGAGATTCTTCTGGGCCGGGGACATCGAGGTCCGCGATGACGGAACGATTATCTTTAAGGCCGCCATCTAAGGGTGACGAGACTGCCAGCAAAGCTTTCTGGGACTGGACCGGTCTCCACTTCCCCCCGCTTTTTGAGGCCCCGTCTACCAAGTACTACAGAGAATGCGAAAAGAGGCTCATGGAAACCCATTTTCCCGGTCTCGCCGGCAAACGGCTTCTGAAGACCGACCTCTGGGATGAAGCCAAAAATACCAGAATCCTGAAGTACGCGGCCGACCTGGGCGCCGACGTTTACGCGATCGACGTCTCCTCAGAAATGCTTAAACAAGCGGAGCCGACCTTCGAAAACAGCACGGCCTGCCGGAGATTCATCGTCTCGGACGTCCGGGCCATCGCTTTCGCCGATTGTTCGTTCGATCACATTTACAGCATGGGAACAATCGAGCACTTTAAGGAGCATACGCTGGCCGTCCAGGAGTGCTTTCGAGTCCTCCGGCATGGGGGGACCGCGATCATAGGCGTCCCCAACGCATTCGATCCGTTCTTCCGCCCCCTCATGGTCAACATTCTTCAAAGGCTCGGCTTATACGCCTATGGGTACGAGAGATCCTTCAGCATGCGGGCCCTAAAGAAGATGCTGGAGCATGAGGGCTTCGAGGTCATAGCCGAGACGGGGATTCTCTTTTTACCGGGCTGGCTGAGGATGGCCGACCTCTGGCTTTATGTCCGGTGTCCAAAACGAGCGTCCTTTTTGGCCCCTGCCGTCTCGTTTTTCGCTTATCTTCATAAAAAAATCCCGCGGCTCGGACGCCACGGCTACCTCATCGCTTGCGTCGTCCGAAAGCCATAAGAGGCCGAGGGGCCAAGGCCTTCGAGCGGTGGGATGCTCCAAAACTCAGTCCCATCCAGGCCTTGCCGTTGTGAGCCGAAAACGACGCCAAGGCGGACGTCCAACCGGGCATGCCGCCCCAGGTCTCGTCCCCTCATCCGCAACCGTTTGACCTTTTTTTACGTAATTGTTATCCTGAAGATAAAGCGCGGGAAATCTCCATGAAATGCCCATCGTGCCATTTTGAAAATCCTGACGACACCCGCTTCTGCGGGAACTGCGGCAGGCCGCTCTTGGGGACTCCCGCCCCCGAGACCCTCTTCACCAAGGTTTACCAACCCGCCCATGAGCTCAAACGCGGCACGGCTTTCTCCAGCCGGTACGAGATCATCGAGGAGTTGGGCAAGGGAGGCATGGGGAGGGTCTACAAGGCATACGACTCCAAGATCAAGGAATACGTGGCCCTCAAGCTCCTCAATCCCGAGATCTCCGCCGACCTGGATACCGTCGAGAGGTTTCGGAACGAGATCAAACTGGCCCGGCGGATTTCCCAAAGACATGTCTGCCGAATGTATGACCTGGGCGAGGAGGGGCCTAATTATTTCATCACAATGGAGTATGTCCCCGGCGAGAACCTTAAAAGCTTCATTCGTCGTTCCGGCCATCTGAACGAGGCCAAGGCGGTGAACCTCTCCAAGCAGATCTGCGAGGGACTGGCCGAAGCCCACAGATTGGGAGTCATTCATAGGGACCTCAAACCGCAGAACATCATGATCGACCGGGACGGCAATGCCCGGATCATGGATTTCGGCATCGCCCGTTCCCTCGTGAGTAAGGGCTTGACGGGAACAGGGGCCGTTATCGGGACGCCCGAATACATGTCTCCCGAGCAAGCCGAGGCCAAAGACGTTGACGCGCGTTCGGACATCTATTCCCTGGGGGTCATTCTCTTCGAAATGGTCACCGGGCAAGTCCCGTTCGAAGGCGAGACGCCGTTCAGCGTCGCCATCAAGCACAGGAACGAGCCTCCCCAGGACCCCAGGGAGCTCAATAGCCAGGTTTCCGCCGCCATGAGCCAGATCATCCTCAAGTGCCTGGAGAAATCCAAAGAAAGACGGTTCCAGACGGCGGAGGAGTTACGCGACCGGCTGGACGCTCTGGAAAAAGGATTCCCGACCAGAGAACGGGTGATCGTCAAGAAAAGGCCGACAACGACCCGGGAGGTCACGATAAAGTTCGACGCGAGGAAGGTCCTCCGCCCTATTATCGCCGTGGTCCTCGTCGCGGTTGCCGCCCTGGTTATCTGGCGGCTGTTTCCGACCGGCAAACAGACGCAGAATCAACGAGCCCGGTCGGCCGCAATTTCTAGCGAACATCGTTCTAACGCGGTCTTTCCGCCCAAGGAAGAATCGGACAAGTCATCCCTTGGGGTGCTGGGGCCGGTTTTGAAGGAAGCAGTTAAATACATGAACCAGAAGGACTTCCAAAGCTGGCAGAAGGTCTTATCCACCGTTAAGGACAAGCTTCCGGCCGAAGACCCTCTGGTCAGGAAGTGGGACGACATCCAGAAGAAGTTCGAAGAGGGACAACTTCAGCAAAAAGAAGGCCGGCTCGAGGAATCCAGAAAGAGCTACACTCGAAGCCAGTCCGAGATGAACAGGTTTCTCGGCCTCGTCAATGACAAAGCCACGGCTGACGCCGCCCGGGAAGAGATGAGCACGGTAAAAAAGACCGCGGACCAGCTTGCCGCCGCCAAAGGAGAGAACCTCCTCCACTGGATCGCCGTAGAAAAACTGAAGGACGCCGAGGACGCCTACCGAAAGAATGATTTTTCCGGGGCCAAAACGCTTTTTACGATCCTCCACAAGGTTTTTTCCCTGAGCCTCAAGGGGGGTAATGAAGAGACATGCCTGGCTCGACTCCAAGGGCTCGTCAAGGATACGCGGGTCCAGGCTGACTCGGTCAAGCCCCTCATGAAGGACTCCTGGCTCTACGAAAGGGCGGGCGAGGAGGAGTCTCAGGCCGTATCCATGGCTTCCGAAGGCCGGTTCACCGAGGCTGCGGAATTCTATGTCCTCTCTGCGTTCCTTTATGAAAAGGCGAAAGACGTCACCGTGGAAAGCGGCGGGGTCCAGGAATAGTCCATGGGCTCCCGGATCCTTTTTGTCTGCCACGGCAACATCTGCCGCAGTCCCATGGCCGTCGGCATCGCTCGAAAGAGGCTCGGTAACGGGATCGTCGCGGAGAGCGCCGGGATTTCGCCTTCCGGCGGAAGAGCCACGGAAGAAGCCGTCCTGGTCATGAAGGCCGTTTATGGAGTCGATATCTCCGATCATACGCCGAGAGGCGTCGCCGAGGTCAATCCCGCGGCCTTCGATTACGTCATCGCTCTCGACCTGTCCATTTACGCGCGCCTTAAAGAATCCGATCAAGTCCCGAAAGAAAGGCTCTTCGGCTGGGACATCGAGGATCCGATCGGAATGGGTTACCAGACCTACAAGCAGGTCGCCAAGAAGATCGAAAAACGTTTCGAACAGTTCCTGGAAAACCACGGCCTCGACGTCTGATCGCTCGCCATGCTTCTCAACAATCCTTGCATCCACCGCTTCGCCTCTTGACATTCCTCCCGCGCCTTTCTATAGTTGAAAGGCCCGCGGCCGGGGCAAGTCCCGCCGCGGAGGCTGTTTCAGAATATGATCCGATGACAAAGGAGATGAGTTCAGTGGAAAAAACCGAAACTTTAAAGGACGGAACGATTATTAAGCTCCGCGGGCTCCAGCTCGAAGACCTCGACAAGCTGATGAAATTCTACAGGAGCCTGCCGCTTGCCGACAGGAAATATCTCAAGTTCGACGTGACCAACAGGAAAGCCGTCGCCAAGAGGCTGCGGCGCATGGAAAGCGGGGATGACATCCGCGTCGCCGTCCTTTACAAAAACGAGATCATCGCCTCAGGAGTCCTGGAGCTATCCGGAGAACAATGGAGCAAACACCAGGGCGAGATACGAGTCATCATCGGCCACCCCTACCAGCACAAGGGGCTGGGGACAATCCTGATCCGGGAGCTCTATTTCATCGCCATCCAGAAAAAAATCGAGACGATCGTGGCCCAAATGATGCGGCCCCAGATCGCCGCCCAGTATATCTTCAGAAAACTCGGTTTCCACGAAGAGGTCCTCCTCCCCGATCACGTCCGGGATATCGAGGGAGCGAGCCAGGACCTCATCATCATGGTCTGCAACGTCAAAGACCTGATGAAAGAACTCGATCACGTATTCCGGGAATCCGACTGGCAGCGCTGCCGATAAGACCGCACTCCCTTTTAACCTTCCGTTTTTCCCCGGTCCGCGTCCGTCAGGGCCCGGGCGACGAGGTTGCGGAGGTCGGATGGCAGGAAGGGCTTGGGTAGGTAATCATAGGCCCCGAACTGCATGGATTGAACCGTATTCTTCATCGTTGGATAGCCCGTGATCATAATGACCTTGGCCGCCGAATTTTTGGCTTTCAAAGACCGGAGGAGGTCCAGCCCGCTGAGTCCAGGCATCATCAAGTCGGCAATGATGACGTCGTATTTCTTCTCGTCCTCTTTCTTCAGGGCCTCCTCCCCGCTCAAGGCCATATCGACAACGTAGACTTCGCTGAGGAGCGCCTGCCGGATGCTCTTGCATACGGTGATTTCATCATCGACCACGAGGATTCTTTTCTTGTCTTCGTCCATCTCACACCTTCTTGCCGTTAAAGCTTTCCCTCTCTTCTTCTATAGGCAATTGTACCTTAAAAACCGACCCCCGGCCAACGTCGCTTTCCACATCGATCGTCCCGCCGCGCTGCTGGATGATCCCATAGCTGACGGCCAAACCCAATCCCGTGCCGAAGCTCTTGGTCGTGAAGAAGGGGTCAAAGATTTTTTGCAGGTTCTCCTTGGGGATCCCCATCCCCGTGTCGGCGAAAAGGACCTCGATGCTGCGGCGGGAGGGATCCGTCCGGCTCGTGATCGTCAGGCTTCCTCCCCTGGGCATGGCCTCACAGGCGTTTATGATTAGGTTCGAAAAGACCTGCTGGATCTTGCTCTTATCAAGATCGATCAGCGGAAGCGATCGATCCAGGTCCCTAATGATCGCGATGTTCTTGAGCGATGCCTGCTTTTCCAGGATTTGGACCGTCCGATCGATAATATCATTGATATTGACATGGATGGCCTGGGAGGGCGTCTGCCGGGCGAAATCGAGAAGCCCTTTGACGACCTGGGCGCAGCGTGTGGTTTCCTCGGAGATCATCATCAAATTGTCCCGGATGCCGTCGTCCTGCGGATATTTTTCTAGGATGAGATAGGTGTTGATGAGGATCGAGGTCAGGGGATTGTTGATTTCGTGGGCGACACCGGCAGCCATCTTTCCCAACGAGGCCAGTTTTTCGGACCTGATCAGGGAATCTTGCATCTCGCGCAGCTCATGCGTCCGCTCCTCCACCCTCTTTTCGAGCATCTGCCCCCACTGGGTGAGATTATCATTGGCCTTGACGAGGTTATCGGTCATCCTGTTGAAGGACGAGGCAAGCTGGCCGATCTCGTCCCGGAGGTCGATTTCCACCCGATGGTTCAGGTCGCCCCGGGCAATCTTGTCCGTGGCCTCGACCATGACCAGGAGCGGCCGGGTGATGTTTGTCGCGATGTAGGACAGGAGCCCAAGGAGCAAGACCGTGCTCAGGCCGGACAAGAAGGTAAGTGTCCCTAAGAGCTTATTCCGTAGATCCTTGTAGGGTTTTTCCAGCATGCCGACATAAAGGATGCCGACGATCCGGCCCTCGATGTCCCGGATCGGCTCATAAGCCGTGATGAACCAGGCCCGGACGACGAAGGCGCGGCCTACCCAGTGCCCGCCTCCCTGGAGCACGGCCTGGTTCACTTCGCGCGAGACGCGCGTTCCGACCGCGCGCTGCCCCTGATTATCGAGGACATTGGTGGCGATCCGCAGGTCCCCCTGGAATATCGTTGCCGTACCGATGTCATGGCCTTTGTACTTCTCCCCCTTGAAGACGATGTCTTTGACTCGGTCAACGATGTCATAGTTTCGGTTGAGCAGGACCCCGCCGGCCAGAACACCGAGAACCGCTCCCCTATCATCCATGACGGGTGCGGCAGCCCGGATCATCATCCCGTTCTCCTCATGATCGTCCTCTCGCTCGGCGGCCATGGGGGTTCTGATGAACTTGAAATAGGCCCGCTCAACGAGGTCGGGCCCCTCCTTTTCCAGTTCCTCCCGAGAGACGATCTGGGTCCCGCCCGACGGTTGTTTGAGCAGGGCGCGCCGGACGATCGGATCGGCAGACTGATCGTCTCCCAGGGCTCCGCGTTGGCGGGCTCTGAGGACGACCCGACCCCGCGCGTCGATCAGGGTGAGGGTGTCCAACTGATATTCCCGCCGGAGATCATCGAGCTTTCCGGCCGCGCTAGCTGCATTCCCCGGAAGAAGCAGGTCGCGAACAAATTCCCGGGCCGCACTCAAACGAACGATGTCGCGGATGCTGTTTGATTTCTCATTATAAACCATCCAGGCCGACGCCAGGTCATGGCGGACTTTCGCCTGGGCCAAAGAAAAAATGGTCTGATGCAGAAGCCGGCTTCCAAAGACCAGGGAGATGATGCCCACCACGAGAGAAACGGCAAGAAAACTCAAAATGAGCTTCCGTCGAAGAGGGAGATCGGGTAGACGGCGCATAACCTTTTAAGAAACGATACCACCGGCGGCGGAGAGTGTCAATCGCCGATATAAAAATGAAGGCGTTTTTTGAGTGAGCATGGAACCCTGGACCAGTCCAAATGCAAACCAAGGACACGCTTGACAGCCGATTTTAAAGGGTCTATAGTAAATCCTCATGTTTTTTCGGAATAACCGAAATCATATAAATATAAACTCGTTTTTATTCTCAAGCGGGGCGGGCGGAAGCCTTCAAAAACATTCATTTTATTCAACATCACTCATGCCGTTCCGGACTTCTCTCCCGGCTGAAAAAGGATGAACCATGGCCAAACCCAAATTTGCGGTTTACTGGGCCGCAAGCTGCGGTGGATGCGAGATCGCATTCCTGGACATCCGCGAAAAAATTCTCGATTTTGACGCGGCTGTCGACCTCGTCTTCTGCCCTTGTCTAATGGATATCAAGTATGCCGATGTTGAAGCGATGGCCGATGGAGAGATCGACGTCACCCTCTTCAACGGCGGCATCCGCAATGAAGAGAATCTCCATATCGCCAAGCTTCTCCGGCAGAAATCCAAAGTCCTCGTGGCTTTCGGATCATGCTCCAGCGAAGGGTGCATCCCAGGGCTGGCCAACCTGACGACCAAGGACGAGATCCTCAACTATGTTTACCGGAAGGCGCCTTCCGTTGTCCGGGGCAACGCGACCCTCCCTCAGAAGGTCACCGATACGCCGGCGGGGAGGCTAACCCTTCCAGACATGTTCGACGTTCTTCGGACTTTGGAGCATGTCGTGGATGTCGATTATAAGATGCCCGGCTGTCCCCCGGTGGCCGAACAGATCTGGGCCGTCGTCGAGACCGTGCTCTCGGGGAAACTGCCTCCCAAGGGGTCTCTCATCGGCGTCAACCCAAAGACGGTCTGCGACGAATGCCAGCGGACGAAGGAAGAAAAGAGGATCAAGGCCTTTCGCCGGCCCCACCTCGTTAATCCCAAGGACATTGACCCGAAAAAATGCCTGCTCGAACAGGGCATAATCTGTAACGGACCGGCCATCCATGCCGGATGCGGGGCTCTCTGCCCCCAGGTGAACCTCGGCTGTCGGGGATGCTACGGTCCGGCTGACGGCGTCCAGGACGTCGGCGCCAAGCTCGCCGGCTCGATTGCCTCGATCATCGATAGCGACGATCCCGAGGAGATCGAGAAGATCGTCAAGCAGGTCCTGGACCCGGTTGGAACATTCTACCGGTTCGGCCTGGCCAATTCGATCGTCGGGAGGCGCCTGAGATGAAGACCATCACCATCGATCCCATCACCCGGTTGGAAGGCCACGGCAAGATTTCCATCTTCCTGGACGACGCCGGAAACGTCGCGGATGCCTATCTTCAAATCCCGGAGCTCCGGGGTTTTGAAAAGTTTTGCGTGGGCCGGCCGGTCGAGGAGATGCCCCGGATCACGACGCGAATCTGCGGCGTGTGTCCCGAGGCCCACATGATGGCTTCAGCCAAGGCCTGTGACGCTGTCTATCACGTCGAACTCCCCCGGACGGCCAAACTCCTCAGGGAACTCCTCTATATGATTTTTTTTGTCACCGACCACGCGACTCACTTCTATGCCCTCGGCGGGCCCGACTTCGTCATGGGGCCTGACGCACCCAAAGCGCAGCGCAACATCCTGGGTGTCATCCACAAGGTGGGCGTTGAGATCGGCCGCAAGGTCGTGGACCTCCGCGGCACGTGCCACGAACTCATCAAAAAAATGGGCGGGAAAGCGGTTCATCCCGTTGGAGCCCTTCCGGGCGGCATGAGCAAGGGCATGTCCCGAGAGGAGCGCGAGGAGGTCGTCAAGGCAGGACGGAACGCCGTTGAATTCGGCAAGTTCACGATCCAACTCTTCAACGACATCGTTTTGAAGAATCAACAATACGTCGACCTCATCCTCAGTGACTCCTTCACTCATCACACGTACAACATGGGCTTGGTCGACAACAACAACCATACGAATTTCTATGACGGCCGGATCCGCATCACCGGGCCCGACGGAAAAGAGCTGGCCAAGTTTCAGCCGGCCGAATACCTGGACCATCTCGAAGAGCACGTGGAGTCCTGGTCGTATCTGAAATTCCCCATCCTGAAAAAGGTTGGCTGGAAGGGTTTGGTGGAGGGCGCCGGAAGCGGAATCTACAAAGCCACTCCCTTGTCCCGCCTCAACGTTTCCGATGGGCTGGCGACTCCCCTGGCGAACGAGGAACACGACCGGATGTACAAAACGCTCGGCGGCAAGCCGGTCCATCAAACCCTGGCTACTCATTGGGCACGAATCATCGAGCTTCTTTATGCGGCCGAGCGGTGGGTTGAACTCGCGGGCGATGCGGAGATCACGGGGCCCGAATTCCGCAAGGTGCCGAGCGGGATACCGGACGAGGGCGTGGGGGTCGTCGAAGCCC
>CAZJBD010000081.1:0-11203 GCA_964544265.1 uncultured Eubacteriales bacterium
GATGAAGCTTCTCAAGGAAGGGATTGCCCGCTGGGAAGACCTTCTGAAGAAGAAAAAGAAGGACATTCAGGGCCTTCGGAATAAGAACCAGAAGCGGCAAGAACTGGATGAAGCGTCCAAGAAGGAAAAGCCCGATGCCTAAGATCGTTTTCATCGAACCGCAGGCGCCGAACCTCCACATCTTCTCCCAATTCCCCTTGCCGCGGTTGGGGGTGCTCATCCTGGGGACGATGATCAAAGCGCGCGGATGGGAAGTCGAAGTCTACGTCGAGGACCTTCGAAAGATCGATTTCGACGACCTCGCCTCCGCCGACCTGGTGGGCATATCGACGATTACCTCAACGGCGCCCCGCGCCTATGCCATCGCGGACAAGGTCCGAGGCATGGGAATCCCGGTCCTCATGGGCGGCCCCCATGTCACCTTCATGGCCGAAGAGGCCCTGGAACATGCCGACTATGTCATTCGCGGGGAAGGGGAGAGGGCCCTCACGGCCTTCATCGATGCCTGGGAAAATGGCCTGGATTTTGCGGACATCCCTAACCTGTCCCGAAAAAGCAACGGATCGGCCGTCCATAATCCAATGCTCCCCCAGGAAAAGGACCTGGATGCAATCCCTTACCCGGACTTTTCGCTCCTCAAGCACGACCCGACGCGCCGGAAATTTCACCCGCCCATTCCCGTTCAGACGTCGCGGGGTTGCCCTTTCGACTGCTCGTTCTGCTCCGTGACCGGCATGTTCGGGAAAAAGTATCGCTTCCGCTCGACGGAGAATATCATCGAGGAACTCCGCCGCTATAACCGGCGGGGGAATTCCGTTTTCTTTTACGACGACAACTTCACGGCCAACCGGGAACGAACCAAGGAGCTCCTCCGGGCCATGATCCGGGAACGCTTCAAGTTCCGTTGGACGACCCAGGTCCGGGCCGACGTGGCCCGCGACCTGGAGCTCGTCAGGCTCATGAAGAAAGCCGGCTGTCATACGGTGTATATCGGCTTCGAATCCGTCAACCCCCGAAGCCTCGAGGCCATGAAGAAAAAGCAGACGCTGGACGATCTCTTCCAAGCCGCCAGGGTCCTCCGGCAGAGCGGCATTCATATCCACGGGATGTTCGTCTTGGGATTCGACGAAGACGACTGGGAAACCGTCAAGAAGACCGTCAAGTTCGCCAAGAAGGCGAAGCTTTCAACGACCCAATTCCTCATCCTGACGCCCTTGCCCGGGTCGGAGTTCTTTGAGAAGATGAAGTCCGAGCGCCGCCTGAAGTTCCACGACTGGGCCCTTTACGATGCCCACCACGTCGTCTTCCAGCCGGCGCAGTTCTCTCTCTTCGAACTGCAGAGGGCGCAGATATTCTGTCACAAGCATTTCTACTCCTTGAAACAGACGGTCGGGAAACTTTTGGCCGGCGAATGGATCGGCGTCGCCATCGCCCATTACGCCCGAAAGCTCAACAGGACATGGAAGAGACGAAACCGGACGTTCCTCCGGGTCGTGGAGCTTTTGAAGCCGAGGCCTGGCGCCCGAATCTCCGTGGATTACCAGGAGGAGGTCAAGCTAAACCTTGACCCAGCGATCGATAGACGTGAAATATAGGCCGGATTCGAGAACGGGTTCACCGGTAATCTGCTGCCAGAAGCGAGTATAGAGGCGGATCTGGGGGGCGTAAATCTTGATCAAGTCCGCCAGGTCGTCTTCGATAAGCTGCGGCCTGATGTAGTCGGTCTTGTAATCGGCGATGACCCAGCCGGCGTTCCGGCCGCGTTCGTTATCTTCCCAGAACACTAGGTCAATCGTGCCTGTTAGGATAACGGGAATTTCGGCGAGCTCGAGTTGCGAGGTGCGAATCGCGAAGGGAATTTCAAAGTGCCGCCTCTCGGCCTTCATGACGCGCGCCCAGAAAGGCGACCTTAAGATCGACTCGACGTGATCCAGGAGCCTTTCCCTGATCGAGAAATCCGCTTCCTCGGCAGTGAGGATATTCTCGATAAACGCTTCGAGCTTCACCCGGTTCGCCCTGGACAGCCCCACCTTCTCTTTTGCGGTATCTGCAAATATCGCCGGGCGGCCGGAACCGATCGCTTCGAGCACCTGGTGGACCAACCGACCCCAGCTCAACCCCAGGCCGGTGTCATGCTTCCGAGCCGGAACCTCCCGCTCCTTTTTCGCCAGCGAAGTGACGCTTTCGACTTGATAGGTCTGCGCCGAGACAGCCTCATAATTGGCCTCGATCGCCTTCCTGGCCCGTTCAAGTTCGGCCTTGCTGATGACGACCTTTTGCCGCCGCCCCTCCCGTTTGGCCTGTACGTCCGCGGCCTGGGGGTGAATCTCGACCTCGGGCACATTGCTGAGCGCGGCGTCGAGAATTTTCCACGGCTTGTTCTTGGCATCGCCGGCGTATGTGCTGATGACCAGCATATCCCGAGCCCGCGTCGCGGCCACGTACATCAGTCTTTGTTCTTCCGCTTCCTGGTATTTTTTCTCCTCTTCCGCCGCCTCTGCCCAGCCAACCGGACAGGACAGCAGATCTCCCTTTTGACGATATGTGCTTGGCTTGTAGAAAGCAAAAAATCCCCGGGGACGAGCGGACTCTGCCTCCTTCAGGGGTGTCCCCGCAGAGGACGTCCCCCTGGGGAACGTCCCCAGTCGGACGATGTGTTTATCGACTTCGTGTTCCCGCGGCGGCGAAGGGTTGGCCAGGAAGACGACTGGCGCCTCCAGCCCCTTCGCCTTATGCAGGTTCATCAGCCGCACTGCCTTCGCCCTGCCCGGCGTCAAGCTGATCTCCTCGATCTCACGTTCTTCGGCAAGCTCCTCCAAGAGTTTGACCACCCGCATAAACGAAGCCTCGCCCTTCCTCTCCTCGTTCCGCACGATCTCAAGAAGCTTCAGCATGTTCCCGGCCCGGCTGCTTCCCATCTCCCTCGAAACAAGATAGTTGATGATGCCTGAATCCTCGAAGATCTTGTGCAGGGCGGCCGACGGCGGATGCTTCAGCGTCCAATCGCGCCACGCCTTCATCCGCTGCAATCCGAGCAGCACATTGGTAGCCCCGAGATGCTTGCTCCTGATGATGTCCAGACCGGGCGACATGAAATTGAACCGGCCGCCCTCCCTTTTGAATTCCACCAGGTCCTCGTCGCTCGCCCCGCAAAAAACGCCCCTTAATACGGCCACGGTGTCAATCGGGTTGTCCGGATCGCTCAGGGCTAAAGCCAGGTTGGTGATCTCGCCGATCTCCTCCGACTCGGAAAAGGCGTCGCTGCCGGTGATCTCGAACGGAATGCCGCGTTCCTCGAGCGCCCGCGCGTAGAGGTTCATGTTTTTTTTATAGCGGAACAGGATAAGAAAGTCGGAAGGTTGAGCCGGCCGGAATTGAGTTCCGTCCCCAACCTTGATGTTACCGGCGGAGGCCCAACAGATCCAGTTCGCGATCATGTCGGCGTCTGCCTCAGCGATGTCCGTACCCTTGTTGTACTTGGCCTTTGGCACGACGATCTTGTGGACGCCTCTCGCGCAACCGGCCTCATCTTCCCGCCTGGTCACTATAGGAGCGAAACCTGCCTGGTACTGAGTCGCCTCGGCGGGAAAAATTCCCTTCCAGATCGGGTTGTTCCAATCAGCCAGCGCCTTGAGCGACCGGAAATTCGCGGTCAGGCTGAGCTCGTCTCCCCCCGCCGCTTCGGCGATCGCCTTCACACAGCTATAAGTATCTATGTCGGCCCGCCGGAACCGGTAGATCGACTGCTTCGGGTCGCCCACAAGGAAAAGCGAGCCCTCCTTGGGCCTGAGCTTCCGCCAGTCCCGCTCCTCCGCGTTCTCACCCTTCAAATACATCAGCACCTCGGACTGGATAGGATCGGTATCCTGGAACTCGTCCACGAGCACGTGGGTGAACTTGCGGCTGAAATAGCCCCTGACCTCGGGATTTTCGCGGAGAAGCCGCGCCGCCAGCATCAGCAGGTCCCCGAAGTTGAGCTTGTTCTCTTCCTTGCGTTTCGCCTCGAAAAATTCGACGGCCGGCCCCAAGAACCGGATGATCCGGTCGTGCCTGTACTCGCGCCAGGCCTTGAGCGCCTGGTTCACCGCCTTATCCCGGAAACCGTCGAATTCCTCCTTGAAAGCGAGGGCCGCCTCCTTCGACGGCCACTTATTCTGGGTCACCCCCGTATCCTTCTCCAAAAGCTCAAACGTCTCCATGAGGACGCGGTGGTCGTCGAACCCGAGATTGTTCTGGCGGCGGAGGCAGCGGAGGACGAGTCTCTGAAGGCCGTCGTAGCCTTTCTCGGGCTTTTCCTGCGGCAGCGTTTCCCCGGCCCAATCCAAGAACTGTTCGAGCGCCGCCCTGTATTTCTCATAATCCGGGATGTCCCGCCTCCCGCCGACGATCTCCACCTCCGGATAGAGCGATACAGTATCAAAGGCGTCTTCGAGATCCTGCGGAGCCAATCCCGCTTCATCGAGCTCCCGAAGGACTTCCTGTCCCTCGATGCGCACCTTGACCAGGTAATCGGTCCAACACTTCGCGCGGAAGATGGCGTCATCGATTTCTTCGAGCTCGGTGAAACTCGGGTCGAGCCCGATCTCGATCGGCCGCTCCCGGAGGAGCCTGGCGCAAAAAGAATGGATGGTCCCGATCGAGCACTGTTCCAAGTTCCGGAGGGCTTCTTTCAACCGCTCTTTAACCTCCGGATCCGCGTCCCGGAGGGCGGCCTTCTCGAGCCCGATCTGGAACCTTCCCCGAAGCTCAGCCGCCGCCTTCCTTGTAAAAGTGAGAGCGGCCAATTGTCCCACCGTGCATTTCCCGGCCCCAAGCAGAGCGATCATCCGGTCGACGAGGCTCTCCGTCTTGCCTGAACCTGCCCCCGCCTCGACGAACAAGGTGCGGTCGAGCTCCTCTTTGATTCTCCGCCTCGCCCCCTCATCCGGCAAAGGGCTGACACCTTTCATCATCTTTCGAAGGCCCATCTCTTCTACTTCCGGTAGATCTCGCTCCTGTGCCCGATTTTGACAACCTCTACGGTTTGGATCGAATCATCGACCGAATACACAACTCTGTAATCCCCTTGCCGCAGCCGATAACGTTCCTGGGCCGAGAGCTTTTCGCAGCCGTGAGGCCTCGGCTCATCTCCCAGTGACCTGATCCGCTCAACGATCCGGCGGAGGTCCCTTTTTGGAATCCGGCCCAGTTCGTCGGCCGCAGATTTCCTGATCAGGACCTTATAATTTCCCATCGCGCTTTAAGGTCTTGACGACGTCTTCAAAAACGAGAATCGGCTCCGCCGCCCGCTTGTCGAAGGCCTCGAGGTCGACGGCGTCCTCGAGGAGCGCTTGTTTCACGGCCGAGTTCACCAGGTCGGAAACAGAGTATTCCGTCTCTGCCGCTTTGATCCGAAGTGCGCGATGATATTCCGGCTTAAGATAAATGGTCACTCGTCTATTCGCTGTGCTCATATCAGCCCTCCAAAATGGCATTATAGCGCTATAACGCTATAACGTCAAGATGTCGCGATTTTTATATCCTCTATCCTCTACTCATAATCCTTCAGCCGGTCGAAAATCTCAAAAACCTCCTTGTTGTGTTCTTTCTTCTCCTTGGCCCGCTCACGGGCGGAGGCGCCGCCGCAGACCCGGCCATAATCACAGTACTGCTCGCAGTCGATAGCGCCCAGCCCGGGGTTGGCCACGAAATGCCCCCGCTCGATGATGCCGATGAGCTCCATGACGAGCTGATTGAGCTTTTGCCTGTCGAGCTTCGGCTTGACCCAATTCCCTTCCCCCTTCCGCGTCGGGAAATAGTAGCCGCTCTCCGCGATGAGCGGGCGCTCATCGATCCCGAGCCTCCTCAATATCTGCTCGGCCGCGACGGCGTAGAGGGCGTGCTGCACGACCTTCCCCTTGCCGAACATATCCAGGTCGTCGTAAACCTTGTAGCTCCCCGTCTTGTAATCGATCACCCGGTAGCGGCCGTCCTCGAGCCGGTCGATGCGGTCGATCCTCCCGGCGATCGGCACGGACCGGCCGCGCCCTAAATCCAACACTGCAGGTTCGGGCATACCTTCTTCATCCGGCTCGGCGCTGCCTTCTCCTTCACCTCGCTCTTCGCTTACTCCTCCTCCTCTGCCTGTAAGTTCTTTTTCATTTTTAGCTATCCTTTTTCTCTCTTTACCCGCTCTTCCCTTCTGTTCCTGTTCTTTGGCGCGCTCATCTTTGCCTTTTTCTTTTTCCCCGCGTTCTGCCGCCTTCCCGCTCATCCTCCCCGTGCCGAAGCTGAACTCGAAGAGAAGCGGCTCGCCCGGATCCTTCCTCTCCTCCTCCGCCTTGAGAAATATAGCGGCCGCCTCCTCGATCTCCTTCCTCTCCTGCTTGAAAACAGCCTCGGACGGCGGCGGGATCTCCTCCCTGTATCGCTCGATCATCTCATCGGTCGTCCGTCTCATCAACGGCCCGTGCTCCAGGGCCCGCACGGCCGGTCCCTTCCTGCCTTTCTTTCTTTCCTTCCTCAGCGCCCTCATGAACTCGGCGAAAATGTCATGGAGCAGAGTCCCCCGCAGCAGCGGGTTGAGCCACTGCGACTGGTCGAGCTCGAGCTCGTCCGGGGGCCGCACATCCAGAACGTACCGAAGCAAATACATAAACGGGCATTTGGCCAGCTTCTCGAGCCGAGACGCCGACAGAACGATGTCCTTGTTGTGGAGGGGATGGAACTCTTTCGGGTCGATCTTGATCTTCCCCTCGAACTCACAGACCGCGTCCCGCTCCCGCCTCTCCAGCCCGAAGATCCCCCGCCCGAGGAGGTCGAAATTCGACTTGACCGCCGCCCGCCCGTCCCGGAGCATACCTCCGGGCGCAAGTTTCCCGAGCCACCAGTCGGTCTCGTCCAGAGTGCGGAGTGCAGGCTTCTCTTCCTCCCATTCCGGCAAAAAACCCCTGGCCTCCGGGATCATCGCCGCAAGGCCCGTATAATCCAATTCCGGCTTCCCCTCCCGGAGCCGGGCCGCCTGGAGAACAACCGAGCTCGGAAACGATTCCCGCTCCTCGATGATGTCGAAGGCCGAATAGCTCAGCGTGAGTCGGCCGCGGAGCCTTGCCAACATCGCCGCCATACCGCACAGGCTCTCGCGGAGAGACTCCGCCGTTGTCCGCAAAAGCGGCGCCTTCCGCTCCTCGTTCAACCGTTCTCTTTCCTCGTCCAGAAGGATCGGGTCCTGGATCCCGGCTCCCGGGAAATTCCCCTGGTCAAGGCCGGTCACAAAGGTCACCGGCCGGCCCGAAAAACCGCCCGTTCCCCAGCTCGAAAGATGGAGATGGCCGGGAGCCGGCCCCGAAGCCCCCACCTTGAGCCCCGCCGCCAGGTCCTTGAGCCATTCGAAAGCGGCCTGCCGCTTCAAGGGCGCCGTCTTGAAGGCCGCCGCTTCATCGAGCCTCGACTTGAGAAGGCTCCGCGCCTCCGCATCGAGGTCTCCGTATATCGCGGCGAACTTGGCGACAAACGAGGCCGCCCCCAGGCAGAGGGCCGCAAAATCAACCTTCCCTCCCTCGTCCTCCCCGGGCGCAAGCTCCAGGATGTCCTTGACGAGGGCGGCGAGACTTTCGACCTCGCGGATATTCTCGCGGTATTTTTCGACCCGCTCGATCTCGCCCTCAACCTCGGCGGAGCGCACGCTCTCGCCGGCGTCCCGGATGAGCGTCTTAAGCCTCTCCAAATACCGCTCTCTTCCCCATCCGATCATGGCGCTCTTGAGGTAGCGGCTCGCCTTGAGCGGCGTGAGCGCCACATGACCGTTCCCCGAGGGGAGCTTGAGGACGCCCGCCTCGATGAGCGCGCAGAGGTCGGAGACGAGGTAATTGTGCTCCAGCCATTCGACAAGCCCGCCGAAAGCTTTTCCCGGCGCCGTGAAGGAAAGCGGGATGCCCCCGGCGTAGGTCACCGGAAAGCCGGATTTCGCGGCCAGGGCGTACATGATTGACGGGTAAGTCGAATCCGGAGGATGGATGACCTCAACCTCGTCCAAGGCCGTCTTTTCGGCCATGAGGCGGCGGAGAATCTCCCGGCATTCATTGGCGGGCCCGATGGCGGAGAAGATGTCGATGGTGTTGTCGCGAAGGGGCGGCGGGGCTCTTGTGGTGGCAAACAGCCAGGGAAGCCGTTCCGCGTCGGTTTTGGGCGCTGGTTCGGCGGCGGGAGGAGTGGGCGAGGGGAGCGGCGCGTCGAGACCGAGGCGCGGCTGCGGCCTGAGGCCATAGATGGGTTCGGACGGGACCGCGACTAGGTTTCCGCCGGCCAGCGTCATGAGGAATTCGGCCTCCAGATATTCCAGCGGCCGGTCCTGAAGATACAGATAGAATTCCGCTTCCGGGGAGGAGGCGTTCTTCTTCCGCGCTTTTTTTGCTTCTTTTATGGCCAATACGTAGAGCCCGGGCAGGTCAAGGCGCTTCTCTTTCACCAGCTCTTCCTCGTATTCGCGGAGCATGAGGATTATCTCTTCGCCCTTGGTACTCGAGCCCTTGGCATCCGAGATGAAACGGTCAGGCTTGAGGTCACGGCTTCCCCATCCCGCCATGCGCAGGGCGAAAATCGACCGCCGGAGGGCCTGGACAATCCCGGTCGTTGCCTCGACCCGGCCGAAATACTTGAGCTTTTTGCCCGCCTTGAGCCTGCGGAAAACCCGGTCGATGAGGAACAGTGCTTTCGACTGGGATATGAGCTCTATCTCTTTTGCGGACAGCTCGAGCCCGGCCGTTTCCCGGGCCAACCGAGGAAGAGTGGCGAAATGTAGGTTGACCCAGGATCCGCCTTCCCTGGTCAGCGCTTCCCCGATCTGATGGCCGATTTGATAGGAAGGAACGATGAGGTATTTTTTATCGAGCCGCTTTTCAGCGCAAAACCGGGAGAGAAACTCGACGCTTCGCCTCATGTCTTCTGAATTTCCAAGGCTCCTCAGATCAGGTCGGTGGCGGGCGCCGAGAAGAACTCGTCCAGCCCCATCCCGTCCCCTCCTACAAGATACGCTCGCGCATCCGGATGGTTTTTCAGGAACTGATTGACTCCGGGCAGCCCGTCCCGAAGCCTCCCGCTCTTCACTTCGATCGCGGCCAGCCGCCCTCCTTTCTCCAGGACAAAATCCACCTCGCGCCTGTTCTCCAGCCAGTAGCTCAGGCGAATCTCCTGCCCGGCCGAGGAGGCCAGCAAATGAGCGCCGACAGCGGATTCCACCAACCTCCCCCACCCCGCCGGATCCCGGCGAACCTCGTCCGATCCCAATCCAGACAGGGCGCTCATGAGGCCCGTATTCATGATCTGGAGCTTCGGGCTCGACCCTCTCCGCCTCACCGGCTTGGCGGAATACTTCCGGAGGCCCGTCATCAACCCCGCCGCGCTGAGAAGATCCAAGTAATGCGAAAGAGTTGTCGTATTCCCGGCATCCTGCAACTGCCCCAACATCTTATTGAAGGAGAGGACCCGGCCCGAATAGACCGCCCCCAGCTCGAATAGATGCCGCAAGAGCGCCGGCTTATCAACCCGGCTCATCATCAGGATATCCCGGGAAATCGTCGTCTCAACGATGGAATCGCGGACATAGTCCCGCCAGCGCCTCTCCTCAGAGATGAGCGGGGCTGCTCCCGGATAACCGCCAAAATAGATGTATTTGTCCAGGTCGAACCCAAAGGCCTCCCTCATCTCGGCATACGTCCAGTGCATAAGGCGCAGGATTTCGAAGCGACCGGTTAAAGATTCCGCCCACCCGCGCTGGAGAAGCAGGGAAGACGAACCCAGCAAAACGACCTTTAGCGCCGATCCGCCCCGGGCGTCTTCGTCCCAAAGCTTCTTGACGGTTTCGCTCCAGAGCGGCACTTTCTGAATCTCGTCGATTGCCAGGACGAGCCCACGGGCCGGTGAAGCGGCAAGTTCACGCCGGGCGGCATTCCACTGCTGCTCCAGCCATGCCGGCCCATGCGCCTCGCTCGCGTCCGCTGAGGCATAGCGCGAGGGAATAGGGAGGTCCTCTAGGACCTGCCCGAGGAGGGTGGTTTTTCCAGATTGCCTTGGACCTGATAGGACCTGGATAAATCGCCGCGGTTCCTGTAATCTGTCGAAGAGCGCCTTGAACTGAGGCCTTTTAAACATCCTTTCCTCTCAGGAATGATTGATTTACTCAACCATGCGAGTATTTTTACTCATTTTTCTGAGAAAATCAAGTTATTTTGGGCTCTCAAGTGGGAAAGGAGACTGACCGGCGTCCTGGATGTCCCCCCAAATTGGGCGGCGGACTAGAAATTCGGGGGGATATGACCGGGAGGGGATATGACCCAATTCTCTGGAATTGGGATCGTGTCCCCTGAATTTGGTCTTCGCGAGAAAACCGCGGAACCATAGACGTCTTCATTATTTGAAACCATCCTTATTCGCCGGTATAATTTGGAGGAAGTGACAATGGCAAGGAAAATACCAATGAAACTCAAGGTAATCATTCACAAAGCCAAGGAGGGGGGATACTGGGCGGAGGTCCCTTCGGTTCCAGGTTGCGCAACCCAGGGCGAAACGATGGATGAGCTTCTGACGAACGTCCGCGAAGCCGTGGAGGCCTGCTTATCCGTAGATACCAAAGCGGTCCGCCTAAAAAAAGACGACCAGGTCATGGAAATAGCCATATGAAGGAGCTATCTGGAAGGGGACTTGCGCGCATCCTCGAAAAAAACGGCTGGAAGCTGGCCCGCGTCAGGGGCAGTCATTACATCTATATCAAAGAAGGCCGAATAGAAAGGATTTCTGTTCCAGTACATGGCAACAAACCTCTGAAGACGGGCTCCTGAGGCACTTTTTGAAGGTCGCAGGGATTAAAGAAGCCGAACTGGGCAAATAGCTTATCCTGGGATTCGGAAGATAGGAATTCGGGGGACATGACCGAGAGGGGACATGATCCAAGTTTTCTGAAATTCGGTTCGTGTCCCCCGAGTTTGATCGTCGGATTGTGTCCCCCGAATTTCGCAATTAATTTAGGACCCCTATTGCTTTTTTTAGAAAGCGTTCTGCGCTTTCTGTAACGAGGCGCGCCCCCTCTTCAGAGAAATCGCTCCGGTAATCCGCCGTTTCCCGGAGGCTCATCGCCTGCCGAAAGGATTCAACAAGATCAGGGGTCAGTTTTCTTCTGTCAACGAAAAGTTCCTGGAGCGTAACGTAAAGACAGTAATGGCTTCGTTCT
>CAZJBD010000082.1:0-11078 GCA_964544265.1 uncultured Eubacteriales bacterium
TGCTGATCATCAGCATCGATGCCTTGCGCAGAGATTATCTCGGCGTCTACCGTAAGCTCTCGGGACACCCTCCCGACCTGAGCTATTCACCGGAGATCGACCGCTTTGCGGAAAATGCCGTAATTTTTCTAAACGCCAGGACGGTCGAAGCCGCCACCTGGCCTGCTCTCTCCGCTTTACATCTTTCGAAGTACCCCTTCGAACATGGGGTGACTCAGAACCGGACTTACCTTGAAACGGCCGGGGGATCCATCGGGACCCTGATGCGCGGCCTCGGCTTCGACACGTTTTCGATCACGGCCAACGCCTACCCCCTGAATATCCCAGGATTCGAGGATAAGTACCATTTCTTCAAAGACGACGCCAAGATCCTCGATTTCGCCTGGAAAAGACTTTCGGAGCCGGCCGATGCCCCTTTCTTCCACTGGTACCACCTTTGGGGATGCCATGACAATTATGCCCCGCCCCAATGGGTCATGAAGATCATTGAGCAGAAGAATCCCGGCTACGTCTATCAAAGGTATAAAACCAACGATATGATGCTCGGAAAGAAACCGTGCGGTCCCGAGGATATCGCAGCCGTCCGCCGCCTTTATGGCGGCGCCCTCTATTATGTCGATTCACTCCTCAAGAATTTTTTCGACAACCTCAAACGGAAAGGATTATGGGATAATACGCTGATCATCATCACGGCCGACCACGGAGAAGAGCTCTATGACCATCACAAGTTCTTCTATCATAGTCCTTCGCTCTATGACTCGGCCTTGAGAATTCCGCTCCTTATCAAGTTCCCGGGCCAGAGAGGGAGGCGGGTTGTCGACGAAAATGTTTCCATCATCGACATTCTCCCCACGATCCATCATTATTATGCCGGATCGCCGAACCCCGGCGTTTTCTCGGGGCTCTCGCTGTTGGATCTTCTCAATGGCCGTCGGGAGCATTTCCGCGAACGCGTTCTCTATGGCGAAGCCGACGATTCGAAGATCGTCGCGGCCGTCAAAGGCGAATATAAACTGATCTATAATCCTTCCGAAAAAATATCTTATACCCACGTGGGATTACCCTTCCCCTATGAAAAGATGGAATTTTATGATTTGAGGCGGGACCCCGGGGAGACCCGCAATCTGGCAGCCCGCAGCCATCCGGCCCTTCGGCAATTACTCGGCGAAGCCAGCCGGTTTCTGCAGGCCGCAGCGACCCGGAAAAGAGAGGGGGACAAGGGCAAGATCGAGCTCAACGAGGAGCAGAAGAAAAAAGCCGACGAGGACCTTCGCACTCTGGGGTATATTCGATGAACAAAAGAAAAAAGACAGCCTTAATCATGCGGGGAGCGGTCGCGATCGTATGCCTGTTGTTTTTTGCAGGTGGGATGATCTCCTGTCGGGGGGGAAGCCGGACTCCACGCGTCTACTTTATCGGATTGGACGGCGCAACCTGGGATATCCTCGATCCCTTGATCGAGCAGGGCAAGCTCCCCGTTTTCAAAAAATTAAAAGAGAACGGAGCCTGGGCACGGTTGCAGACGTTTGATCCGACGTTGTCGGCCGTGGTTTGGACTAGCATCGCGACAGGCAAAAGCATGCTCAAGCATGGGATCGTCGATTGGGCCTATGTAAATAAGCAAAAAATCCAGGTCCCCTATTCGAGCTCCGAAAAAAAGGCGCCATCGATATGGGAAATTATGGACGAAAAGGGCCGCCGAAGTGTCGTCCTGGGCTGGTTTGTCACCGACCCGCCGGACGCCGTCAAAGGCGTCATGGTTTCTGATTCTTTCGCTCCGACCCTCCTCCGGAGCTTCTCCCGCAAAGATGATACCGGGGACTTCTCGGACACGGTCTATCCAAGGCTTGAGTATAAGGGACTTCTTGAATATTTCGGTCGCTTAGAACGGGAGGGGGCCTTCAGATACCCGCGGCTTGTTCGTGAAATGGGGATTCCCGATTATCTCCTCCAATACCGGGAGCGTTACGGCGGGGACACCGGCAGGGTCCCTATCCTGGGCGCTTGGAATTCGTTTTTGGTCTATAACCGCATCGAGGACCTCCTCATAGAGCGCTACCTGGAGGAGAATGATTATGACTTATTTCTGGGTTACTATCGGTTTCCCGACGTTTTTTTCCATTTCGGAACGCTGTTCTTGGACAAAGAATACCATGACCGCATAGACGCACTGATCGAGAAACGAGAACCATCCGCGGAAGAACTGGCTGAATTCAACCTCAAGATGGCGGATGTCTCCCTGCCCTTGCTGAAGGACAAGGAGGCCATGCTGGAAAAGATTTACAACCGGGCGGTTAGAGAAAACGCCTATTTCATGATCGCCTCAGACCACGGGTTCCGGCTGACAACCAAGGGCTATAACCATTACGGACTTCCTGCGGGGATACCGCCGCCGGACGGCATCCTGATGATGCTGGGGCCTGACGTGAAACGCAATGCCGAGATCCGAGCTACGGTTTACGATATCACTCCCTCGATCCTCTATCTCATGGGCCTGCCCATAGGCCGGGACATGGACGGAAGGCCTCTTCTGGAGGCCCTGACGTCCAAGCGGCCGGTCCAGACCACGGTTTACACCAAAATGAAACACCTGCCCCGAAAGGAAGACACCGAGCGCGACCGGAAGAAGATTGAAGAACTGAAGTCCTTGGGCTATATCAAATGAGGATCAAGCCGCTTTCACTTTTTCCCGCCTCGTGCTGAAGAAACCAGCCGCGAGGTAAGACAGTGCCGCCAAGATAAGCACGGCGGTGAAGTTCCAGTTGATAGAGACAATCACGGCCACGATCGATCCGAGGACTGTAGCAAACGAGTTCGCTCCCCACGCCCAGCCGATCATCGTCTTATCTTTTTCTCCCAAACGCCTGATGCCCTCGGGGAAGAAGGCGCCCATGAAGAATCCGGCCAAGGATATCAGGGCAAAGGAAAACAGGACGCGCCAGGGGAATCCTAGGAAAAGCAGGCGTTCTAAAAGAGCGAACAAGACCAGGCCGTAAAACGAGAGGAGCGCGGCCAAAAAAAGCGCGAAGGCCGGGATCATTCGCTTCCCAAGCGGGCGAAAGAGGCGCTCTGTCAGAAGGCTCCCGACGCCGGAGGAGACCAGGAGGGAGAATATGATGATCGAGATGGAGATGGCTGGACTGCCCAGAAAAAGTTGGAAGAGCTTGATGAAAATGATCTCGACCATGATGAAGGCCAGGCCGATAAAGAAGAAATAGAAGATGAGCGGCTTCTGGCCGCCTTCCGACCGTCTCCGGCGCAAGGGCAGGAAAATAAAAAATAATGAAAAGGACACGGACAGGATAAAAATGGACAGGTAGACGGAGTTCGAATAGACGATTGCGTAACGAACGACTCTTTGAGCCATGCCCCGGACCTCAAGGTTCCGGAATCGGAATTGGCCGATGCGGTTCGGCTGGTTGAAATAAGGGGAGTTGTCGTAGACCGGGGCGATGTTGACCGATGATTTCCTCACCGTCCCGGCCAGGTCGGCCATCATGGCGTAGTAAAGATTGTCCAGTCGTGTATCGGGCGAATAGACGATCTCCTCGGGCGGAGCGACGGAGGCCTTAAGAGTCTCGTAATCTTGGGTGGTAAATGCGCCTTTCTTAAGGATAAAGCAATTAAATCCTCCGGGATCCTGGATAACGAAGAACTTTTCTTCCGGATGCTCGATCCCCATTTCCTGCAAGGCTTTAAGGGCCGTGGCGAACAGCCTCTCTCCGTTCCAATGCAGGATATAAACGAATCCGTCGGGTTGGAGGTGTTCCCAGTAGTCCTTGAAGCTCTCCACCGTGTAGATATAGGTCTCGGAAATGCTGAGCGCGCCCGAAAGGAGAAAGTCGGCGTTGTGGGAGTTGACCATCTGGATGACGTCGAATTTCCTCTTCATGCGTTTGAGAGCGCTCCGCCCTTCGTCGGCCAGGAGGCTGACCTGAGGGAGATGGAAGATCCTGCCGCTGAAATCGGCGTATTCGTTTTTGAGCAGGCTGCAGATGACCGGGTCCATCTCGATGGCCACGACGAGTTTGAAACCGTGCGACAGGGCGCAGAGGACCTCATAGCCTCCGGCCGAGCCGATGATGACCGCGGAGCCGTTCCGGGCCACCTGGAAGGGCAGGGAAGCCTGGTCCCATTCGATCTTTTTCAAACGGGTCAGGTCGCCGTCGAATTTCCTGATGAGCGATTGCATCGTGCCCCCATTGATCCAGATGACCTTGCGTCTGCCCCCCCATGGGGCCACGTCGATCTTGTCGATCGTGCTCCACTTGCTATATTCGATAACGTTTTTCTCGAGCTGGGTGTTATATTGGCGCTTGATCGTCTTGGGGACGATCGGAAAGGCCTTGTTTTCAAAAAGGAAAAGTGCGGCAAAAGCGACGATCAAAACGCTAAATGCTCCGATCCGGACGACCCGGCGGCCCCGGGCCAGGAAAAACCAAGCCAAGGTCAGAAGGAAGAAAAGAAGGATCAGGATCCGGTTCGGACCAAGCCACGGGATGAGGGGGATGATGGCCAGGGATCCGAGGCTGGCCCCAACGAGATCAACGAAATAAAGTCGGCCGATACTTTCCGAGTAGGTGGAAAAGATCAGGGCCAACACGACGCCCCCGAAAAAGAACGGAAGAAGCAGAACCAGAAAAGTCAGGATGAGGAAGATGAGGTTGTAAAAGGGCGCGAAAAGGTTGAGAAAGTCGATTGTGAAGATCAAAGTCGCCTTGTAAGCCAGAGGGAGGGAGATGACGAACATCAGGAGATAGCGGGATAGCTGGCCGGCCTGGTCTTTCTGCTGAGAGAGCTTGCGAAGGGCCAGGAAGACTCCGCTTAGACCATAGCCGAAGAGGGCCAACGAGATGATGAGGAAGGCAAACTGTCCGAAGTAGACCACGGAGAAGACGCGGGTCAGGAGGACCTCGGTCAGGATCGTGGTAAAGGTGACGGCGAAGATCGTGAACAGCAACTTCCAGCGTCTCATAAATTCCTCCGAACGGAAGTCCGCTATTATATCTTTCCCAAGGGCGACCGTCAATTCGATCCGGGCCGGGCCTATTGAAACCGCGCCACTTTGGCCCTACAATGGTATCATGATGAAAGGACGGTCATCCAAGGAGCTGTGGACGCTCTTATGTTTGTTTCTGCTGTTCCTGCCGATTGGAGTTGCGTCGCAGACTGTTCGCTTCGATAGCGACAACAGGATCGTCTTCAACTCAAATTTTGGTGGGAATGATGATATCTACCTCCTGACCGGAAACCGCTTGACGAAACTGACGGAAGATTCGGCCTCCGACGAATGGCCTGTGCCCGATCAGAAAGGCGAGCGGATCGTTTTCAGTTCGAACCGGGCCGGAAGCTACGACATCTACCTTCTGGACCTAAGAAGCCTTGCGGTCCAGCGCCTGACGAGCGATCCCCGCAACGAAACGGCTCCCTCCTGGGGGCCGGATGGCAGGCAGATTTATTATGACCTTGAGGTCAAGAAGAATAAATTTATGACGATGGCCTTGGATATCGCGACAAGGATTTCAACGCCGCTGCTACCTGATCCGCCGTTCAGCACCACGGCCCTTGCTTTTTCGAACCCCGCCGGAGACGAGATCTTCTTCACCGGGAAGGTTTTTCTGGGTTGGCTTGTGGCCAAGTACAACATCCCCACCCGAAAATACATCGAGTTGACAAAAAAAGGGAGTTGCCGTCCCAAGGTCTCTCCCGACGGAACCAAGATCGCGTATGTCTGCCACGATGACGACGGGCTCGGGGACGTTTTCATCATGAATACGGACGGCAGCGGCAAAAAGAACATGACCCCCGGCCGGCGGGAGTTCTATGACTATTATCCGTGCTTCTCGCCTTCGGGCGATATGATCGTGTTCTCTTCGAGCCGCAAGGAAAAAGGGAAGAACGCCTACCAGCTCTACACGCTCGACCTAAGGAACGGGAAGATCATAGAGATATTTACCACCGAGGGAAATAGCAGCTTTCCTTTTTGGTTTAAATGATCGACGGAACCGTCGAATACCGGGCCAGGCGGATCATCCCTTTTTTCGGAAGATAAATTTCCCAGTGAGATAAGCCCCGCAGTAGAAAGCGGCGATGACGACCATAAATAGCCACGGGTTCTTCGGCCATTGGACCACGTGCTCGATATGACAGTGAATGAAGCCGATGGCGATCGTTCCCCACCAGCCCAGCTGCGAGATGACGACCGTCAGGCCCAGGCGGTAAACGAAACTCGCCGGCGACCTTGAAGACGATGGGCAAGGAAGCCTCCCGGCCAAAATAACATAAGGTTCTAAACCGGTCAAATTTAGAATTGCTAACTTGAAATTATCGCATTTTTGACTTATATAAACGATGAGGGCCTTCGGGCCCCCAAGGAAAGCGGCCGGCCAGATACGTCGGCCGCAAGCCGAAAGAAAAGGGCATGAGGCTTAGGTAGATGTTCATGTTTATCGTCGCCCTCCTTGCCGTATCGGCCCCTACCGGAAGCCCGGGAGCGGATAAAAAAACGGCTGCTATCTCAGTCGTCAAAACCCCTCCGTTCGCTGGAGCAAACCATCATTATGTCTCCAACCGGGCGCCTTTGCTCGTAAGCCCCCTCGTTAAACTGCCTATCGGATCCATCGAGCCCAAGGGATGGCTCCTTGGTCAGCTCCGGCTCATGCGCGATGGGTTCACGGGCCGGTTGGAAGAAATCAGCCGGTTCCTCAAGGACGATAGCGGCTGGATCACCTCCAAAGGCAAGGGTTGGGAAGAGATGCCTTACTGGCTCAAGGGCTTCGGCGACTTGGGCTACATCCTGAAGGATCAGGGAATCATCTCAAGAGCCAAAAGATGGCTTGAGCTGGCGTTCAGAAGCCAGCAGCCCGACGGCTATTTCGGCCCCCCTGAAAACAAGGAGAATCACGACCTCTGGCCTAACATGGTTATGCTTTATGCCCTGAGGAGCTACCACGAGGCAACCGGAGATGACAGGGTTCTTCCGTTCATGACCCGCTATTTCCGCTATGAAAACGAACTTGCTGACGAGGACCTCCTTCCCGGGAGCTGGCAGAAGCTCAGGGGGGGCGATAACCTGGAGGTCGTCTATTGGCTCTATAACCGGACCGGAGAAAGTTTCCTCCTCGGCCTGGGCCGAAGGCTGCACGAGAGGACTTCTGACTGGACTTCATCCGTCCTGAGCGACCAGAGAGACAAGAACTGGGAGGAAAGCTCGTTTTATCATGGCGTGAATATCGCCATGGGCATCCGTGAACCGGGGATCTACTATCAGCAGGCGAAGGACAGAGCGCTCATCGATGCCGTAGAAGCCAATTATAAACAAATCATGGAAGCCTATGGCCGTCAGCCCGGAGGGATGTTCGGGGCGGATGAAAACATCCGCCCCGGATATGGGGACCCGCGTCAGGGCGCCGAGACCTGCTCGATGGTCGAGTTTATGTCCAGCTTCGAGTCTCTCCTCAAGATTACCGGCGACGCAAGATATTCCGACCGGTGCGAGGAAATTGCATTCAATTCCCTTCCTGCTTCGATGACACCCGACCTGAAGGGGCTTCATTACCTTACGGCGCCGAATCTCATCTCCTGTGACAGCACGGGGGAACATGATTTTCAGAACAGCGGAACGCTGGTCTCTTACGATCCTTGGAGCTATCGATGCTGCCAGCATAACGTGGCCTTCGGCTGGCCGTATTTCGCCGAGCACCTCTGGATGGGGACGTCGGATGACGGACTGGCCGCGGCGCTCTTTGCCCCTTCCTCGGTAACGGCTAGAGTGAGGGACGGCGTGGAGGTCCGGATCTCGGAGGAAACAGAATATCCTTTCGGAGACGTCGTTGATTTCATTATGGAGATGGCTAAGGCCGTTGAATTCCCATTATATCTGCGGATTCCATCCTGGTGGGATGGAGGATTGATCAGCCTTAACGGGAAACTTCTGGATACGGAGCCCCGTCCCGGAGAATACCTGGTCATCAAACGGACTTGGAAGGGAGAGGACAGGTTGAGGCTTGAGTTCTGCCCGCGGATCGCGGTCCAGACCTGGCCGACGGTCGGCAACTCCGTATCCGTTCGAAGAGGACCGCTCTGGTATTCATTAAAAATCGGAGAGAAGTGGCGGCGCTACGGGGGCACGGACGAATGGCCTGCTCTTGAGCTCCTGCCCACGACGGCCTGGAACTATGGGCTGGTCGTCGATGCGCTCGACCCGGCCGCGACGATCCGAATCGAAAGCCGGAAGAAAACCGTCGATCAGCCGTTCGAGCCGGAAGCCTCGCCCATTGTCCTCAAGGCAAGGGCTAGGAAGATTCCTTCCTGGACGGCCGATGGCCGCATGGTCGGAAAGCTGCCGCCGAGCCCAGTGGCCGCCAATACCGAGGAGGAGGATATTATTCTCATCCCGATGGGCTGCGCAAGGTTGCGGATCTCCTCATTCCCTTTGCTAAAGAAGTAACGACGGAGGCGTCCAAAAAGGAGACGAACGTGTCAAAGGCTCAATCATTCATGAATTCTTCCAAGGCGGTCCTCGCCCTGGTTTTGGCTTTGACCTGGACGGTTGCGGCCGGGGGCCAGGAGTCCTCATCGCATCTTGTTCAGCCCGAATGGCTGGCGGCCAACCTGACGAATCCGAACGTCAGGATCATCGACATGAGGGGAGACATCCGGGATTATTGGGAAACCCATATCCCAGGAGCTGTTTTTTTGGATTCAGAAACCCTCCATTGGCCAGACAAGGGAGTTCCAGGCAAATTGATGCCGCCCTCCGTCCTCGCCCAGCTCCTAGGAGAAATGGGTGTCGGACGCGACACGACGGTCATCATCTATTCCGAGATCAACCATTATCGGGCCACCTACATGGTTTGGGCCCTTGATTATATCAAACACCGGTCCTGGGCTATCCTGCAGGAGGGGTTCCAAGGCTGGAAGAAGCAGGGTCGCACGCTCACTCAGGAATACCCCAAAATCAAGCCGGTCAGGTACGAATGGAAAGCGGAAACGGACCCCGATGTCCGGGCCAGCTTCGATGAAGTCAAGAACCGCGACGTCGCCAAGAGCGTGCTCCTTGATATCAGGCCGATCGAGCTATTTTCCGGCGAAAAAGGCTCCTGGAAGCGCAAGGGCCATATCAAAGGTGCTATCCACCACTTTTGGATCGAAGACCTCAACAATAATGGGACATGGAAGGACGTCGAAGTTCTTAGAAAAAACTACGCCGACATGGGAGTCACTCGGGAGAAAACGATCATCGTCTCCTGCGGTCAGGGACAAACAGCCTCCCATGTCTACTTCACGCTGAAATACATCCTGGGATTTCCGAGGGTCAAGAATTACGACGGAGGCTTCAGCGAGTGGAGCAACATCGATAGCCTTCCCGTCGAAATGGGTCCCCAAAAAACAGAAACGGAAAATTAAGGAGGGGAAAATGCTAAAGGAATTCAGGGAGTTCGCCATGAAGGGGAGTGTGCTCGACATGGCGGTGGGCATCATCATCGGGGCCGCGTTCGGAGCCGTCGTCTCGTCGTTTGTTTCGGACATCCTGCTGCCTCCCATCGGTCTTCTTCTGGGAAATGTCGACTTTCCCAATCTTTATGTGGTCCTCGCGGCGGGCAAGGCGGCCGGGGGGCCCTACGCGTCACTCGCCCAGGCCCAAGCCGCCGGGGCGGTCACATTTAACTACGGGCTTTTTCTGACCCGCATCATAAGCTTCCTCATCGTCGCTTTCGTCCTTTTCCTTCTTGTGCGGAGCATGAACCGGCTGAGGAAAAAGGCCGAAGCCCCCGCTCCTGCCGCTGAGCCGGTGACGAAAGAGTGCCCTTACTGCTTCACGACGATCTCCATCAAGGCGGTCAGGTGCCCGAACTGCACTTCGGAGCTTAAGAAAGGGTAAAAGGAGGCCGGGTCGACGGGATTCGTGCGCGTTTGCCGCGGAGTGCGTGCATTGCCGGCAATTTATTTTCCGAGCGGGCTCTAAACGCTGTAAGAAAGGGGAAGGCAAATATGGGCTTAAAACGAAAGTGCCATATCATCATCCTTGGATTCTTCTTCAGTTTTTTCTTTATTGATGTCGGAATCGGCGCCGCCGATGAAAATAAAAAGGACACGGTTTCGAAACTAAGAAATCCTCGCGAGTACACGGCCCACCTCATCGGCCATGCCCATATCGACCTGAGCTGGCTTTGGCGCTGGGAAGAGACGGTCCATGAGATCGCTGTCCATACGTTCCGAGGAACGCTCACCCAAATGAGAAAAATGCCGGGGCTAACCTTTGCTCAGAGCCAACCGGCGGTTTACGAAGCGATAGAGAAAATCAACCCGCCCCTTTTCGAAGAGATCAGGAGCATGGTGAAAAAAGGGACCTGGGTCCCGGTCGGCGGGATGTGGGTTGAACCCGACCTCAACATGCCCGACGGAGAATCGTTGGCCCGCCAGCTTCTTTACGGCAAGAGGTATTTCCTGGAAAAGTTCGGCAAGGATGTTACGGTCGGTTGGAATCCCGACTCATTCGGTCATTCTTGGCAGCTTCCCCAGGTATTCAGGGAAGCGGGCATCGGGTATTATATCTTCGGGCGCTGCGCCCCGGAGAACAAGCCGATCTTCTGGTGGGAAGGGAAGGACGGTTCCAAGGTCCTTTCTTATGTCCCCCAGGGATGGTATAACTTCAATCTAAAGAACGGCCTCTCGGACACCTTGAGCCCAGCGGCCGGGCAAACTCCGGCCAAAGATTTTTTGATCCTCTACGGCGAAGGCGACCACGGAGGGGGTCCGAGAGATGGCGACGTCGAGGCCTATAGGCGGTTTCAGAGCGACGGGTCCCAGCCGAAGATGAAATTCGGCGTGCCGGAAACATACTTTCGGAAGCTCGAATCTTCAGGGCTTCAATTTCCTGCTGTCGCAAAAGAATTGAATTTCACGTTCCCGGCCTGCTACACGACCCAGGCAGCGACCAAGAAGAACAACAGGAAAGCCGAAACCCTGCTTCTCAACGCAGAAAGATTCTCGGCCTTGGCCGTGACATCCGGATACCGAGACTACTATCCGGAACGGGACCTGGACGAAGCCTGGAAAATCGTCCTGAGGAACCA
>CAZJBD010000083.1:0-2099 GCA_964544265.1 uncultured Eubacteriales bacterium
CTTTCTTCCAAACCCTTTCAAGGCTGACGAACCCCTTATCGACGGCCAGCGGCACGGATGTTCCGTTAACTTTGAGAGTGGGACCGGGATTTGCGGTTCCCCGGGCTCCCGCCTTTCCCGCTTCTGGTTCATACTGATACAGAGTTCCGTCGATCGGCCGGCCAAGCGCCCAACCGGGTATCCGGACTGAAACGGCGAATTTGGATTCTTTTTCCGGCTCCACGATGATCCTGACCTTCCCTTCCCACGGATAGCGCGTTTCCTGGCGCAAGGTCACCGGACAAGTCCCGAGGTCAGCCTTCGCCGTGCTTCCGACGAACAGGTTGACGTAAATGGTATCGCCTTTCGTCGCATAAATATATCCCGGAAAAGACGGGATGAAGCGTGCGATATTCCCCGGACAGCAGGCCGTTTCGAACCAGGGAGCCCGGGTCTTCAGGCCTTGGTTGAACTCGAACTTGGCATCCGCCTGGAGGGGATTGGCATAGAAAAAGGCCTTCCCGTCGAGGGATACGCCGGAGATCAGGCCGTTGTAGATCGTCCGTTCCATGACGTCGAGATATTTCCCGTCGCCATGGAGGAGGAACATTCTCAAGTTCCAGAAGGCGCCGCCGATGGAGGCGCAGGTTTCATTGTAGGCCGTAAGGTTGGGAAGCTCGTAATCGACGCCGAAGGATTCGCGTTCGTGCCGCGCCCCGATGCCGCCGGTTATGGACATCTTCTTCCCAACGACATTATCCCAAAAACGGTCCGCGGCCCTTATGTATTCTTCGCTACCTGTCAAGGCCGCGATATCGGCCATGCCGGAATACATATAGACCGCCCGGACGGCATGCCCCACAGCTTCGGCCTGCTCGAAGATGGGCTTGTGGGCCTGGATCTGCTCGGCATCGTTGTAGATCGCGAACCTTGAACCCGGGGGATAGATCGTAAGCTTGACGTCGTGGCCTCGCTGATCCAGGAAGTATTTGGCCAAATCCAAATATTTTCGGTTTCCCGTGACCCTGAAGAGTTTGACCAGCCCCATCTCGATCACCTGGTGGCCGGGAAAACCATGCCTTTTATCCGGGCCGAAGACCGAGGCGACGAGATCGGCGTTCTTGAGGGCCACGTCGAAGAGCGTCCGCTTTTCCGTAGCCTGGAAATGGGCGACCGCCGCTTCGTAAAGATGACCGGCGTTGTAGAGCTCGTGGCTGACGTTCTCTTCCACCCACCTCTCGGCGCCAATTCCGGGCTGGGAGTGGGCCGGGTCCGCGGTCCGGGCCGTGAATAGGTATCCGTCCGGCTCCTGGGCCGCCGCGATCTTCACGATCAAAGAGTCCAGGTAGGCATCCAGCACTGCGTCCGGGTGGACGGCCAAGGAATAGGAAGCGCCCTCGATGGTTTTGTAGACGTCCGTATCATTGTACCTTTCGCCCTTGTATTCTCCCTTCATCAGACCGCCGGCGATGGCGAAGTTGTCGATGCGGCCGGTCTCCTCGCATAGCTTGAAAATAAAAGGTATGGTGACCGCCCGGTTCGTTTCGATCCTCGGCGCCCAGAAATCATCCGTGACTTTGACCTGGGTGAAAGACACCGGCTTCAGCGGATAATCTTTTGCCCCGGCGTCCTGAGAACGGACTGCCGTCAGGGCCGTCATCAAAGAGAGCATCATCACCAGGACTATCTTGTTCTTCAATGATCACTCCATTCGTCCTGCTGCAATCTGCTGGTCTTGATATTTTGGCGGTCTATTAGTTCTCTACTGCTCCCTTGATCGTCGCAGGATGAGGCCCGAAGGACCAGCCGGTCCGCTTCAGGATGAGCGCCTTCTGAGTCCATTTCTTCCCATCCACCTCCAGCGTTACCACGTATTCGCCGGGCTCGACGAGCCGCCCGCGGTCAAACTCTTCCATCCAGGGCTCACGCTCGCCCTCCTCCTTGAGACGCATGTTCCAGAGGGCCGTGTTGAGGCCGGGCTCGGCCTTGCCCTCAATTTCTCCGACGACCTCGCCATACGGCGTGGCCACGGTGAGATTGACCTTGCCCTTGGGCTTGGCCTTCAGCCAGTAGTTGATGACGACCGCGTCAGGCTCATTGGGAGTCGAGAGATGGCTGTC
>CAZJBD010000083.1:2199-10309 GCA_964544265.1 uncultured Eubacteriales bacterium
ATGCGGGTCCAGGTCTCGCCGAAGTCAGCTGTCTTATAGATATGCGCCGTTTCCACGTCCTCTCTGAAGCCCGTCTTGGCCACGAAGGCCGTGCCCGCGTCGTAGGACGAGGCAAATACTCGGCTAACCCACATCCCCGCCGGGGCGCCGGCGGCCGCAAGCTTCACCGTCACATCGGTCCAGCTCACGCCGCCGTTTGTCGTCACCTGGACCTTTCCGTCGTCCGACCCGGCCCAAAGGATTCCGGGTTTTACGGGCGATTCCGCAAGCGTCGTGATCGTGCAGAAGAAGATGAAGCCCGCTCCGCCCTGCCGCTTCTTGTCGTTTGTCGTCAGGTCGGGGCTGATCTCGGCCCAGTGGTCGCCGCGGTCGAGAGACCGGAAGACGACCTGGGCCGCCGTGTAAACGGTCGCCGGATTGTGAGGCGAAAGGACGATGGGCGGCGTCCAATTGAAACGCGCGGCCTCAGCCTCCTTCTCGCGCTTTGGAGTGATGAACGTTTGGACGCCGAGCTTCTGGTCCAGCCGCCACATCGAGCCCATTTCCCGATTGTTATACAGCCAGCGGCTGTCGGTCGGGTCGATGCAGTTGTACATCCCGTCGCCTCCGCCGACCGTCACCCAGTCCGACAGGCTGACCTCTCCCGACCAGCCGTTCGTCGGGCCTTTCCAGGAGTCGTGGTCCTGCAGCCCGCCATAGACGTTGTAGGGATCCTCCATGTCCACGCCGACGGCATAGAACTCGCCGAGCGGGATGTTATAGAAGTGATGGCAGGTCTTACCGCCGTCGTAGGAGATGTTCACCCCTCCGTCGGAGCCGAAGATCAAGCGGTCCGGGTCCTCGGGATCGACCCACAGGGTTCTCCAGTCGCCGAAGGCCTTCTGAAAAAGGCCGTCCGACGGCCAGGAAATGCCATGCCAGGTCTTGCCGCCGTCGGCAGAGCTGGCCAGCGATTGGGCGGTGATGTAGAGCTTATCCGGATCGTGCTGGTCCACGCGGAGCTCGTTGAAGGAATAAGGGGCCTTGTCGAACGCCTCCTCCGTGCCCTCGGCGTTGACCTTGCGCCAGGTCTTGCCTCCGTCATCGGTCCGATAGACTTCGCCCCCGATAGTGCGCGGCTTCGCCTCGACACCCCGACGCTTGGCCCGTTCGATTTCCCGGGCCGTGGGCGGCCTCATGTTGGCGTTCTCGACGATGGCGTAGAGAATGTCCGGATTCTTTTGGAAGATGTCGAAGCCGATGCGGCCGATCTTGCCCACGGGCAGTCCGCCGCCGAGCTTGGCCCAGGCCTTGCCGCCGTCGGTTGTTTTGTAGATGCCGCTCTCCGGGCCGCCTGGCTCGTAATGCCAGGGGAAACGAGTCTTTTCATAGGACGCGGCGTAAAGGACCTCCGGGTCTTTCCGGACGAGGGCCAGGTCGACGACTCCGACCTTATCATTTATATAAAGGATTTTTTGCCAGGTCTTACCGCCATCCGTCGTCTTGAAGACGCCGCGCTCCTCGTTCGACGAGAACAGGTGTCCCATTGAAGCGACATAAACGATGTCGGGATTCGCGGGATGGACGAGGATTCTTGCGATATGGTGTGAATCACGGAGGCCCATGTTCGCCCAGGTCTTGCCCGCATCGGTGGACTTGTAGACGCCGTCGCCGTGGCTGGAGCTCCGGGCGCAGTAGGCTTCTCCCGTCCCGACCCAAACGATGTCCGGGTTGGAAGGGGCCAGGGCCACGTCGCCTATGGAGAGCGCCTCCTGCCCGTCGAAGACCGGCTCGAAGGTCGTGCCGTTGTTTACGGTCTTCCAGACCCCTCCGTTCCGGGTTCCCACGTAGAACGTGAAGAGGTGAGCCCGGGCAGGAGTCTCGGGGACGGCAAACGAGGTCACCCATGACCCGGCCCGATATGGCCCCAGGGGCCGGAACACGAAGTTTTTGAGCGGGTCGATATCCGAGCTGCCCTGGCCGTAGGACGCGAGACCGACCAAGGCGAGAGACAGGATAAAGGTCAATAAAACCGCAGTCCAATAGTGATCATAGCGAACTCTCATGGGCCCTCCTCTCCTGAAAAGTCTTTCATGGCTTGGCTGATATATTGTATATTATAGGAACGGAGAAAAAAATCATGAAATTCAAATTCGCCCACAATAATTTTAATGTCCTTGACCTCGATAAAAGCCTGGCCTTCTACAAGAAAGCCTTGGGTCTTGAGGAGACCCGCCGAATCACGCCCAAAGACGGGACCTTCATCCTTGTGTTCCTGGGCGACGGCGAAACGCCGCACAGGCTGGAGCTGACCTGGCTCCGGGACCGCAAGGAGCCCTACGACCTCGGGGAGAACGAATTCCACCTGGCCTTCCAGGCCGACGACTTCCGAACGGCCCACGAGCTTCACGAGTCGATGGGCTGCATCGCTTACGAGAACCCGGGCATGGGAATCTATTTCATCACCGATCCGGACGGCTACTGGATCGAGATCGTGCCCAAGAGATAACACCTCCATGAAGCGGGGAAAAAACGAGAGGTCACAAATGCGTAAAGCCTTATTGTATCTTTCTTTGCTCTTTATCGTCTTGACCCTGGCCGCCCAGGCTCCCCAGGCCCTTTCGCCCGGAGTCAAATCCTTTGTCACGGTCGAAGATCCTGCGTTTGCTCTGACTCACGTCCGGGTTATCGACGGGACGGGCGCTCCGGCGCGCGAGGACCAAACGGTTGTCGTCTCGGCGGGGAAAATTCAAGCCATCGGCGACGCGGCCCAGACAACCATTCCGCCGGGAGCCAAAGTTCTGGAGCTCCGGGATTACACCGTCATCCCCGGACTGGTGGGCATGCACAATCACATCTTCTACCCGGCCGGTCCGGCGCATTACAACACGCTCGAATTCAGCGCGCCGCGCCTGTACCTGGCCTGCGGCGTCACGACCATCCGGACGACGGGCAGCCTCGAAACCTACGCCGAGCTCAACCTGAAGCAGGCCATCGAGCGGGGAAGGGTTCCCGGACCCAAGATGAACGTGACCAGCCCCTATTTCGAAGGCCGGGGGGCGTTCACCCTGCAGATGCACGAGCTCCGAGGTCCGGAAGAAGCGCGCAAGATGGTCCAATACTGGGACGAGGCGGGTGTGGACGATTTCAAGGCCTACACGAATATCTCCCGGACCGAGCTCGCCGCGGTCATCGAAGAGGTCCACAAGCGGGGCAAGAAGATCACGGGTCATCTCTGCTCGATCGGATTTCGCGAAGCGGCGGCCCTGGGGATCGACAATCTGGAGCACGGCCTGATCGTGGACACGGAATTCGCCCCCGGGAAAAAACCCGACCTCTGTCCCCCTTCCCGGGAAGCTCGGGAGTCCCTCCTGAAACTGGATGTCTCGGGCCCCGAGATTCAGGAAACCATCCGCGAGCTCGTCGCCCGCAAGGTTGCCGTCACATCGACTCTTTCGGTTTTCGAGACCGCCGTCGCCGGCCGCCCGCCCCTCCAAACGAGGGTTCTCGAGGCCATGGCCCCGGAAATCCGGATCGCCTACCTGACCCAGAGGGCCCGTGTCGGCGAGACCAAGGATTCGCCCATGCCCGCCGTCTTTAAAAAAGAGATGGAGTTCGAACGGGCCTTCGTTCAAGCCGGCGGATTGCTCATTGCCGGCCCTGACCCGACTGGCTACGGCGGCGCTCTCCCCGGATTCGGCGACCAGCGGCAGGTCGAGCTTTTGGTCGAGGCCGGTTTCACGCCTGTTGAAGCTATTCGTATCGCGACCCTGAACGGAGCCCTTTATCTCAACCGGGCCGATAAAATTGGAACGCTGGCGCCCGGCAAGCAGGCCGATATGGTTTTGATAAAGGGGAATCCGGCCAAGGATATCGCCGATATCGAGAAGGTCGAGATGGTCTTCAAGGACGGCGTCGGCTACGACTCAGCCAAGCTCATCGAATCCGTCCGGGGCGCCGTAGGCATCCGCTGATACTTGTTCGCCCTCATGCAGCGCTAAGAATTTTAAGCAAAAATGGACATGAAGGTCGGCTTGACTTTGACGGCCTCCCGGGCTATAAACGGGCTGGATTTTTCTTTGCCCGCATCCAAAATGAAAGGGAATGTGACTCCGTGAAAAGAGCAAAATACGCCCTTGGACTGGATCTGGGCACCAACACCGTCCGGGCCCTCATCGTCGACGTGCGGAACGGGAGCGAGGTCGGAACAGCCATCCACGGCTACGAAACGGGCGAGGAGGGCATCGTCCTCGATCCGGCCGATCCCAACTTGGCCCGGCAGAACCCGGCCGACTACATCAAGGGCATCGAGGCCTCGATCAAGCGGGCGGTGGCCATGGCCGGCAAACGGGATAAGAGCTTTGACCCTAAAAACATCGTCGGGATCGGGATCGACACGACGGGCTCGACTCCCCTCCCCGTGGACCGGGGGGGTACCCCCCTAGCCATCAAGAAAGAGTTCCGCAGGAATCCCAATGCCATGGCCTGGCTCTGGAAGGACCACACAGGCCACGCCGAGGCCGCGGAGATCACGGCCCTAGCCTCCCGGGAGCACCCGGAGTACCTGGCTAAATGCGGCGGCACCTATTCTTCGGAGTGGTTCTTCAGCAAAATCCTCCACTGCCTCAGGGTCGATCCCGCGGTTTTCGACGCCGCCTGGAGCTGGGTCGAATGCTGCGATTACGTCCCCGCCGTCCTCACGGGCGCGACGGGGCCGGAATCGATAAAGAGAAGCCGGTGCGCCGCGGGCCACAAGGCGATGTTCAACGAAGCCTGGGGGGGTCTCCCCTCAAAGGAATTCCTGTCCAAGCTCGACCCCAAGTTGGGAGCGCTCAGGGACAGACTTTATGAAAAGAGCTATCCGGTCGACGTCGCCGCGGGAAGGCTCACCCCCGCCTGGTCGAAGAAGCTGGGTTTACGGGCCGCAATCCCCGTCGCGGTCGGCGCCTTCGATGCCCACCTGGGGGCCGTCGGCTCCGGCGTCCGGAAGGGCAAGTTCGTCAAGATTATAGGCACGTCCACCTGCGACGTCTGCGTCTGGCCCTCGGATGAAAACCTCCCGGACATTCCTGGCCTCTGCGGCATTGTCGACGGATCGGTCCTTCCCTGCTACCTGGGGCTTGAAGCCGGGCAGTCGGCCGTCGGGGACATCTTCAACTGGTTCGTTAACGAGATCCAACCCGGAGGACTCCGGAAGGGCTCCCATGAAGTCCTGACGAAGAAGGCGGCCAAACTCAAGCCCGGACAATCCGGCCTTCTCGCCCTTGACTGGAACAACGGCAACCGGACCATTCTCGTCGACCAAAGGCTTACCGGGGTCCTTATCGGCCAGACCCTTCACACCCGGCCCGAGGAGATCTACCGGGCGCTCATCGAAGCCACGGCCTTCGGGGCCTTGACCATCATCAAGCGTTTCGAGGAATACGGGGTTGCGATCGAGGAGGTCATCAACTGCGGGGGCATCGCCGAAAAGAATCCTCTAGTCATGCAGATCTACGCAGACGTCACGGGCAAGGAGATGAAGATCGCCCGCTCGGCCCAGACCTGCGCTTTGGGCTCGGCCATGGCCGGGGCCGTCGTCGCGGGCGAGGCGAACGGCGGTTACGCGACTTTCAGCCAGGCCCAGGCGGCCATGGCTGGAGTGAAGAAGAGAACGTTCAAGCCCGACCCGAAGGCCCACGCAGTCTATGGGGAGCTTTACAAGCTTTACAAACAGCTCCACGATGCCTTCGGGAGCAAGGAATATTCCGGCGGATTATTCAACGTCATGAAGGACCTGCTCGAGATTCGCGACAAACACCTACGGGGGAAATGATGCTCGAAAATCTTAAAAAGGAGGTCTGGCGGGCCAACCTGGACCTAGTCAAGTACGGCCTGATCATTTTGACCTTCGGCAATGCGAGCGGCATCGACCGCAAGAAGGGCCTTGTCGCCATCAAGCCGAGCGGCGTCTCCTATGATGAATTGAAACCCTCTGATATAGTCCTTGTCGGGCTTGACGGGAAGGTGGCCGAAGGAACTCTAAACCCCTCCTCGGACACGCCGACCCATCTCGCTTTATACCGGATGTTCCCCGGAGTCGGCGGCATCGTCCACGCCCACAGCGAATACGCCACTATGTTCGCCCAAGCCGCAAAGGAAATCCCCTGCCTGGGGACGACCCACGCCGACCATTTCCAGGGGCCGGTTCCGGTCACCCGTTTCTTGACGAAAAGAGAGGTTAAGGCCGACTATGAGGGCAACACGGGCCGGGTGATTCTCGAGAGGTTCGCTGATCTCGATCCTCTGGGCACCCCGGCCGTTCTGGTGGCCGGGCACGGGCCCTTCGCCTGGGGAAGAACTCCATCTGAGGCGGCCCAGAACGCTCTGGTCCTGGAAAGGACGGCCAAGGCAGCCCTGGGGACCCTGACCCTAGACCCGGGCAGGCCCCCTCTGCCGGGCTACATCCTCGAGAAACACTTTCAGAGAAAACACGGCCCTCAGGCGACCTACGGACAGAAAAAGGGAGGAGCAAAGAAATGAAGAACCTGCCGAAAGTCAAACTGGGAATCGTGGCCGTCAGCCGCGACTGCTTCCCCATCGAACTCTCCAGGAAAAGGCGGGAGAAAGTCTTCAAGGAATGCCGGAAGAAGGGCCTTCCGATCGTCAAGATCGCAACCATCATCGAGAACGAGAAAAATGCGATGGAGGCTCTCGAGGAGATCCGGGCCAAGGGTGTAAACGCCCTGGTCATCTATTTGGGCAACTTCGGCCCCGAAGGTCCCACGACGATCCTGGCCCAAAAGTTTGGAGGGCCGGTCATGTTCGCGGCCGCCGCTGAGGAGACGGGCAAAAACCTTATTGCCGGGCGCGGCGACGCCTACTGCGGCCTGCTCAACACGTCCTATAATACTGGCCTCAGAAAGCTCCGTCCCTACATCCCAGAATACCCCGTGGGCATCCCCTCCGAGGTCGCCGGCATGATCGCCGGATTCATACCTGTTGCCAGAATTATCCTGGCTCTGGCCAAGCTTAAAATATTCTCTTTCGGCCCCCGGCCGCAGGACTTCCTGGCCTGCAACGCGCCCATCAAGCCTCTCTACGACCTCGGCGTCGAGATCATGGAGAACAGCGAGCTCGACCTCTACGATATCTTTCTTAAAGCCAAGGGCGAACCGGCGATCAAGGCCGTGGCCAGGGACATGGCCAGGGAGCTGGGAAAGGGCAACCGCTTCCCCGGCCTTCTCGAAAAACTGGCCCAGTACGAGGTGGCCCTGAAGAAGTTCATGGAGGCGAACCTGGGCGCCTCCGAGTATGCTGTGTTCGCTAATAAGTGCTGGCCCGCCTACGAGAGCTACTTTGGGTTCGTCCCCTGCTACGTCAATTCGCGGATGGCTTCCCGGGGCATCCCAATCTCCTGCGAGGTGGACATCTACGGCGCCCTGAGCGAATACATCGCCACCTGCGCGACGGAGCTTCCGGCGACCCTCCTGGACATCAACAATACGGTTCCTTACGACATGCACGCGGAAGCAAAAAAGGTCATAGGCCCCTACAAAGCGAACGATCTCTTCATGGGCTTCCACTGCGGCAACACGTCCTCTCTCTGCATGGTCGGCGGGGAGATGAAATACCAGCTCATCATGCACCGGCTCCTGGAGCCGGGGAAGGAGCCCGACATCACTCGCGGCACGCTGGAAGGCCGGATCAGGCCGGGAGAGGTCACGATCTTCCGGCTGCAATCCACGGCCGATACCATGCTCCGTTCTTACATGGTCGAGGGCGAAGTCCTGAACATCGATCCCAAGTCGTTCGGGGGAATCGGGGTTTTTGCGGTGAAGGAAATGGGGCGCTTCTACCGTCACGTCCTCATCGAGAAGCGCTTCCCCCACCACACGGCCGTGGCTTTCCGGCACGCCGGCAAGACGCTCTTTACCGCCATGCGGATGCTGGGAGTAGAAGACATCGCGACAAACCGGCCCGCGGGCGTTCTCTATCCAACAGAAAACCCGTTCGCCTGAGATCGCTGGGGTTTCGGAAGATCTCCGTCCGCGGCGCCAAGCTCGGCAAGTTCAGTCGGGCCGACGAGTTAACGACGGACGACTTCGAGATGCTGGTCATTGCAGAGAAATAAAAGCCGGTGCAGCGACCG
>CAZJBD010000084.1:0-10254 GCA_964544265.1 uncultured Eubacteriales bacterium
TCCAACCCCAGATGGTGGCCGAGGACTTTTCCTTTTATGGCCAGAAAATCCCCGGGTTCTTCTACTTTCTCGGGGTTAAAAGCCCTTCCCAAGCGGCAGCCGCCCTTCACAGTCCGAACTTCAATCCGGACGAAAGGAGCATTCCTCTTGGGATCAAGCTCATGTGCCACCTCCTTCTCGATTCCCTGGACAAGCAGAATCCGATCGAGTCGCTCCCCTCAACCTTCTAGGATCCATGCCCTTTCCGTTTCTCTTCCTTGCCCTGGCCTTGATTGCCGGGATCGCGGCCGTTTCCGCCTCTGTCCTGCCGGCCTCAGCCGCCGCCCCTGCCCTGATCGCAAGCCTCCTCGGGGCCTGGTTTTTTTTCATCCTAAAGAAGAGCCGGGCCGCTTTCTCTTTCCTGCTGGCCGCGACCGTCTTTTTTGGGGCCGCCGTGACCGCCTACCGGAATCAACAATATGAAACCAACGCCCTCCGCACCTTGAAGCTGGCCGAATACGCCGATTTCTTCGGGACCGTCGTCCGATCTCCCGGCCGGGAGATCGATCGCGACTCGATCCTCATCGAGGTGGAAAAGGTCCGCTCCGCCGGCAAGGACGAAGAGGTCGGGGGCCGACTGCGGATCATGGTCCCCCGTTCCACAGAAGTCCCGCCCAGGCCTGAGCTCTTCACCGGCGACAAGATCAAGGTTTCAGCCCGTATCTACGGATCGAAGGATTTCAATAACTTCAACAGCCCATTCTATGCCCGCTACCTCAAAAGTCAGGGCATCCATAATCGCGCCTTCACCAAAAGCCCTCTGCTCATCGAGCGGACGGCCAGCGGAAAAAGGGCTTCCGTATTCCATGCCGTTTCCGTCCTCCGCCAAGCCCTCCAGAAGCAGCTCGAACGCTATTTCCCCGCTCCCCCGCCGGCGCGAATCTCGCCCGAAGGAGCGGTCCTCGAGGCCCTGTTGCTCGGGGACGACGGACGCCTGGACCCCGGGATGGTCCTGTCCCTGCAGAAGACGGGACTTTATCATCTGTTCGCGATCTCCGGCGCCCACATCGCCATCGTCACTTTTTTGTTTTTCTCGCTTTTCAGGCTGGTCAGGATCCCCCAACGAACCTCCTACGGGATTCTCATCGCCTGCCTTGTTTTCTACACCCTGCTCGTCGAAGGAAGTCCGTCCGTCCTCAGGGCCGTCATCATGACCCTCTGCTTTTTGGCCGGCAAGCTCCTCTGGAAAGACGTCCATCTCATCAATACGATCTCGCTCAGCGCCTTCATCCTTCTTGTAGCCAATCCCTTCAGTTTGTTCGATCTGGGATTCCAGCTGACGTTTGCGGCAACCCTTGCCATCATCCTTTTCTATCCCAAGCTCATCAAGTTTTTCCCCAAGCTCCCCCTAAAGGCGAGCGAGCTCGCAGTCATGTCCATCACCGCCTCTCTGGGCGTCCTGCCCATCCTGGCCGCCGATTTTAACCGGGTGACGTTTTCGTCCCTCATCCTTAACTTCGCCGCAGTCCCCCTCGTCGGTTTTGTCATGGGGGCGGGGTACGTTTTTTTGCCGGTTTCATTCGCCTCCCCGCTCCTTGCCCGGGGGATGGCGTTCTGCCTTCGCGAGCTTGTCCGAATTTTTTCTTGGTTGAGCCATCTCCTCGACCCGATTGGGTTCATCTCCTATAGGATTCCCACACCCTCCTGGACGATCCTCGCCGGCTACTTTGTCTTCCTCCTTCTTCTGCTGGCGCCCCGGCGGTTCCGGGCCCAAAAATCCATCACCCTCGCCTGTTTTGCTGTCTTCTTTGTCCTCCTTATCACCTTTCCCTTCCCGTCGACCTCGTCCGACCTCAAGGTCACCATCCTTGACGTCGGACAGGGAGATTCGATTCTAGTCGAGTTCCCGGGCAGACGCAAAATGCTCATCGACGGCGGCGGATTCCCGGAAGGCTCGTTCGACGTGGGCGAGAGGGTGGTTTCCCCCTTCTTGTGGAGGAAAGGAATCAAAAAGATAGATGAACTCGTCCTAACCCACAACCACCCCGACCATCTTAACGGCCTGCCGGCCGTGGCCCGTAACTTCCGGATCGGCGAATTCTGGGAGGCCGGAGGTCCGGTGGACAGCGAACCCTACCGGGCCCTGGGCGAGGCCCTCGGACCCCGAGTCCCCAGAAAAACGGTCAGGCGAGGATTCGTCCGCCGGGAGAGCGGAACCGTTATAGAGGCCCTTCACCCTCCAGAGGGCGAGGACTTCATCCAACGCGTCAGCGAAAATGACCGATCGATCGTCCTCAGATTAACCTTCGGCGGGATATCCTTCCTTCTGCCCGGAGATATCGAACGGAGGGCCGAGGCCGAAATCCTGGGTGCGTTGCGTGAAATCCACAGCCAGGTGCTGAAAGCGCCCCATCACGGCAGCGACTCCTCGAGCTCGGCAGCGTTCCTGGCCGCAGTTTCTCCGGAATATGCGGTCCTTACGGTCGGGGAAAACAACCGCTACGGCTTTCCAATTCCAGCGATTTTAGACCGCTATGCCTTGACCGGCGCCCGCGTCTTTCGAACCGATGTCGATGGAGCCGTCGAGTTCTCCACGGACGGAAGCAGACTGCATATCCGGACAGCAGCGGGGAACCGTTAGCTTTGTCTCCCGTGAAACGAAAACACTCCGGGCGGCTCCAGGCCTAAATTCCTTCGTACTCGAAGAAGATCGTCGCGGATAGACCGGGAGATTGACAAAGGCGTCCCAGCGTCCGATAATACATTCAAGGGTTATGATGACCAAGAAAATTTTAGCCGCTCTTTTTCTCCCCTTGTTGGTTGTTTCCTTCCTCGGCGCCCAAAGCCTGGCCGAACTCTCCAAGAAGGAAAAAGAAAGACGGGCCGCCCTAAAAGGCAAGGGGACGGTGGTCACGAATAATGATCTGGGCAAGGTGAAAAAGAAACCGGGCGTCGAGTCAACCCAGCCTGCCGCGACCGGTGAAGAGACCAAAACCGAGAATCCCGAGGCCGCTGCAGAGGCCGCAACGCCTCCGGAAGTCGAAAAAACCCAGGAGGAGCAGGCCCCTCCGCCCGACCAGGAACCCGTCCTGACCGATCAGCAGTATAATGAAGAAAAAACCTTCCTCGAGGACCAATTGAATAGGGCCCAGGAATTGGTGGACCTTCTGACGATGAAGATGAACGCCCTCTGGCAGCAGTTCTACAATATGGACAACATGGAAACGCGGGACAAAGTCCAACTCCAGATCAGCGAGACCTACAATAAGCTGCTTGACGCCGAGCAGGCCAGGCTCAGGGCGGAAGAAGATATCAATAACTTTATGTCGCGGCCGAGAAAATAATAAGGCGGTTTTGGGGCTTTTTCGCCTACCTGAAATAGAGAAACGAAACCTGAATTCCCAGTTCCCTGGGGTCAGACGAACCCGGAAGAGCCTGAGCGGGAATAAAGGTCTTATCCGTGCCGATGATCAGCCTGAACTCGTTCTCAGTACCAAGCATATCTTTCTTAACGTCGTAGGATTTATCGAAGCTTCCTTGGGTGGGGATGAACTCGTCCAAAACCATGTCGTTGATCTTGATGATGACCTTCTGGTCTTTGAGGGCATCCAAATTGGTCCCGCCCCTAACGACCAGAAGGGCGTCGCGCTGTGGGTTGTCGATGAGACAGCGGGCCTCTTTCCCCGTCCATCGCCACTGCTTAAGGAAGGCCTTGGCGTCGGTTTCCTGCGGGTACCAGCCCGATTCATAGATGATCCCCGGGGTATCGGGAGGCGGGGGGGTGACCTTCAACTTCTTTTCAAATATTTGGATGTTCGATTTTCCCGTCCTGTCAAAAGGATTGACAAGCCCGACGGACAGCCTGAGGGTCTCCTCCCCTGCAAACTGCGGATCGAGCTCGTCGATGAAAGGAGGGATGTAGATCCGGTGTTTGAATGAATATTCCTTGCCGGGCTCCCATTTGGAGGTGGGGACTTCCGGAACATAATCGTCCTGGAAGAGCATGTTGTTTTTATGCCAATAATGGACAAAAACGGTATAGTCCGCAGGCATCTTCTGAAATTCCGCCGTCGTCTTCCATCTATACTCGACGTTCGTCATGAGGCTGTCCGAGAGGTTCTGGTCGGAAAAGCCCACGGTGAACTCGACGCCCTTCACCTGGGGCTTTTTCCGGCAGGAGAAGGAAAAGGATACGGCAATTATCAATAAAAAGACCACAATCGTCCGTTTCTTCATATCGAAAACCTCCTAAACAGGATAAATCATTTCGTCATTATAAGAAATTGATCAGCGTTTGTAAAGGTGCGCGGCTAAATAATAAAAAAGCAGGGGTCAAACCTACTCTTTTGACAGTTTTAAAAAAGCAGGGGTCAAACCTACTCTTTTGACAGTTTTGTCAAAAGAGTAGGTTTGACCCCTGCTTTACAGGCGCGAACGTCTATTGTATATTCCGGCTTGAATGAAGGCTCTTCTTCTCCTATTTTCGCCCGTCTCGAGGCTCGTCTGCCGGATCAAGGCCAACCTATACACAAAAGGGAGGCTCAGGTCCCGGAAAGCGCCCCTGCCGGTCATAAGCGTCGGGAACATCTCTTTCGGAGGCTCGGAAAAGACCCCTTTGGCGATGGAGCTTATCGCTTGCCTCCTCGACCGGGGATGGAAGCCGGCCCTGGTTTCCAGGGGCTACCGGGGTCAATGGGAAAAGGAAGGAGGCGTTCTCTCCGACGGGGCCGGGCTTCGGGGGAGCTGGCGACAGGGCGGCGATGAGCCCTATCTGGTCGCCCGCAGATTTCCCGGCGCCGGAGTTCTTGTTGGCCGGGACAAGCTCGCCTCCTGCCGGAGGGCCCATGAGCTCGGATTCACGGCCGCCGTCCTAGACGACGCCTTCCAGCACCTCCGGTTGGCAAGAAACCTGGACATCGTCCTTATCGATTCCCGCAAAAAGCTCGCCCTTCGCGAGGGCGCCTCGTCCTTAAGGCGGGCCGGAATCATCCTGGTCAGGGATACGGCACAACCGGGGACAAAGCAGACCATGAGGGCTTCGTTCCCCGGCGCCGCCATCTTCGATTACCGGACGATACCAATAGGATTTGTTAATCTCCGGGACGGAGAAATGGCCCCTCGGAATTCGTTCCGGGGCAAAAGCGTCCTGGCTTTCTGCGGGATCGCCGATCCCTCGAGGTTTAAAAACCTCCTGCGGGAGGTCGGCGCCGACGTCCGCTCCTTCCTTGTTTTTCCCGACCACCACCCCTATCCGGCGGCTTCCCTCAAGAAGATCGCCCGAAGGTTCGCCGCATCCGGGGCCGAGGCGATCCTTACGACCGAGAAGGACGCGATCAAGCTCGTTTCGGCCGGGACTGCCCTAGAAGGCCTCCCTCTCCATGCCCTCAGGATCGGGCTCGATATCGAAGAGGGATTCTACGATCTCGTCGAGGCCGGCCTCAAGAAAGCGGCCGCCGGCAAGGAAGGCCGGGTATGAGGATTCAGGCCGAATTCCTGGCATTCCTGGCGCTGAAGTTCTTCATATCCCTCCTCCCGCGTTCGTGGTGCCTGGCTCTCGGGCGTTCACTGGGCACTCTTGCCTTTTATCTCGACGGCCGCCATCGTCGAATCGCCCTCCGGAACCTCCGGACGGCCTTCGGCGGGCAGAAGGGCCCGGCGGAGTTCCGGGCGATCGCCAGGGCCTCCTTTCGGCACTTCGGCCAGGTCATGATCGACATCCTCAAGCTCTTTCACTACGAACGCTCGAAGATCGAAGAGCTGGTGACCGTAGAAGGCTGGGAAAACCTGGAGAACGCGATCCGCCTCGGCAAAGGGGTCCTCTTGTTCTCCGCCCACTTTGGGAACTGGGAGATAGGCTCCGTCATAATCTCGAAGGCCGTGAAGCTCAATGTCATCGCCCGGGCGCTGGACAACGAGCTCATCGAAGCAGAGCTGGTGAGGTTCCGGCAGAGAATGGGCGGCCATGTCATTTATAAACAGCAGGCCGCGCGCGAGGTCCTCAGGGCCCTCAGGAACAGGGAGGCCGTGGCCATCCTCGTCGATCAGAACGTCCTCCGCGTCCAGGCGGTCTTCGTGGACTTTTTCGGCCGGCCGGCCGGTACGACCCCGGTCCTGGGCGCTTTCGCCCTTAGAACAGAAGCCCCCCTGGTCCCGGCCTATTGTCTCCCGGTCGCCTCCGGCCGCTACCTCCTGAAAATCCTCCCTCCCCCGGCCATCGCCCCGGATAAAGACGTCGGGACGAACGTGTTGAAAATCACCCAAACATGCACTAAGATTATCGAGAATGAGATCCGGGAAAATCCCGGGTTCTGGCTTTGGTTCCATGACAGATGGCGATCGAGGCCGAAAGAGGAACATGACCATCAAGACGACACTCCCTGAAGAAACGGTCCCTTCGCGGACCGGTAAGCGGGGGCCCGACGAGCTCCGCCCAATCCTTCTCCGAACGGATTATTTCGACTTTGCGGACGGGTCCGCCTACATCGAAATGGGAAAGACCAAAGTCGCCGCGGCCGCCACGATCGACGAGAAGGTCCCGCCTTTCCTGAAGAACTCCGGAACCGGCTGGGTGACCGCCGAATACTCCATGCTTCCGTGCGCTACGGAAAAGAGGACGCCCCGCGAGCGGACGGCCGGAAGAATCTCAGGCCGGACTCAGGAGATCCAGCGGCTCATCGGCCGGTCCCTCCGGAGTGTGACCGACCTTCCCTCCCTCGGCGAAACGACGATCGTCGTCGATTGCGACGTTCTCCAGGCCGACGGCGGAACGCGGGCGGCCTCGGTCACCGTCGGCTGCGTGGCCCTGGCCCTGGCCCTGAAAAAGCTCCTCGACAACGGCTTCGTCCAGGCCATGCCCTTGAAGCACCTCGTCGCGGCCGTCAGCGTCGGGCTCGTCGAGGGGCAGGAACTCCTGGACCTGGACTACAGCGAGGACTCGGCGGCCGCGATCGACATGAACATGGTGGAAACCGACAAGGGCCAGCTCGTCGAGGTCCAGGCCACGGCCGAGAAAAGCCCCTTCACCAGAAAGGACTTCGGCGGTCTGATGAAGCTCGCGGACAAGGGGATCGCTGAGATCATCGCCATCCAGCGCGACGTCCTCCTGAAAAAAAGCGTGCTTTTCATGGCCTACGGATGACGAAAGGCGGTGCGTCGATGAAACGTATTCTGATCACCGGCGGAGCCGGTTTTTTGGGAAGCCACCTCTGCGACCGGCTTATCCGGGAGGGAAACGACGTCGTCGGCATCGACAACTTCTTCTCCGGATCAAAAGACAATATCCGCCACCTTTTCAACGACCCCTATTTCGAACTCATCCGGCATGACGTCATCCATCCCCTTTTCATCGAAGTCGACCAAATCTATCACCTAGCCTGCCCGGCCTCCCCCATCCACTACCAGCAAAACTCCATCAAAACCGTGAAGACCAATGTCATGGGCACGATCAATATGCTCGGCCTGGCCAAGAGGATCAAAGCCAGGATTCTTCTGTCTTCTTCCTCGGAGGTCTATGGAGACGCCAAAGTCCATCCCCAGCACGAAAGCTACTGGGGGAACGTCAATCCCATCGGCATCCGAAGCTGCTACGACGAGGGCAAGCGGGTGGCCGAAACCCTGATGATGGACTACCACAGGCAGAACAAGGTCGACGTCCGGATCGTGCGCATCTTCAACACCTACGGTCCGCGCATGGCCATCGACGACGGCCGCGTCGTCAGCAACTTCATCGTTCAGGCGCTCAAGGGCGAGCCCCTGACCGTCTACGGGGACGGCCGTCAGACCAGGTCCTTTTGCTACGTCACAGACCTCATCGAGGCCCTGGTCAAAATGATGAACAGCGAAGGATTCGTCGGGCCCGTGAACCTGGGCAACGCGGGGGAATTCACCATCCTGGAGCTGGCGGAGAAAATCATCCGGACGACGGGAAGCTCCTCCGGAATCGTCCATAAGCCCCTGCCCCAGGACGATCCCGTCCGGCGCTGCCCGGACATCTCCCTGGCCGAAGCCAAGCTCGACTGGCGGCCGAAGGTAGGCCTGGACGAAGGCCTGGCCGCGACGGTCGATGACTTCAGGAAAAGGCTCGGCGTATGAGGCTATCCGTCGTCATCCCTGCCTACAACGAAAAAAACACGATCCTCGAATTGCTGCGCCGGGTCGAGGCGGTCCCCCTCAGCCTGGAAAAGGAGATCATCGTCGTGGACGACTGCTCCACGGACGGAACTCAGGAGGTTCTGGCCGGCTTGGGACGGCCGGACATCAAAGTCCTTTTCCACCCGAAGAACATGGGCAAAGGCTCGGCCTTGAGGACCGCTTTCTCCGAGGCTACGGGGGACATCGTCCTCATCCAAGACGCCGACCTGGAGTATAACCCGGCCGAATATCCCGATCTGCTGGCCCCTATCCTCGACGGCCGGGCCGACGTCGTCTACGGCTCCCGCTTCCTGGGGGGGCCGCACCGGGTTCTCTTTTTTTGGCACTCCATCGCCAACCGGTTTCTGACCGCCCTCTCCAATATGGTCACCAATTTGAACCTGACCGACATGGAAACCTGCTATAAGGTCTTCAGGAGGGACGTCCTGGAGAGGCTTCGCCTCAAGTCCCGCCGCTTCGGTTTCGAGCCCGAGGTCACCATCAAGGTCGCCAAGCTCAAGTGCCGGATCTACGAAGTTCCCATCTCCTATGCCGGCCGCAACTACTACGAAGGCAAGAAAATCGGCTGGAAGGACGCCGTGGCCGCCCTTTGGCATATCCTGAGGTATCGGCTCTTTCCTTGACTTTCAGGCTTTCCCGCTATAAAATTGAGGTTTATTTCGTTGAAAACACAAGATTAGGGAGGCTCACATGAATTGGATGTCCTGGCTTGTCCCGGCCGGCATAATCGTCGTTATTCTCGCCGTGATCATCGTCATCATGGCCTTGCAGTACCGCAAGGTCGGCCCCAATGAGGCCCTCATTATCTCCGGCGGCCGGAAACGCACGATCACGGCCCCTGACGGAACGCGCAAGAAGATTGGCTACCGCTACCGGCTCGGCGGCGGCACCTTCGTCTGGCCCTTTACCGAGCGGGTGGACGTTTTGCCCGTTGACATTATCTCGCTCAACATCCGGACACCTGAAGTCCTGACTTACGGCGGGGTCCCCATCATGGCTGAGGCTTCCAGCCAGGTGAAGATCGATTCCAGCGAGGAAGGTATCCGCATGGCCGCCGAGCAGTTCCTCGGGCAGGGCAAGGACGGAATCCGCGACGTCGCCATGACCGTTTTGGAGGGAAAAATGCGTGAGGTCATCGGCACCATGACGGTCGAGGACATCTATCGGGGCCGCCAGGAGTTTTCCAGCCGTGTCGCCCAGGCCGTCAAGAAGGACTTGGCCGCGATGGGCCTGGTCATGCTCTCCTTCGCCCTCAAGGACATCAGCGACACCCAGGGCTATATTGATGCCCTGAGCAAGCCCCAGATCGCCGCGGCCAAGCGCGACGCGGCCATCGCCCAGGCGGAGACCGAGAAAGAGTCCATCATCAAGTCCTCCCATGCCCGGAAGGAAGGAGAGATCGCCCGCCTGGAAGCCGAAGCCCTGATCGCCAAGGCCCAGTGGGAGAACGAGGCCAAGAAGGCCGAATCTCAAGTTTCGGTCAACTCCAAGAAGGCCCAGGCCGATTTCTCTTACGAGCTCGAGCGGAACCGGCTGAACCAGCAGATCAAGAAGGAAGAGGCCAAGGTCAAGCTCATCGAGAAGGAAGAGGCCATTAAGATCGAAGAGGCCGAGATCTCCCGCAAGGAGAAGGAACTGGAGGCCAACGTTCTCAAGCCGGCCGACGCCCGCAAGTACCAGATCAAGGCCGAGGCCGAGGCCGAGGAATTCCGCATCCTGGCCGAGGGCAAGGGCAAGGTCGACGTCCGGAAGATCGAGGCCCAGGCCGCGGCCGATGAGACCAGGCTCAAGGGCCTGGCCGAGGCCGAGGCCATGCTCAAGAAGGCCCAGGCCTGGGAAAAGTACAACCAAGCGGCCGTCCTCGAAATGTATATCAAGGCCCTTCCCGAGCTGGCCCGGGCCGTGGCCGAACCGCTCTCCAAGGTGGACAAGATCGTCATCGTCGGCGGCGACAAAGACCTCGGCACTTCCAAAGTCACCGGCCAGGTCGCCCAGATCCTGGCCCAGCTCCCCGATATCGTCAAGACGTTCACCGGAGCGGACATCAACAAGTTCCTGAAGAGCAAACTCTCGCCCGAGGACAAGCCGGCCCCCGAGAAGAAATAAGCCGGGCGGGGACAAAAT
>CAZJBD010000085.1:0-5519 GCA_964544265.1 uncultured Eubacteriales bacterium
AGGGCCAAAGAACATTTTGGCAAACTTCTCGAAGCCCAGATGAAACGAATGGAACGGATCAAGACCATGCCCGATTGGATCGACTATGCTTCGGTTAAGCCGGTTAAAATCGGCATCGTCGCCGGGGACGGCATCGGGCCTTTCATCGCCACCCAGTCCAGACGGGTGCTGGGATTTCTTCTCCGAGACGAGGTCAAGGCCGGCAGAGTCAACATAGGAAATGTCGAGGGCTTAACTATCGAGAACCGGGCTGCCCAAAACAAAGCTATCCCGGACGATGTCCTGGCCGAGATCAAGAAGTATCATGTGACCCTCAAGGGACCGACGACGACGCCCAGGAAGGGCGATCCCTGGCCGAACATCGAGAGCTGTAACGTGGCCCTGAGAAAGGAGCTGGACCTTTTCGCCAATGTTAGGCCCGTCCGGGTTCCCCAACAGGGCATTGACTGGATCTTCTTCCGAGAGAACACGGAAGATCTTTACGCCCTTGGCCCTTACGGTATCGAGGTCGACGCCGATATCGCCATCGATTTTAAGCTGATCACGACCCCTGGCGCGGACCGGATCTGCCGCCTCGCCTTCGAGCACGCCAAGAAGAACGGCCGGACCAGGGTCACTTGCGTAACCAAAGCCAACGTCGTCAAGACGACCGACGGACGGTTCCTGGAGAGCTTTTATCGCATCGCCAAGGACTACCCCGGGATCCAGACCGATGACTGGTATATCGACATCATGACGGCCAAACTGGTCGACGAGAAGCGCCGCCGCGACTTCCAGGTCATGGTTCTTCCCAACCTCTACGGCGACATCCTGACAGACGAGGCCGCCGAGTTCCAAGGCGGGGTCGGAACGGCAGGCAGCGCGAACATCGGCAAGCAGTACGCCATGTTCGAGGCCATTCACGGCTCGGCGCCCCGGATGGTCAAGGAGGGACGGGCCCAGTACGCCGATCCCTGCAGCATGATCCGAGCAGCGGCGATGCTCCTCGCCCACATCGGACATCCCAAACAAGCCAAGAAGCTGGAAATGGCGCTCGACATCACCGGCCAATACGAAAAAAAGCTCACCATAACCGGACGCCCGACGGGGGCTACAGGGAAAGACTTCACAGACTATATTATGGATTGGATCAACAATCCAAAACTCGAGTCGACCTGGGAAGGCTACGTCAAGCCCTGAGTCGCGAGAGAATTCGAAAATAAAGGAGGCATGCGCATGAGAAAGAAGATCGCCCTCATCGGAGGCGGCCAGATCGGCCAGATCCTGGCCATGCTTGCCGCTCAAAAAGAGCTTGGAGACATCGTCATTTTGGATGTCCTAGCTTATGAGAACGTATGCAAGGGCAAGGCCCTCGATCTGATGGAAATGGCCCCCCATGGCAACTACGACGCCAACATCAGCGGCACTTCGAACTACAAGGACATCGAAGGGGCTGACGTGGTCATCGTCACGGCCGGCAAACCCCGCGAGGCGGGCATGACCCGGGAGGACCTGCTCAACGTCAACATCAAGATCATCACCGATGTTGCCAACGGCGTCAAACAGCACGCGCCCAAAGCTTTCTGCATCATTGTCACCAACCCCTTGGACGCAATGGTTTACGTATTCCATAAGGTGACCGGATTCCCCAAGAGCCAGGTCGTGGGCATGGCCGGGGCCCTGGACACGGCCCGCTGGCGCGCCTTCATCGCCATGGAATTGGGCGTATCGGTAGTCGACGTCGCGGGAACGGTCCTGGGCGGCCACGGCCCGGACATGGTTCCGTTGCCCCGCCTGACCACGGTGGGCGGCATTCCGTTGGCTGAGATCGCTACGAAAGAACAAATCGACAGGCTGGTCACTCGGACCCGAGAGGCCGGGACAGAAATCGTCAAGCTTTTCGGAAAGGGATCCGCATTCTTCAGCCCCGCCTGGAGCATCATCACCATGGCCGAGTCTTATCTCAAGAACAAACGGCGTATCATCCCCTGCGCAGCTCTCTGCGAGGGTGAATTCGGCATCAAGGGCCTCTTTCTGGGTGTGCCCTGCTTGATCAGCGGCAAGGGCCTCGAAAAAATTTATGAGATCAAGCTCACCCCCGAAGAAGACGCCATGCTCCAGAAGACGATCGGAGCCGTGACCAAGACCGTCCAGGAGTGCAAGATCTGACGGGCGCCCTTCTCTTCATGAGGACCGAAAGCGCCGAGGGTGTGGCCTATCCTGATTCTGAGCCGGGCTCGGAGGCCGCATTCGGCATGCAGGTCGGGGATTTTCCCTGCTCATCATGAAACGATAGCCACAAAGTTGAGGTAACACGATGAAGATTCATGAATTCCAGGCCAAAAGCATCCTCTCCCGGTTTGGAGTCCAGGTCCCCCGGGGGGAGGTCGCAGACGCCCCGTCGAAGGCGCGCGAGATCGCAGAGCGGATCGGCCCTAGAGTCGTCCTCAAGGCCCAGATCCACGCCGGCGGCCGGGGCAAAGGCGGAGGCATCCGGTTGGCCTCGAGTCCCGGCGAGGCGGAAGACATCGCCCGCCGGATGCTCGGCATGACCCTCGTCACTCCCCAGACGGGCCCAGAGGGAAAGGAAGTCAGGCGGCTCCTCGTCGAGGAGGCTCTGGAAATCCGCCGAGAACTTTACCTCGGGATCGTCATCGACAGGGCCCGGGAAGCGGCGGTGATCATGGCCTCTACCGAGGGAGGGGTTGAGATCGAAAAGGTCGCGGCCCAGAAGCCGGACCTCATCTTCAAGGAATATGTCGGCCAAACGACTGGACTCCTCGGCTTCCAAGCGAGGCGTCTGGCCTTCAAGCTCGGACTTGAGGGCGATACGCATAAGCAGGCCGTCAAGTTCATCGGCGGCCTTTATCGGGCCTTTGAGGCCTCGGACGCCTCCCTGGCCGAAATCAACCCTCTCGTCGTGACCGGACAGGGCTCGGTCCTAGCCCTGGACGCCAAGATGAACTTTGACGACAACGCCCTCCCCCGCCACCTGGATATTAACGCCATGCGCGACTTGGGCGAGGAATCACCTCTGGAGGTCGAAGCTTCGAAGTCAAACCTGAACTACATCAAGCTCGACGGCGACGTCGGCTGCATGGTCAACGGCGCCGGACTGGCCATGGCGACCATGGACATCATCAAGTATTCGGGCGGGGCGCCGGCGAACTTTCTGGACATCGGCGGCGGAGTCTCTGAAACGGCCGTGACAAACGCCTTCAAGATCCTGGTTTCAGACAAAGACGTCAAGGCGGCATTGATCAACATTTTTGGAGGTATTGTCCGCTGCGACATGGTCGCGGGCGGCATCGTCAAGGCGGCCCGCGAGATCGGCCTCAAGATCCCCATGGTCGTCCGGCTCGAAGGCACGAACGTCGACGTCGGCAAGAGAATCCTGGAGGAGTCGGGACTGGCATTCGTTTCCGCTCCGGACATGAAGACGGCCGCAGAAAAGGTCGTGGCGCTGGTCAAAGGAGGAAATTGAACCATGAGCATCCTGGTCCATGAGAATACCCGGGTCGTTGTCCAGGGAATCACGGGAACAGAGGGGACATTCCACGTCCAACGCATGAAGGAATACGGCGCCAAGGTCGTTGCGGGCGTGACGCCCGGGAAGGGCGGTACGGCGCACCTCGACGTTCCAGTCTTCAACACGGTCGAGGAGGCCGTTGCCCGAACCGGCGCCAACGCCTCCGCGATCTTCGTCCCCCCCTTCTTTGCCGCAGAGGCGGTCATGGAAGCCGCAGACGCCGGGGTCGGGGTCATCGTCTGTATCACAGAAGGCATCCCGACCTTCGACATGATCAAGGTCAAGGCCTACCTTAAGGGCCACGCCTCGGCCCTTATCGGACCGAATACGCCCGGAATCATCTCTCCCGGAAAGTGCAAGATCGGCATCATGCCGGGGCACATCTGCAGGCGCGGCACGATCGGCATCATCTCCCGCTCAGGAACCTTGACCTATGAGGCCATCCAGCAGGCGACCAAGCTCGGATACGGCCAGTCCACGGCCGTGGGCATGGGGGGAGACCCCATCATCGGCTTGAAATTCATCGATTTCCTCAAGCTTTTTAAAGAGGACGACGAGACCGAAGCGGTCATCCTCATCGGCGAGATTGGAGGAACGGCGGAAGAGGAGGCTGCTGAATATATCCAGAAGGATTTCAAGAAACCCGTGGTCGGCTTTATTGCCGGCCAAACTGCCCCTCCGGGGCGCCGCATGGGCCATGCCGGCGCGATCATAGCCGGGGGCAAGGGGACAGCCGCCGAAAAAATCGAAGCCCTAAAGAAGGCAGGAGTCCATGTGGCCATAAGCCCGGCCGACATCGGCTTGATGCTGAAGAAGGCTCTGAAGTCCTAGACCTTTTTTAGGCCGAGACAAAATCGTCCAAGGAGATTATGGAAGCCTCGGAAGTAGTCCGTCAGGAACTCCATCTCCAGCGCTTAAATGGAACCGTCGGCAGGCTTGGTGTCTTGGGCGTCCTGTAGAAAGCGAAGATGGCCCCCTTCTCCGGGACAAGCTTGTATTTCCAATACCGGATGAATCCATAATCTGATTGCGGCTCGAGCAAACAGGGGATAAGGTTGGCGCCGTCCTGGACGCAGGAAACATAATAGTCCCCCTTCCGGATGATCGTCTGGAGATTCTTTTTCTCGACGTCGATTCTCTTGGGGGCCAGATAATCCTCTTCCGCCGGAACGAGGTCCGGAATCGTGTAGGCCTCAACTTCCAAGGGCCCATCCTTGATGAACATCTCCACCTCGATACCGTGGTCGAGAAGCGCCTGGATAACGTCCTGTCTTACGGCCGGAACGATATAGCCGGCCGGCCGGCTGACGCTCTGTCGCGCCTCGACACCGGGGAACCAGTGTCTAACGGTCTCCTTCACGACCTTGAAGCCCGCGGGAGCGGGATTAGGAGCAATGTCCTGGGAGGTCAGCGTTTCTCCAGCCTTTTTATCGACTAAGAGGATGCCGCGGATGGGCGATTCGGATCGATCGAACCGTTTCAGGATAAGTTCGGGGACGCTCGGATCACGGACATATCCCATCCGCAAGTGAACAAGGTCATCGGCGGCGCGGAACCTCGCCCTCTCAATCAACTTCGCCCTCGCCTCGCCGACCATTTTAATAATCTCGCCGCCGTGCGCGGCTGCCGACTCGGCCAAGGACCGGATTCCGAAATACTGCCAGCGAGAACGGACTTCCAGGGTTTCGATATCGTGCCGGGATGCTCCTTCCTGGATGAAGGACAGAGTCTCGTAGATGCCCAGGCTGTTTCGGCCGTCGTTGAGGTCGGTCGTGCTGTATCTCTTCATTTCCTCGACATTCCCCCTGGCCGCACTCTCCGGCATCTTGGCCCCGCTCGACGTATCCACGCCCAAGTCCTCAGTGACAAGGTATTCATGAAAGGTCAGGTTTTGCTTCTGCAGGGCCGTTTCGACCTCCCGTAGGAGCGTTTCTCTTGAGAATTCCTGGAGGCGGCGGAAGATGTTGAGGTTGGAGACGCAGCCGATGGACACCCGGTAAAAGTCGTCTCC
>CAZJBD010000085.1:5619-10181 GCA_964544265.1 uncultured Eubacteriales bacterium
TCGTTGGAACCGACATCCGCGAGACTAAGGAATTTCGCGATGTCCTCATTCTGGCTATAGGCCCGGTAGTTGGCCTCCTCGGCGGGTGTTTTCAGGTCTTGGGAAATGGCCGGGCATGAAAGGAGAATCGCCGCGCTCGATACAATCAATAATTTTTTCATGTTCGCTCCTCCAAATTATTCTACTCTTTCGCAAAAATCGCGGGAAGCCGTTCCTTGACAATTTCCCGGAATCGTCTCATATTCTTTTCCCCGCGGACGTGCCGCTTTGAGAAAGTAACTATGGATTCCGGAACGGTTCAAACGAACCAGGCCCAGGAAACGAAAGGGACGGTGCGGACGTTCGCCCTCGCTTCCTTCCTGAATGATATGGGTTCGGACATCATCTATCCCGTTTGGCCGCTCTTTGTGACGCAGGTCCTCAAGGCCAATATGGCCGCCCTCGGCTTCCTGGACGGCTTGGGAGAGGCCCTCGTCTCAATTTCCCAAGCCCTGTCCGGCTATTGGTCCGACAGGATACGCAAACGCAAGATCTTCATCTGGATTGGGTACCTCTGCGGCGGGATCTCCCGAATCGGATATGCGGCATCCTCAGTCTGGCAACAGCTCATCCCTTTTCGTATCCTGGACCGGGCGGGCAAAATCCGTTCAGCGCCTCGCGATGCGATCATCGCAGATATCTCAACGGGTGCGAACCGGGGTCGGCATTTCGGTCTTATGCGGGCCATGGACAACGGCGGAGCTGTGGTCGGCATTCTCATCTGCATCGCCCTGGTCAACCTCCTGGGGTATAGACTTCTCTTCGCCCTGGCCGCCGTTCCCGGACTCGCCGCTTCCCTGCTCATCCTTATGAAGATAAAGGAAAGGAAGTCCGAAGCAACCAAGCTCTACAAGGGCCTGGCCTTGAAGGACGTGGACAGAAACCTGGCTCTCTATATTGTTTTGAATGCGGTCTTCGCCCTCGGCGCGTTCACCTATTCTTTCCTGCTTGTCTACGCCAAAAGGTTTGGATTTAAGGTCGCATTCGTGCCCGTCCTTTACCTCATCTATAGCTTTACGGCCTCCCTTCTTTCCCTGCCCTTTGGGAAGCTCGCGGATAAAATCGGCCGCAAGCCGATTCTGTTTCTGGCCTACGCTTTTTGGGCAGCCGTCTGTTTGGGAATCATCCTAGGCCGAAGCTACGCTTTTATTGCCTTCGTGTTTGTCGCCTACGGCGTTCATAAGGCCGCCCTCGATCCGGTCCAAAGGACCCTTGTCTGCGAACTCTCCCCCTCCGCCTTCAGGGCCAGCTGCCTTGGAAGCTTCCAAATGATCATCGGCTTATGCGCCCTGCCCGCCTCGCTCATCGCGGGGCTCCTCTGGGAACGGTTAGGACCGCTGGCCCCATTCTATTTTTCGCTCGGCCTGACCGCCGCCGCCGGATTCCTGCTCCTTTTCGTCAGAGAAAAGACCAAAAGCAAAGAACTACCGCTTGACGCTCGTTCCCAACTTCATATACGATGAACGACCGTTGAATCTCGAAGCTGCAGGTTTCATATGGTCATCATCCTGAAATCCGTTCTGACTTTCATGACGACGTTGTTCGGCATTTATTATCTTTCCGACGTCTTCAAGAACCGCCACACCTTCTCTAAGTCTCCTTGGGCCGGCCTCCTGGGGACCGGCTTCATCACGAACCTGCTCGATACCCTGGGCATCGGGAGCTTCGCCCAGCAGACGGCCATCTTCAAGTTCTTCAAGCTGGTTGACGACAGGATCATCCCGGGGACGATGAACGTGGGAAACACGATTCCGACGGTCGCCGAAGCCCTGATCTTCATGACCGTCGTCAAGGTTGAACCCCTCACCCTGGCGGCCATGTCGATCGCCGCTCCCGCCGGTTCCGTGCTCGGAGCCGGGGTCGTGGCCAAGATGTCTCGCCGGAAAATCCAGCTCGGCATGGGATGCGGCCTTCTAGCCGTGGCCTCAATCATGCTGGCCGGGCTCCTGAAATGGATCCCGCCGGGAGGGGAGGCGATCGGCCTTACCGGCTGGAAGCTCATCGTGGCTTCAATCATGAGCTTTATCTTTGGAGCTCTTCAGACGATCGGCGTCGGCTTTTACGCGCCCTGCATGGCCATCGTCTTCGCCCTCGGTATGCACCCGAGGGTAGCCTTCCCGATCATGATGACCGCGACCGCCATGCTTATGGCGGCCGGGAGCGCCCGTTTCGTCAAGGAGGGCGCCGTGGACAGAAAAGCCGCTCTAGGTCTGACTCTGGCTGGGGTCCTAGGTGTTTTAGTCGCTGCCTATATCGTTAAGACTCTTCCTCTCATGGTTCTTAAATGGGTCGTGATGGGTGTCGTCCTCTACACGTCCCTGTGGATGTTCTTATCAGCCAGGCAGAAGGACGCAGGTTAATCCTCTTCTTCGGGTTTAATTCGGCCTTCCTTGACCGCTTCAGCGATGATTTTTTGTTGGATATGGCTGGGAGCTTCCTCGTAGTGGGAAAACTCCATGAGAAATGAGCCGCGGCCGCCCGTGATCGAGGTCAGGTTCGGCTCGAAGTCCAGCATTTCGGACATCGGGACGATCGCCTTAAGAACTCTCATGCTGCCCTTCTGCTCCATGCCCTGGACCTTTCCCCGTCTGCCGTTGAGATTGCCCATGATGTCGCCCATATAGGCCTCGGGCGTATAAACCTCGACGTTCATGATCGGCTCCAGGATGGTCGGCTTGGCTTCCTTCATGGCCTTCTTGAAGGCTTTCGAAGCGGCGATCTTGAAGGCGATGTCGGACGAATCGACTTCGTGGTAGGACCCGTCGTAGAGGATGACCTTGAAGTCCACTGCCGAGTAGCCGGCTAAGACGCCCTTCTTACGGGACTCCAGGATGCCCTTCTCGACCGAGGGAATGAAGTTCCGAGGGATGGCCCCGCCGAAGATCTTGTCCTCGAACTCGAAGTCTGAGCCGCGGGGCAAGGGCTCCATCTTGATCCAGACGTCACCGAACTGACCGCGGCCGCCCGTCTGCTTCTTGTGACGGCCCTGGACGTCGGCCCGGCCCTTGATGGTCTCCTTGTAAGAGATCTTCGGAGGCTTGAGATCGACGTCGACGTTGTAGCGCTTTTTCAGCTTTTCCGTGATGATCTTCACGTGGAGTTCGCCATTTCCCGAAATGAGGAGCTGGCCTGTGTCCGGGTCGCGTTCGAAACGGACGGTCGGGTCCTCTTCGATGATCCTGTGGGAAGCCTGGGAGATTTTGTCTTCGTCGGCCCGGGTCTTGGGTTCGATGGCAAACGAGATCGACGGCTCCGGGAACCGGATGGGCGGGATGAGGATCCCGGCTCCTTTGGCGCAGAGCGTGTCACCGGTTGACGTCACCTTCAGCTTGGCCGTGGCTACGATGTCTCCTGCCTTGGCCTGGCCGGCCGGCACCTGCTCCTTCCCCTGGAGGAAAAAGAAGCCCCCCAGCTTCTCGTCCGCGTCCCTGGCCGAATTGGAAACGGTCGCGTCGGGATTGACCCTTCCGGAAAGGACCCTGAGCATCGTGACCCGGCCGGTATAGGGGTCGGAGAGTGTTTTGAAGACGATGGCCGAGAACGGCGAATCCGTGGCCGGCTTGAGGACCCCGTCCTTGCCGCTGATTTTAACGGGAATATCGCCGCGGTCGGCCGGGGACGGCATGTAACTCACGACGCCCTCAAGGAGCGTTTGGGTCCCGATGTTGAGCATCCCGGAGACCGCAAACACCGGGAAGAGCTGACGGCTGAGGATAGCCCTCTTGAGCCCGTTCCTGATCTCTTCATCCGTGAGCTCGCCCTTCTCCAGGTACTTCTCCATCAACTTCTCGTCGCTCTCGGCGATCATCTCGACCAGCTCCCGGCTGCGCTTTTCGGCCTCGTCTTTGAGATTGGCGGGGATGTCCTTCTCAACGAACTTTCCACTTTCGTCCTTCTCATGGATGAATGCTTTACGGTTGACGAGGTCGATGACGCCTTCGAAGTTACGCTCCTCCCCGATTGGAATCTGGACGGGAACGACCTCCCGGCCGAAAAACTGCCGGATGGATTCGAGGGTCCGGTTAAAGCCGGCGTTTTCCCGGTCCATCTTGCTGATGACGACAAGCCGGGGAATCCCATACTCTTCGAGCATCTCCCAGACCTTTTCTGTGCCGACCTCAACCCCGGAGACAGAGTCGACGAGGACGGCCGCGCCGTCAACGGCTCGTAGGCTGGCTCGGGTGTCCCAGAGGAAGTTGCTGTATCCGGGGGTATCGATCATATTGATCCTGTGGTCTTTGTGTTCGACAAAGCAGGTCGCAGAGCTGATCGAGATTTTCCGATCGATCTCTTCAGGTTCGAAATCGGTGACCGTGTTTCCTTTATCCACTTTCGTCAGACGGGAGGTTACTCCGCCATTGAAAAGGATGGCCGAGGTCAGGGTTGTCTTCCCCGACGATCCGTGGCCGATGAGAGCGACGTTTCGAGTCTTTTCTACCGCATAATCCTTCATTGAGGGGCCTCCAAGAATGAAAGGTATATCATAATGAAATTCGAGGATTTCCTCAAGAGGAAAGGCAGGC
>CAZJBD010000086.1:0-10132 GCA_964544265.1 uncultured Eubacteriales bacterium
GATAAAGACAGGCGCGTTCTGAATCTTATCGTCGAGAACTATCTCGGTCTGGGAAAACCTATCAGCTCGGGGCGCATCTCCCAGGAAATACCGCTTTCCGGATCACCGGCGACCATCCGGAATATCATGGCCAAGCTTGAAGAAAAGGGATACTTATCGCAGCCTCACACCTCGGCGGGGCGTGTTCCCACGGACAAAGGACTGCGTTTCTATGTCAACAGCCTCTTGGCTGAGATGCTCTTTCCAAAAGAAGAAACGCCGCTTGTCCCCGATGTCCCTGCGGCGAAGAAAGGGGATTTCGACTCCCTGCTCATCCAGGTTTCCAAGATCCTCGCCGAACATTCCGACAACCTGGGCTTCGTCATCTCCCCCCGGATCTCCCAGATTCATTTCCGCCACCTCCGATTCATGAAGATCTCGGAGAACAAAGTCATGGCCATCCTGGTCACGCCGTTCCATATGGTCCTAAACCAGATCGTCGAGACCAGAACGCCTTTCACCCAAGTCGAACTGGACAACGCGGCTCAATACATCAATATGAATTTCCGGGGGAAAAACCTTCTCATCGTACGGGACTTCCTTCTCCAGGAGCTCCCGAAATACAAACTAAAATACGAAGACATCATCAATAAAGTATCTGTCCTGGTGAAGGCCTATATCAACCAGGAGGAATCGGAAGACCGGATCTTCTTCCAAGGGACGTCCAAACTCCTCGATAAGTCCGATCTCTTCGATCGGGCCAAGCTGAGATCGCTGTTCAAGAGCTTCGAGGATAAGGCCAACTTAACAAGGTTGCTTTCCGACTTTATCAGCCTGGAACGGGTCAAGGTCCTGATTGGGTCTGAGGTCGATTTCCCAGATATCCAGGATTGCTCTCTTGTCCTTTCGCATTATGGATACAGCAACCAGGTCCTCGGTTCGTTGGGGATCATCGGTCCGAAAAGGATGCCCTACGAAAAGATTATCCCTCTGGTTGACAGTGTCGCCGAACGGCTCAGTCGGGCCATCATGTCCGTGGATCATGAGGTTTCCAAATGAACACGAACGGCGAAAAAAAAGAAAGCGAAGAGATCGAATACCTCACGGAAAAGCCGGAAACTTCTGAGAAGATTGAAAAAAAAGAGGATGCAGGCAGGGAAGCTGCCGTCGCAGAGGGCCTAAAGGAAGAGCACAAGCCGGAATCGGAAGAAGGCAGGAGTCTCAAGAACAAACTTAAGAAGCGAGACGCCGAGATCAAGCAGCTGAAGAAGGAAAAAGAAGACTTCCGGGACCAGTTTCTGCGCAAGCTGGCTGAGATTGAGAACCTGAAGAAGAGGCTGGAGCGGGAAAAGGCCGATTACTTTCAGTACGCTTTGAACGAGGTCCTCCTGGAGCTCCTTGCGGTTCTGGACAACTTCGAAAGGGCCCTAAACGTCGCAGAAAAAGGGGGGAACGGGAAGACCTTCCGGGAGGGCATCGAATTGATCTATCGGATGTACCAGAACATCTTGTTCAAGAAAGGAGTCCGGCCCATCGAGATCAAGGATAGAACGTTCGATCCCAATCTCCACCATGCCATGGCTACGGAGGAATCCGACGAGGTCAAGAGTCCGGAAGTCGCCGAGATTCTCCAGAAGGGCTACATGATTCACAACAAACTCCTGCGGCCGGCCCTGGTCAAGGTCCTCATACCGAGGAAGGGCTGACAGACATGGGTCGAGTCATCGGAATCGACCTGGGAACCACGTTTTCCTGTATCGCCCACCTTGAGGGAGAAAGCCCTGTCGTCATTCCCAATCTTGAAGGATTTCCCACGACACCCTCCGTCGTTTCATTCACGACCGCCGGTGAGCGTCTGATCGGTAACTTGGCCCTGAGGCAAGCGATCACCAACCCGAAAAACACGATTCTCGCCGTCAAAAGACTCATCGGCCGGAAGTATAAATCGCCTGAAATCGCCGAGGCCGTTAAAAGGATGCCCTATCGATTGATCGAAGCCCAAAACGGGGACGTCATGATCTCCCAGGATTCGCAGGTCCTGAGCCCCCAAGAGGTCTCGGCCATGATCCTGAGCTACCTTAAGCGATGCGCCGAATCCTTTTTTGGGGACGTGGTCACCGACGCCGTGATCACTGTCCCCGCCCATTTTAACGACCATCAAAGACAGGCCACCAAGGACGCCGGCCAGATCAGCGGCCTCAACGTCCTGCGGGTTATCAATGAGCCCACGGCCGCCGGCCTGACCTATGGCCTGAATACGAAAAAGAACATGACGGCCGCTGTCTTTGATATGGGAGGCGGAACCTTCGATATCACCATCCTCGAGATCAACGAAGGGGTTTTCCAGGTCCTGGCGACCAACGGGGATTCCTACCTGGGCGGAGAGGACTTCGACAACCGCCTCGTCGAATGGCTGGTCGAGGAATTCAATAAAGACGGCGGAGCCGATTTCTACGAGGACAAGCTGGCCCTTCAGAGGGTCAAGGAAGCCTGCGAACGGGCCAAACGGGAGCTGTCGTTCACGATGGAGACCGAGATCAACCTGCCCTTCATCTCTAACAAGGGGGTGGGACCCCAACATATCCGGAGGTCGATCTCTCGGCGGCTTCTAGAAGATCTCACCCGTGATCTCGTGGAGAGGACCATCCCGCTTATCGACAGGGCCCTCGACGACTGCCGGCTAAAGGTCGAGGATATCGGCGAGGTCATCCTCGTGGGCGGCCAGACGCGCATGCCCCTGATCAAGGAACGGGTCACGAAGCATTTCAATAAAAGACCTGCCGAACACGTCAACCCGGACGAAATCGTGGCCATGGGCGCGGCCATCCAGTCGGGGATCATTCAAGGAACGATTAATGACCTTGTCCTTCTCCTGGACGTCACGCCCTTCTCCCTGGGGATTGAGACAGAGAACCAAACCTACCAGAAGATCATCGAGCGGAATACGACCATCCCCGCTAAAAAAACCATGCCCTTTACGACGGTGGAGCATAATCAAAGACGGGTCCGGATCCACGTTCTCCAAGGGGAAAGCGAGTTCGCCAGCCAAAACAAATCCTTGGCGACGTTTGAGCTTGTGGGGATCGAACCAGCCCCTGCGGGAGTTCCCCAGATCGATGTCACGTTCGAAATCAACGCGGACGGGATCGTCAAGGTGTCAGCGGTCGACGTCGCCTCCGGACGCCAGCAGAGGATCCAGGTTAGGGCCTCCTCGGGATTGTCGTCCGCGGACATCTCAAAGATCATAGAGAAAGAAAAAGATAGGGGAGTCGATCTTAGGAAATAAGGTCAATGGCTAGAAAGGATTATTACGATATCCTTGGAGTGTCCCGGGGAGCCGAGCCAGAAGAGATCAAAAAGGCTTACCGGCAGGCGGCGCTTAAGCACCACCCGGACAGGAATCCGGGGAATAAAGAGGCCGAGGAGCAGTTCAAGGAAGCGGCCGAGGCTTACAGTGTCCTCATCGACCCGGATAAACGGGCGGTCTATGATCAATACGGGTTCGACGGACTAAGGAACATGGGCTATTCGGGCTTTGATTCGTCCGTGTTCGAGGACTTTGAAGACATTCTGGGAAATTTTTTTGGCTTCAGCTTCGGGGATTTCTTTGGAACCGGGGAGAGGAGCCGGAGACGACAGCCTGCCAGGGGCAGAGATCTGGCCTTGGAGATAGAGATCAGTCTCGAGGAGGCGGCCCTGGGTGTGGAAAAAGAGCTTAAGCTCACCCGCCACGAGAGATGCCCTGCCTGCAATGGTTCGAAGCTTAGCCCGGGCAGTCGAAAATCGGTCTGCCCGGCCTGCCAGGGGAAGGGCCAGATCCGTTACCAGCAGGGCTTTTTCACTCTATCAAGGACCTGCTCCCATTGCAGGGGGGAGGGTGAGATTATCGCTTCTCCTTGCGGCGAATGCCGCGGGACCGGAATGGTCAAAGAAAAGACGACGCTAAAGATCAAGATCCCAGCCGGGATGGACAACGGGACGAGGCTGAGGATTCCCCGAGAAGGGGAAGCTGGCGAGAAGGACATGCCCCGCGGCGATCTCTATGTCATCACGCGGATTCGGAAGCACGCTTTTTTTGAACGGGAAAAGAACGATCTCTCCTGCGAAATTGCCTTGTCCTTTGCCCAGGCGGCTCTGGGAGCCAGGGTCGAGATCCCGACGTTTGAGGGCAATGAGGTCCTCAGGATCCCGCCCGGTGTTCAGTCCGGGGAAGTCTTTCGTTTGAAGGGAAGAGGCATCAGGGACGTAGACGGCCGCCGGAAAGGCGATCTTTATGTGAAGGTCGTTGTGACGACGCCGGCGGATCTGACTAAGGAACAGCAGGCCCTCCTCGTCAAGCTCGCCGAACTCAGGGGAGAAACAATCGACGATGTGGACAGAAGCGTCGTTCTTAAGTTAAGGGATCTCATTCATTGATTCGTTCAGGGCGGAGAGGTTGACTTCACACGAGTTATCTAGCAGGCAGATCGATCAAAAGGTCTCCAAGGCTTTCGTGGGTGTGGTGAGAGCATGATCTTCCAGCTCCGGAATTCGTGACATGTTCCTGCAAGGACAGAAAGTCGGCAAATACGAGATCCTTAGGTCCCTGGGAAGCGGAGGCTTCGGCTCGGTATTCCTGGCTAAGGACACCTGGCTGGACATCAAAGTGGCCATTAAGGTCCCCCATAAGCAGTCCGTCGAGCTTTACAAACTCCTTAAGGAGCCCAGGCTCCAGGCCGCCCTGAATCACCCCAATATCGTCCGGATGATCTCGGCCGAGAAGGAAAAGAATATTTTCTTCATGGTCATGGAGTACGTCAAAGGGAGGACGCTGGAGAAAATTCTGGAGAAAGAAAAAATCTTGGAGTGTGAACGGGCCACAGACTTCATCAGACAGGTTTCGCACGGGATCGACCATGCCCATAAAAATAAAATCATCCATCGCGACCTTCGGCCTTCAAACATCATCGTTTCGGAGGACGGGACGGTTAAGATTACCGACTTTGGAACCTCGGCCTGGCTTAACGCCGTTCCCTATGCCTCGACGCGCATCGGTTCTCCGCCCTACATGGCCCCCGAGCAGTTCATGGGAAAGGCTTCCTATGCCTCGGACATCTACTCCATCGGCTGCATCTTTTATGAGATGATCATCGGCCGGCCGCCCATTTTCGATCCTGATCCCTTTAAGATCCTGGAGAAGTCCCAGCTGGGGAAGATCACGCCGCCTCGAATCCGCAACAACAAAGTCCCTAAAGAGGTCGACGAGATCATCATGAGGTGCCTGGCCACCAAGATCGAGGACCGATACCAAAGCGCGAGCGAAATCGTCCGCGGTCTCTCCGCTTACAGGGGGCGGGATGCCAAAACGACAGAGATCGAGGATATCTTCACCAGGATCAGAGCCCGGGAGAACCGCAAAGCCGACCTCTGCTGGAACTGCCGCCGGCCGCTTCCCTTGAAGTCGAAGATCTGTCCCCACTGCGGGGAATCAGCCTGATCCAGGGTTGGTTTGACTTCTTCAGGTTCCTTCATATAAAATGAGTCCAAAAAGGTTCTGAGGTCCTCTCAAGGAGACCGGAGTGAGTCCTTTTCACGAAAAGGGTTTCGTATGGATGAATGGGAAGCTCGTTCCCTGGAAGGATGCCACGATCCATGTCGCCTCGCATGTCGTGCACTATGGGAGTTCGCTCTTTGAAGGCTTCCGCGCCTACGAAACGCTCAAAGGGACGGCCGTCTTCCGCCTTAAGGACCATACCCGGCGTCTTTACAACTCCTGTAAAATCTATAGGATGGACATCCCTTACTCCCAAGACAAGTTCAATCAGGCCGTCCTTGAGACCATCAGGGCCAACGGATTTCGATCCTGCTATATCCGTCCCATCGTCTACCGGGGATACAATACCCTTGGTGTGGACCCTTTCCCCAATCCGGTGGACTGCAGCATTCTCGTTTGGGAATGGAGCCAATATTTGGGGCCGAAGGCCCTCGAGGAAGGAGTCGATGTCAAGGTCTCGACCTGGTGGCGCATGGCCCCCAATACATTTCCGGCTCTGGCCAAATCGGGCGCTAATTACATGAATTCCCAGCTCATCAAGATGGAGGCCGTCCTGGATGGCTATTCAGAGGGGATCGCCCTGAATATCCGGGGGCACGTCAGTGAGGGGAGCGGGGAGAATCTCTTCCTGGTCATGAACGGATCGGTCTATACTCCGCCTCTTTCGGCGTCGGTCCTCCCGGGGATCACCAGGGACACGATCATGACCATCGTCAAGGACCTTGGCATCAAGCTCGTCGAGGAGACGATTCCGCGGGAGATGCTCTATACGGCCGACGAGGTTTTCTTCACCGGATCGGCGGCCGAAGTGACTCCGATCCGGTCCATAGACAAGATCGTCATTGGGACCGGCCGGCGGGGGCCGATTACCGGAAAGCTTCAGACAGAGTTTTTCGCCTGCGTCAACGGCGAACGAGAGGACCGATACCATTGGTTGACATATCTCTAGGAAATTCTATTTAAGGAGAAGGCCATGGTCATCGACGAATTCTTAAAAATTGCCATAGAGAGGGACGCTTCGGACCTTCATCTTAAGGCCGGAAACTATCCAATGATTCGCATCCACGGGAAACTGACTCCCCTGACGGGGTTCCAGCGGCTTTCGATCGAAGATACCGAGAGCCTTGCCAAACAGCTGATGACGGACCATCAAATGAAGAAACTCGAGCTGGATCTAGACATCGACCTGGCCTACAGCCTCTCTGGATTCGGTCGTTTCCGCGGTAGCATCTTCCACCAGCGCGGTTCGCTCGCTATCGCCCTGCGGATCATCCCGCTCGAAGTCAAAACCATCCGCCAGCTTCTCCTGCCCGAGGTTTTGGAGAAGATTGCTTTCTCCCAGCGCGGCCTCGTCCTGGTTACGGGCACGACGGGGAGCGGTAAAACGACGACCCTGGCCGCCATGCTGGACTATATCAACACCTACCGTCGGGAAAACATCATCACCATAGAGGACCCGATCGAGTACCTCCACAAGGATAAAAAGAGTACGATCAGCCAGAGGGAAGTGGGCATGGACGTCAGCGGATTCGGCAGGGGCCTGCGGGCCTGCCTCCGCGAGGACCCCGATGTTATCCTGGTGGGAGAAATGCGCGACCTCGATACGATCGAAACGGCCCTCCTGGCTGCTGAGACTGGCCACCTGGTCTTCAGTACGTTGCACACCCTGGACGCTCCGGAAAGCATCAACCGCATCATCTCGGTCTTCGCGCCTCACCACCAACGCCAAGTCCGGCTCCAGCTGTCCAGCATCCTGAAGGCGATTATCTCGATGCGCTTGATTCCTCGGATGGACGGACAGGGCCGGGTCCCGGCCGTCGAGGTCATGATCTCCACCCCCTATATTGCCGAGTGCGTCTCGGACCGCGAAAAGACAAGCCTCATCAGGGACGCTGTCGCGGCCGGCGTTTCCCAATACGGGATGCAGACGTTCGACCAGTCGATCTACCAGCTCTATCGGGACGGCTACATTTCTTTCGAGCAGGGCATGAAATACTCTTCCAATCCGGACAACTTCAAGCTTCGGGTCATGGGGATTCAATCCACGTTGGACATCGCCATGGAAGAAATGGAGAGGCAGATGAGCAAGGTCGATCGGGTCGAGGGGGGACCGGAAGAAGAGGGCCGATGACGTCGCAGGAGATCCGGGAAACCTTCCTCGATTACTTCTCCAGCCGGGGCCACCGGATCGTCAAGAGCTCGCCTCTCCTTCCCAAAGAAGACCCGACCATCCTCTTCACCAACGCGGGGATGAACCAATTCAAGGCGATTTTTCTTGGGCTGGAAACCCGGAGCTATAGGCGCGCCGCCTCTGTCCAGAAGTGCCTGCGGGTCAGCGGGAAGCATAACGACCTGGAAACGGTCGGCCGGACGACCAAGCACCACACCTTTTTTGAGATGCTCGGCAATTTCTCCTTTGGCGATTACTTCAAAAAAGAAGCCATCGCCTTTGCTTGGGAGTTGGTGACCGGAATCTTCCGGCTGAGCAAGGCTCGGCTCTACATCACCGTCTATGAGGACGACGAGGAAGCCTTCCGGATCTGGGCCAAAGACATCGGGATTCCGGCGAGCAGGATTTTCCGCTACGGCAAAAAGGAAAATTATTGGTCTATGGGAGAGACCGGTCCCTGCGGTCCCTGCTCGGAGATCCACTACGACTTCGGAACCAGGATTGAGAGCGGCGATCCCTATGCCCTCATTGAAAAGGGAAGTGACCGGTTCGTCGAGCTTTGGAACCTCGTCTTCATGGAAAAGAACCAAGAGGAGGGGGGAATCCTCAAGCCGCTGCCTTCTCCGTCCATCGACACGGGGATGGGCTTGGAGCGGATGGCGGCCGTCCTCCAGGGGAAAACTAGCAACTATGATACCGACCTCTTCATGCCCCTCATCGAGGCGATTTGTCAAGCCTCCGGGTGCGAATATCCGGCGGGCGACGAAAGCGACGTTTCGATCCGCGTCATCTCCGACCATATCCGGGCCGTAACCTTTCTCATCGGGGACGGCGTGACTCCGGCCAACGACGGACGGGGATACGTTCTCAGGCGCCTCATCCGGAGGGCTTTCCGGCAAGGCAACCTCCTGGGCATCGAAAAACCTTTCCTTTACAAGCTTACCGGCAACGTCGGGGACGTGATGAAAGACGCTTATCCCGAGCTCCTGACCTCCATGAATTACGTTTCCAGGGTTTGCTTGTCCGAGGAAGAGAGGTTCTCGGCGACCCTGGCCTCCGGGCTTCGCACCTTCGACCAATATATTGTGGAGACCCAGAACGAAGGGCGGACGACAATTCCCGGCGATAAGGCCTTCAAGCTCTACGACACGTTCGGCTTCCCCCTAGACCTCACCCAGGAACTGGCTGCGGAAAAGAAGATGGCGGTCGATGAGGCGGGCTTTGCCCGTGAGCTCGAGGGACAGAGGGAAAGGGCCCGGCAGTCCTGGAAGGGCGAGCTTAAGCAAAAGGCGAGGAAGACCTTCGAGGAATTAAAAAACCTTAAGGTTCTTTCAGTTGCCCTTGAATCGGCCGAGGTCCAGGACGCGGAGGTTTTAGCAATCCTCAAGGAAGGGAAGCCAGCCCAGGGGCTCGGCCCTGGAGAGGAGGGAGACGTCGTTTTGGACCGGACCCCCTTTTATGCTGAGGCCGGGGGGCAGGTGGGAGATACGGGCGTCCTCAAGAACGCACGCTTCTCTGGCCTGGTTAGAAATGCTTACTATCTCACTCCCAAACTCATCGCCCACAAGGTCAAACCCCTGGCCGGAAACCTAGGCCTGGGAGATACGGTGGATGCCGGGGCCGACCTGGCCCGCCGGAGTTCCATCTCTAACAATCACACCGCAACCCATCTCCTCCATGCCGCCCTGCGGCAGGTCCTGGGTGATCATGTTAAGCAGGCCGGTTCGCTTGTTTCGGACAAGCGCTTGAGGTTCGATTTCACCCATTTCGCGGCCTTGAGTAGGGAAGAGGTTCGAAGTGTTGAGAGCTTGGTCAACGAGAAGATCCGGGAGGACCTCGGCGTCAATACCAAGGTCACTTCCCTTGAAGAAGGGATCAGGGAAGGCGCCATGGCCATCTTCGAAGAGAAGTACGGAGAAACCGTCCGGCTCGTCCGGGTTGGGGACTTCAGCAAGGAGCTCTGCGGGGGGATCCACATCGGCTCCACAGGCAAGATCGGGCTGTTCAAGGTCCTTTCGGAATCTGGTATTGCGGCCGGCATACGGAGGATTGAGGCCGTAACGGGGGAGGAGGCCTTCCGATATCTCCAGGAGCTTGAGGAGCTGATGACGGGCGTTGAACAGACCCTGGGCGTCTCTCGAAAAGAGATCTTATCGCGGATAGATAAGCTCGTGGATTCCCTCGAGGCCTCAGATAGGGAGAACAAGACCCTGCGGCAGAAACTGGCCAGCCAGAAGCTTCAGTACGAAAAAGGAGTCGTTCGGTCGGTCAAGGGCATAACCGTCCTAACCCAAAGAGTGGAGGGCCTGGATAGGGAAGGGCTCCGGGACCTCGCCGATTCGCTGAAACAAAAAATGGAGTCCGGGATCGTGATCCTGGGCGCGGCGGACGGCGGGAAGGCCTATCTGGTCGTCTCGGTGACCAAAGACCTGACGTCCAGGATCCAGGCT
>CAZJBD010000087.1:0-10084 GCA_964544265.1 uncultured Eubacteriales bacterium
TTCCAGTATTGCTCCTCGATCTCGAAAGCCCTGCCGCCGATTTCTCCCTTGGCCACGGCTCCGACCGCCTGCCGAACCTTGTCATGATCCGTCGTCAGATACTCATGGAGGGTCAAGCTTTTCAAGGCAGAATAAGAAAGAAACGCGACCTCGTCTGTCGGCAGAAGCTGGGTATCAATGAAATCCAGGGCCGCTTTTTTGGCCTTGACGACTCCGATGAAGCTGTTGTAAGCAAAATCAAAAATGATAAAAAACTTCCGGCTCATCCGTTCCACCTTGGGCAGAGGGGTCGCCGCAAGCGTCTCGGTTGAGGGAGTCATGGCGCCGGGGACTTGACCCGGAATAACGTACTTTTCAAGAGCCGTGACTTCGTGTAAAACGCCATTGTCATAAACGATAAAGTCCGGCTTTCCCAGGTCAAGGACAGGCTTCCCGTGCCGGTCCGTTACATAAACCTGGACCAGCTTCAAAGTCACCGTGACCTCGTGCTTATAAACTTCCTGATTCCCTGCGTCCTGAGAAGGACCGAAAAGGAGTTCACCCCCGCCCGCCCATAGGAACAGAGCGAGACCCAGGAAAGACAGGAACCCCCTTCTAAAGCAAATACCGGACATGACTTCGTCCTCATCTTATATAAGGGCCCCAAAAAATGCAACGCGGCGTCCGGTGAGGGATTCTTCACGCAGTCCGCGACCGCTTGTCGAATGCCCTAACCGCTTATATATTCCGGCTTCTCATAGGATCGAACATCGTGTATATCGGTCTATGAGAACGCGGAGGAAGGAGGCTGGAAAGTTCATTGCGGAGAACGGGAAATTTGTTATTCTATGGAATGGAGAAAAGTGACCGAGGAGAGCCGGAACGTTGATCGATCTTAAGAGCAAGCACTCTTTGTTTTGGATTCTCCAAACATCGGGCTGGGTTCTGTTCCTGGGAATCATCCTGGTCACCTATTGGGCCAGAGGAAACCTGACCGCAGAGGTTTTTAGGCAATACGTCACGGCCATAGCCATCAGTTTTTTGGTGACTCTTGTCCTCCGCCTCTTTTACAAAAAAATAAAGATCCAGGATCAATCCGTCTTTTCCCTCTCTGCCGGAGCCCTCGTTTTGAGCTTCTTGGGCGTCAATGCGACCATCTGGATAACGACCCTTATCGAGGATTCATTCTTCCGAATGCAATCCCATGCTCCCCCCTTAACCCTCAGAACCTATCTGGCCTCCATGGTCACCTGGATCCTTCCCCTCATCGGATGGAGCGCGCTCTACTTCGGCATAAAATTCTGGCAGGAATGGACGATTGAGAAGGAAAAAGCCGAAGAAGCCAACGCCCTGGCCCAGACGGCCCAGCTTCACCTCCTCCGGTACAGGATGAACCCGCATTTTCTGTTCAACGCTCTCAACTCCATCCGGGCCCTGATATCCGAAGACAAGACTTCCGCCAAAAGCATGATTACCGAGTTGTCCGAATATCTCCGTTATTCGCTGGTGAGCAAGAACTACGAAAACGTGCCTTTCAAAGACGAGATGGACTCCGTTCGCCACTATCTCGTCATCCAGAAGATGCGGTATGAGAACAAACTGGACGTTTCGTTTGATATGGACTCCGCGGCTGAGGAATATCCCATCCCGAGCTTTCTCCTCCATCCCCTGGCGGAAAATGCCCTCAAACACGGGATGCGCACCAGCCCCCTGCCTCTCAAGATCCAAATCGGCGCCCATGCCCATCAGGGGTCTCTCCGGATTGACGTCGTCAATTCCGGCCGCTGGGTCGAACCTTTAGATCAAAAAGGAGATCGCATCATCGGGATGGGACTGGACAACGTGCGCCAGCGTCTGGCAGAAGCTTATCCCGGGAAACACGATCTGGAAATATTTAAAAGGGAGGATTCTGTCCATGTCCGGCTGACGATCGGAAAGGATATCCGGAGATAAGGACCATGGATTGGAACAAGCTAAGGACCTCAAAAGTTTCTTTTTGGGTCCTGCATATATCGGGCTGGCTGGTTTTTACCACAGTTACGATCTTCTATGCTTACCAAGGAAGATGGACGGATATCCGCCGACTGGCCCCATTTTTGATGCCCTATCTCGTGGCCTTTCTTACCTGCCTCCCTCTTCGCTTTTTCTTCAAGAAGATCCGGTTTCATGAATGGCCTTTGAAATATTCGTTGCTGACCGGAGTCGCCGCTTCATTCATCGCGGCCAATATCTGGCTGGGGATAGATTTAATAACCAGCCTCTTCATCCGTCAGATGCCCTATGTGATGCCGCCCCTAGCGTTCAGACAAGTCTATCTGACCTTCATCCTCAGGAGAGGAATACCGCTTCTGGGATGGACATTTCTTTATCTGGGAATCAAGACCCGGAGGGAATGGAAACAACAGGAGCAGAGAACGGAAAAGGCCAACGCCCTGGCCCAGGCGGCGCAGCTTCAAATGCTTCGATACCAGCTCAACCCCCATTTCCTTTTTAATTCGATGAACTCGATCCGGGCCCTCATCGACGAGGATGAAACAAAGGCCAGAGAGATGATCACTGAGCTGTCCGAATTTTTGCGCTATTCCCTGGACAGCAAAGATTATTCCAATGTCCCCCTCAAGCATGAAATCGAGGCCATTCAGCACTATTTCGCCATCCAGAAGAAGCGATACGAGGACAAGCTCGAAGTTGTCTATGATATCGAACCTCAGGCCGGCGAGTATCCGGTCCTGAGTTTCTTGATTCACCCTCTTGTCGAGAACGCCGTGAAATACGGAATGCGCACCAGCCCCATGCCTCTCGCCATTCGTCTCACGGCAAAAATCAGGGATGGCGCCCTCATGATGGAAATCAGCAACACGGGGCACTGGGTCGAAGAGACCCGTCACGACGACGAAATCAGCGCCGGCACAGGAACGGGCCTGGATAATGTGCGCCGCCGACTCGAAAATGCTTTTCCTAACCGCTACCGGTTCGAAATCGTTGAAAAGGAAGGATGCGTTCGGATACAATTGGAAATCAAAAGACCGCAGGCGACGTCGGATGAAAAAGCTCTATAACGTTCTCATCGTCGACGACGAACGGCTGGCCCGCAGGGATCTGATCACTCTTCTCGGCGCTCACGACAACATCGCCGTCGTCGGGGAAGCCGACGACGTTCCTTCGGCCATCAAGGCCATCGAGAGGCTAAATCCGGACGTCATTTTCCTGGATATCCAGATGCCGGGCGATTCCGGATTCGACCTCCTGGACAAAGCCGACGTGGAGGCCCAAGTCATCTTCGTTACGGCCTATGACGAATACGCGATCCGGGCCTTTGAAGTCAACGCCCTGGATTATCTCCTCAAGCCCGTCAATCCCGATCGTTTGGCCAGAGCCCTCGAAAGGCTGGAGCTTCATGAGCAGGAAACGCCGGCCAAGGCCCGAAAGCTCAATTATGATGACCGGCTGTTTTTATTGCTCGGCAAACACTTCAAATTTTTAACGGTCCGTTCGATTTTGACGATCAGCGCGGCCGGCGACTACTCGGAGGTCCTGACGTCCGACGGGCACAAGGGATTGACGCTCAAATCCATGAAGGAGTGGGAAACGCGGCTTCCGGCTCAGCACTTCATCCGGATCCACCGTTCGACGATCATCAACATGGAATCGATCGACCGGGTCGAGGAGTGGTTCAACTTCTCCTTTAAAGTCTATCTCAAAGGAGTCGAGGAGCCTTATTTAATCAGCCGCCGCTACGCCACCAAACTGAAGGAAGGGTTGGGCTGAAATCAAACAAAACCCCGGACGGCTTCGCCGAAGCCCGCTTTATTTCGCCGTTGATCGAAGGAAACGATCTCTCGTCGATTTGCCTTTTGCGGCCGTCCCGGTTGGCGGGATAATCCCGGCGAATCCTTCGGATTGGGATCATCGTCAGGATTCGCGATAAACGGAGGACGTCATCATGGATCGAGGTCATCGCTTATCCCTATGCGGTTGGCTCCTATTCGCCGTCCTTGTGGGACCTGCCTTCGCGGCCGGGGACGAAAAACTCCAGCCCCTGAAACCCCTGCGCGCGAACACCCCCCCTGTCATAGACGGCATTCTCGACGACCCCGTCTGGGCGCAGGCGCCATCGGAGACGGGATTCAAAACCTGGCGGCCGGACTTCGGCAAGGATATGCAAGAAAAAACGGTCGTCTATTACGCCTATGACCGGGAAAACCTCTACTTCGCCTACCGTTGTTACGACCGCGAACCGTCCAAAATCAAGGCCTCGATCACGGCCCGCGACACGATCAACCAGGACGACTGGATCTGTCTCAATCTTGACACCTTCAATGACCAGCAATCTCTCTATGCCCTCTACGTCAATCCTCTCGGCATCCAGGGCGACTCCAGGTTCGAAGGCGGGGTGGAGGACTACACGATCGACGTCGTCTGGTTTTCAGCGGGCCGGATCGACGCCGAGGGCTATACCATCGAGGTTCAGATCCCTTTCAAGAGCATCCGCTACCGGCATCGCGAGCCCGTCGAGATGGGAATCATCTTCGAACGAAACGTCAGCCGGCTTTCCGAGTCAGGAACCTACCCGGCTCTCGCTCCAAACCGGGGCTTCGATTTTCTGACCCAGACGCGGCCGCTCCATTTCACCGATATCAAGCATTACACCCTCCTCGAGATTCTCCCGGCTTTCACATATGGAAGGACGAGCTTGATCGACGAAGGATCGCTCGAGCCGGAAAAGGCCAAACGTGAGCTCAGCCTGACGGGCAAGTACGGCTTGACTTCCCAGCTCATCCTGGACGGGACGATCAATCCCGACTTCAGCCAGGTCGAATCCGATGCGGGGCAAGTTGACTTCAACCTCCGTTACGCGCTTTATTACCCTGAGAAACGTCCCTTTTTCCTGGAGGGACGGGAAAAGTTCACCCTGGCGGCGACTGAGGACGGAAATCCGCTCGACTCCGTCATCCACACCCGGACGATCGTCGACCCTCTTTTCGGATTCAAACTCAACGGCAAGGTGGGCCCCAGGGATACGATCGCTTCGATCTACGCGGTGGACGAGCTCGCCCAGGAATCGCCGGAAGACTATGCCCACGTCACCATCGCCCGCTACAAGCATGCCCTGAGCGGAGACAGCTTCATCGGAGGGGTCTGGACCGGCCGCTTCGAGGGATCCCGGTACAATATCGTCGCCGGGTCGGACGGCTATATCCGGGTCAATCCCTCCAGCTTCTTCTCTTATCAAGCCCTGGCCGCTTTGACGAAACCGGCGGGCGGGAGCGACGAGATCGAAGGACACGCCCTGAATTTTCTCTATTACTACCAAACCAGGAATCACCTGTTCGAGGTTACCTTCCAGGACCTAGGCAAAGATTTCGTGACGGAAACAGGCTATCTCACCCGGAACGGGCTGACCCGTCTCAAGGTGGGTTTCTTGCCCATGATCTATCCGAATTCCCGTCTGTTTCTCCGGATCGACCCAATCTTCCACACCATCAACATCCGGGATAAGTTCAGCGGGCTTTTCGAGACCTATAACACCTTCGACCTGCGCCTGATCATGCCCCGCAATACAACGCTCATCGCCGGCGTTCGCTATCAGACCGAAGTCTTTCTCGGTCAACGCTTCGGCCGCAGCGGCTTCCGCCTCATCGGATCGAGCCAGGTGACCAAGCAGCTCTTGCTGGACATGCGCTACGTCTATGGGCAAAAGATCCGGTATGTCGAATCCCCCTATCAGGGCCGGGGAAGCGATGCGACGCTTGGCGCGACCTATCTTCCCTCGGAAAAGCTCCGCTTCAGCCTTGCCCTGGCCTATTCGGATTTCACCCGCACCGCCGATGGGCTGAAGGAATACGATTATACGATCATCCGCAGTGCAAACATCTACCAGGTCAATAAATACCTGTTCTTCCGGGCGATCATCGAGTACAACTCTTTCCGCAAGCAGCTGATGACCGATCTCCTGGCCTCGTTTACCTACATTCCGGGCACGGTCATCCACCTCGGCTACGGCTCATTCTATGAGAAACTCGAATGGCGGGACGGAGATTATCAGCCCTCCGACCGCTTCCTGGAGACGCGGCGGGGCTTCTTCTTCAAAGTGTCCTATCTCTGGCGGCTCTGAGCTAGTCAGAACGCTTGGCCGAAACGGACTCGTCAGACCTTGAGACCGGGCCGCCCCAAGGACGCCGGCGAAGACTAAGCTTCACCATGCTCCCCGGTTTGGGGACAATGACCGTCGTTTGCTTGAGGCCGGTGCGCACCTTTTCTTCGAACTCCACGTTCTGGGCGTCGGAACCGTGGATGGTCACCACGACCTGAGGTTTTAGGTCCGAAGCCATGCGGAAAGCCGCCTCGGGAGAAGCCGTAGGCGAAGGCCTGCCCGTCGGCAGAATGGCGACGTCCGCGGGAAAACCCGAGAGCGGCACGTATCCTGAGTCCCCGCCGTGGAAGATCCGGATGTCACCGGCCTGGATCCGGACAAGCAGGATGGGACCGACGTGCTGACCTGCGATGAGGTCAAGTTTGAGCTTCCCTGCGCTCAACGTATTCCCGGCCGCGGCGCTGCGCAAGCGACTCGGTGGGATTTTTCCGCGGAGCTTGTCCGCGACGCCGGGTTCGGCGACAACATAGGCTTGGGTCGCCTTGAAGATCTCCAGGGCTGAACCCAGGGCAAAATGGTCGCCGTGGCCGTGCGTGTAAAAGAGAAGGTCGACACCCACGTTCTTCAACTTTTCGATATCGCTCGAGATTAGCATGTCGGCGGGGTCGATGATGATCGTGGCCTCTGCGGTCCGAATGATAACTCCCGAGAACTCCAAATAGAAGACCCATACTTCCTCCGGCCCTGGGGTCGCGGAACAAAAGGCCGCCAGGTCCTGGGCCGCGGTCGGGACCGGAGTAAAGGCGACAAGACCGGCCAACCCGAAGGATATGACGCCGATAAAAACCTTTTTCATGACTCACCTCCCGGACCACGGAATGAGAACAGTCGGCTCGCGCTTGCGACGACTATCTTAATAATAATAAGGGCGGTTATAGAATGTCAACGACAACCGGCCGGGGCGCAGCCGTCCTTAAATAGAATGAACTCTTTAGCATCTCTTTGCGTAAGGATTATTAGGAGATAAAAAGAATGTCATATCTTGATCACCCAAGGATACATTTCTTCATCATCATGCTTCTCGTCATGAATATCATGGGCTGCAAATCTTCGGAAAAACGAAACACCAGGAATGGACTTTCAGATCGACTCCAAAGCCTTGTCAATCGTATGATCGATGTCAAAAGCGAGGACCCGATCCATAACGCTGTCTTGTTGGTGGAATGTCCCAACGTTAAATGGAAAGGCGCTGCCGGCATGGCCGACGGAAAGATTGAACCCATGACGCCTGACCAAAAAATCAAGATTGCCAGCATCGGAAAGACCTTCACCGCCACGGTCGTGCTCCAATTGGTGGAGGAAGGATATCTTCATTTGAATGACACCATCGATAAGTTCTTGGACAATCCGATCGTCAACCTGGATCGTCTCCATATCTATGAAGGGACCGCCTATGGACGTCAAATAACCATTGAACATTTGCTGAGTCATACAAGCGGAATTGCCGATTATATGGAGGACCCCAGATTTGTTCCCGACGTGATCAAACAACCCAAAATGCAGTATGATGCGGCGAAGATCTTGAATAAATATTATGAATACGAGACAAACAAAAATACAAAATTTCCACCGGGTAAAGGCTTTTATTACAGCGACGTCAACTACGTCTTGCTGGCCATGATCATCGAACGCGTGACCGGCGAAACCTATCACGCCCAGCTCAAAGCACGCATTTTTGACCCTTTAGGAATGGAAAATAGTTATCTCGAATACTATGAGGAACCAAGAGGGAATCAACCATTATCGCATGCCTTTTTAAGCACCATGGACCTGGTGACTGATATCAACACTTCTATGGACTGGGGCGGGGGTGGAATCGTATCCACATGTGAAGAGCTGAATACCTTCTTCAGGATGTTGATGCATGGAAAACTGTTCCGCGAGAAAACAACCCTAGGCCAGATGCTTGGCGCCGCCGACAAAGGCCTGGGGGGAACTGATTATGATTATGGTTTGGGAATCATGAAAAGATCCATCCATGGACTGACTTTTTACGGCCATGGAGGGGCTTATGACTGCGATGTATTTTACTGCCCCGACAAGGATATCAGCGTCTGCATGAGCCTAAATCAAATGAGCACACATGGACAGAGAGATACGCTGCTCCTGGAAGCAATAAAGCTCATCATGTAACATTACGGCCTGCTTTCCGCCACGAATTCGTATGATTTCCGCCCCCGGTTACACGTCAAGGGTTCAGAGGAGATAATCTTTCCTGGGGGGAGAAAAAACCTCTACAACGACACAATCTTCGAAGACGTCAACGCCGTGTTCGGTGTTCCCGGCGATAGACCAGCCGTCGCCCGCTTCCGCAATAAAAGTCTCGTCTTCGATTGTGAACTTCATCCGGCCTGAAACCAAATACCCTGTCTGTTCATGGGGATGGGAATGCTTCGGGATAACGGCGCCCTTCGACAGCCTGAACTCCGTGAGATGGGTCTTTTCGCCGCAGGCGAGTGATTTGAAGCGGACCCCTTCCCTGGCCACCCGGTACTTTGATTTATTTTTTTTATAGAACATGTCGCCTCTCCCCCCAGGATTTTGCCTGTCTTCGCCCGATTTTACAAGCTGGATTATTTTCCCAGCCGGAAGGCTGCGACTCGGCTATCGACAAAGGTCGGGAAGACCACGATATTCCAGCCCGGCACGTAGGTGAAATCGGCGATATTCATCCTGAGGGCCGTCGTATCGAGGATCGTCTCTACCCGGCCGTCGGGCGTGACCCGGAAGAGACGCCCTTCATTGTGGGAAACGAGAAAGTTGCCTTCCCTGTCCGATTCAAGGCCGTCGATGGTTCCCTGTCCGAGGTTGGCCAGAACCGAAACGTCCTTGGTGGCCAAGTCCACCGCTTTCAAGCAGCCGTCGCCGTTCGTTCCGACGATGAGCCTCCCGTTGAGGAAGTGGATGCCGTTAGGAGCGGCGATATCCGGGCTGTTCAGCCATTCTTCCGCTTGGCCGCCGGAGACTCTGTATATCGAGTTCTTCCTCGAATCGGAGATGAAGACATCTCCGTTATCGGCAACCGTAACGTCATTGGGGAAACCGGCTCCCGGCAAAGCGGTCCGGTTGACGATTTTGGCCGAAGAGATGTCGATTTCGGCCAATCCGGTCCGCTCGACCGCATAGAGCCGCCCATTCCGGACAGCCAAGCCCGTCGGATTATTGAGCCCCGAGACCCATTGGAGCGCCGCCACCTTGCCGTCGGACCCAAGCTTCGAGATGTGCTGGCGACCGGCGCCCTGGCTCGGGTTGTAGGGGTCATAATTGGAGACATAAAAGGCGTCCGACGCCGGGTCATAGGCCGCCGACTCAGGAATGAGGAAATCTCGCCCCGTCTCCCAGAGGGCTTCCACGCCGGCCGCCTTATGGACAGCCGTCGCATCCTGAAGAACGAGCCCCCATCCGCCGCTCGCTTCCCCGATAACGAAGAGAATCTCATTAGGGCCTTTCTTCAAGGGCAGGCTGACCGCGTCGTTGAGTCCGATGATCCCCAGGAAAGACGTATCGCGCGAGCGGTAGGCGCTGTTTCCGTAGTAGACGAGCCTGCCGTTGAGGAAGATCGAGGCTTCATCGCTATAGCCGAACCAATATTTCCTTGGTCCCTCCTTGTCCGCACTGATAACCGTCCGGGCCAGGATCGCGTCGGGCTCCGCGCTTAGCCTTCCGTATGTCCGTGAGATGTCCAAAAGCCCATCGGGCTGGGCCGAAACTTTCGTCCATGGGGATGCGTCCAGCGCTTTAAAGTCCGGATAGAGGTCAAAATCGACCAGGCGTTCTTTAAAGGGCCGGGAAATCTCCCAATCCCGGACGCAGCCGGGGGGGACATGGACCTTCGGAGCCGGCGGGAACGGCAGGGAGCTTGTCGGCCGGAAAGAGAAACTCGAAAAAAACGACGCTCCGTCGGCCATGGTCGTCAGGCCGAGGCCGCCGCGGCTCTTTCCGCGCCGAAGG
>CAZJBD010000088.1:0-2749 GCA_964544265.1 uncultured Eubacteriales bacterium
AGAATGGAAACAAAGCCCGCAAAAGTCCTTTTAATCGATGACGACGAGGATATCCTCCAGGCGGCACGGCTGTTTCTGAAACAGCACGTCCAGCTCATCCACACCGAAAAAAATCCCGAGTCAATCCCCCGCCTGCTCAAGAACGAGAGCTATGACGTCATTTTCCTCGACATGAACTTTGTCCCGGGGGCCACCGATGGGGCCGAGGGGCTCCGCTGGCTGAAAGCCATCCTCAACCAGGATCCGGCGGCGGTGGTCATCCTGATCACCGCCTACGGCGACATCGACCTGGCCGTCCGGGGGATTAAGGAAGGGGCGACGGACTTCGTATTGAAACCCTGGCAAAACGAAAAACTCTTGGCAACCCTGTCCTCGGCTCTGAAGCTTCGTCGGAGCCAAGTCGAGGCCGGAACTCTTCGTTCCCGCCAGGATGCATTGAGCTCCGACCTCGATTCTCCGTTCCACGAGTTTATCGGCCGGAGCCCATCCATGCAGGCGGTCTTCGCCACAATCCAGAAGGTCGCGGCAACGAACACAAACATCCTGATCCTCGGCAAGAACGGAACGGGCAAGGAGCTCGTCGCCCGCGAGCTTCACCGGCAGTCGCCCAGATCCCACGAGGTTTTCATCTCCGTCGACATGGGAGCCCTGAGCGAGACGCTCTTTGAGAGCGAGCTGTTCGGCCACATGAAGGGCGCCTTCACGGACGCCAAGGAAAGCCGTCCCGGGCGTTTCGAGATCGCCTCCGGCGGGACGCTGTTCCTGGACGAGATCGGGAACCTGCCTCTCACCCTGCAGGCCAAGCTCATGCGGGTGATCGAGACCCGGACCGTGACCCGGCTCGGCTCGAACACGCCCCAGCCCGTCGACGTTCGGCTCATCTGCGCGACCAACATGCCGATTTACGAGATGGTCGCTCAAAGGACTTTCCGCCAGGACCTGCTTTACCGGATCAACACCGTCGAGATCCATCTCCCACCCCTCCGCGAGCGCACCGGAGACATCCCCCTTCTCGTCGATCATTTTCTGGAGGTCTACTGCCGGAAATACAACAGGCCAATCAAGCGCCTCCACCCGGCAACTCAAGAGAAGCTGGAAAAATACTCGTGGCCCGGCAACGTCCGGGAGCTCCAACATGCCCTCGAACGGGCCGTCATCATGAGCGACGGCCAGGTCCTCCAGCCCTCGGACTTCTTTTTCGCCGACCCGGAAAAACCGGAGGACGGTCTCATCCTGGACACCTTCAACTTGGAAGAGGCGGAGAAAATGCTCATTCGCAAGACCCTGAGCAAGCACGGCGGCAACATCAGCCATGCGGCCAAAGAACTGGGCCTGTCCCGCAGCGCCCTTTACCGGCGCCTGGAGAAACATGGCCTTTAAGCGGTTCCGCGCGATCTGCATCGTCCGTGTCATCCTCCTCGCGGCCACCCTCTATTCGGCCCTCCTGGCCGCATCGTCTCTCCGGCTCTGGACGCTGATCGTGTTCCTGACCGCACTCAGCGCCTACCAGGTCTATTCCCTGATCAAATTCGTCGAGAGGGCCAACCGCGATTTGGCCCGTTTTTTCCAGTCCATCCGCTACGAAGACTTTTCTCAGAGCTTCAAGGATGACGGGCTGGGCCCCTCTTTTACGGCCCTCCGCTCGGCCCTGGCCGACGTGACGAACACGCTCCGTCGGACGCGGGCGGAGAAGGAGGAGCACGCCCAATACCTCCAGACCGTCGTCCAGCATATCGGCATCGGCCTCATCGTCTTCCAGCCCGACGGCACCGTCGAACTCATTAACAACGCCGCCAAGCACCTCCTCCGGGTCCCCTGGCTGAAGACAATCTCCTCCCTGGCCTCTCTCAGCAGCGAGCTCGTCGAAACGCTCATCCGCCTGCCCCCGAAGGAAAAAGGATTCGTCAAGATCGAGGACGCCAAGGAGACGATTGTTCTGGCCCTTTACGCCACCGAATTCAAGCTCCGCGGCCGGCAGTTCAAACTCGTCTCCCTGCAGAACATCCATCGCGAACTCGAGGAACAGGAGATGGAGGCCTGGCAGAAGCTGATCCGAGTGATCACCCACGAGATCATGAATTCGGTAACACCCATCTCGACCCTGGCCTCGACGATCAACGGCCTGATCACGTCCGCCGCACCGCTTCCCCAAGGCCAAAGCCGGGAGGAGGAAGAGATCCGCCGGGACATCCAGCTGGCGGCCGAAACCATCGAAAAGCGCAGTCACGGCCTCCTCCATTTCGTCGATGCCTTCCGGAGCCTGACCCTCATCCCCAAGCCCAATCCACAGATTTTCGGGGTCAAGGAGATTCTGACCCGGGTCGGTCGTTTGATGAACGCCAACATGGCCGGCAAGAACATCCGTTTCTCCATCGATGTTGAACCGGCCGGCGTCGAGCTCAACGCCGATCCGGAATTGATCGAGCAGGTCCTTATCAACCTCCTTTTGAACGCCCTGCAGGCGATCGAAGCCCAGCCCGCTCCCGCGATTCAGATGAAGGGTTTCCTCGACGAAAGAGGACATGTTGTCATCCAGGTCGTAGATAACGGCCCGGGCATTCCGGCCGAGAACCTGGAGAAAGTCTTTGTCCCTTTCTTCTCCACGAAAAAAGAGGGTTCGGGTATTGGACTCAGCCTTTCCCGGCAGATCATGAGGCTCCACCGGGGGACGATTCACGCCCACTCCCAAGCCGGGGGGCCGACCGTCTTCACCCTGACATTCTGAGCATCCCCCGTTTCATTCCGGCCC
>CAZJBD010000088.1:2849-7544 GCA_964544265.1 uncultured Eubacteriales bacterium
CTCTCCCGCCTTGAGGCGGACGACGGCGTAGCGGAATTCCGTCGGATCGATGAGGACGGCCAGGGGTTCGATAGCGTCGCGGACAGACTGATAATGGAAGTTCTTCATGACTCCGACGATCGTGCCTTCAACCCCGAAATTGAACCTTTTCCCCACGGCCGAGGCGGCGTCAAGCCCCATGAGCTTCGCAACTTCCTCGTTGACCAGAAAGGCCCGTCCCTTGTCCGCGGCAAACTTCCGGGAGAACGATCGTCCGGCGGCCATTTCGATTTTCATGGTTTCCGGATAATCGAAATCGACGGACCCGTAGCCGATCAGAACCTTTTGGGCCGGGTCCTTGCCGTCCCAATCGGCACCCCAGGAATTGCTGCTGAAGGACGTCGGCGGCTGATAGGTCGCCGTGACGCCCAGGATCCTGGGATTCCTGAGAAGCTCTTCTTTGAAAGCGGCGTAAGACGTGTGCGTCTCCCCACGCATCGGCAGGTAGATGAGTTGCTCCTTGTCGTAGCCGAGCTTCTTCCCTCTCATGTAATTGACCTGACGCGAGACAACCCCCATTCCGATGAGAAGGAGAATGGACAAGCTGAACTGGAGAACGACCAGGGTTTTCCGGAACGCGGCGCTCTTAACGCCTCCTCCCATCCGGCCGCTCATGACCCTGACGGGTTGAAAAGAGGAGAGGAAAAGGGCCGGGTAGCTTCCGGCCACGATCCCGGTGAGGAGAATAACCGCCAGAATCCCGAGCAGGAATTTAGGACCGAGGAGGACGCTCAGGGTCATCGACTTAGCGGAAAGGGCGTTGAACGCCGGAAGAAGCAGACTCACCAGGATGACCGAGACGGCCCCGGCCAGGAAGGCCATGAGGATGGATTCGCCGTAGAACTGGCCGATGATGCTTTTCCGTTGAGCGCCGACGACTTTCCGCAGACCGACCTCGCTGGCCCGGTTGGCCGAGCGTGCCGTAGCCAGGTTCATGAAGTTGATGCAGGCGATCAGGAGGACGAACAGGGCGATGGCAACGAACGTATAGACATACTTGATCGCCATGTCGTTCCGGCTGAAGCCGAAATATCCGAGCAGCCTGATGTCGACGAGGGGCCTGAGTGCAAAGGTTGGGCCCCGGTAGCTTTCAAACCGGCGGCGGGCCTCGGGATCGCTCTCAATCTCCTTCATCTGCTCGGGATCGGCCCGTATCGCGGCGATGTTTCGGTTCCTGACGAGCTCGGTAATCTTCTCTCCCGCCGAAGCGACGTCGCTTCGGGCATGAAGCTCAACGAAGGTCAGGATGCTATTGGATCCCATAGAATCGACATATTGGCCCAGAGTCTTGACGAAATTGAATGGGACGAGCATATCGAAGGATAAAGAGGAGTTTAGGGGAATCGTCTTAAGCACTCCGGTCACCGTGAAAGCATGGGCGTTGTTGATGGTGACGGCCTTGCCCATGGGATCGGCATTGCCGAAATACTTCTTTACCATCTCCTCGGTGACAACCAAAGAGCCCGGCCGGCTGAGGGCAATTGTCGAATCACCCTTGACCAGGGGAAAGGTGAACATCTGGAAAATCCAAGGGTCGACGGCGCGAACACGGCTTTCGAAGAAGGCGTTCTCCCCGTAACGGATGAGCAAAGTGCCCGGGAAGGCCACCCGGGTTGCCTCCTTGATTTCTGGGATCTCGGCCTTCAGAACAGGGCCCATGGGATACGGCGTGACGTTGACGTGAAATTTGCCCTGGCCGCCTTGCTGGTCTTGTTCGACCCGATAGAGGGTTCCGGCGTTTGCGTGGAACCGGTCGAAGCTCAATTCATCCTGAACCCAGAGGAGGATGAAGAAGGAGCAGGCCATCCCAACCGCCAGCCCGGCTACGTTGATGAAGGAATAGCCTTTATGCTTCCGGAAATTTCGCAGGGTTACCATCAGATAATTTTTGAACATGGCGAAATCCTTAAGGGAACTTTTGCGACTTTTTAAGGCAATTTCCATGCCATTTCCGAGGAAAACCTTTTCAGGCCTCACATTCCTAATTACGGTCGGCAGATTCATAAAGTTGTGCGGGGATATTTTATAGTCCCCGTGAGTTGGGCCGCCGAAAGGCCCCTGGTATGGATCCGGGGCCGGGAACGGCAATTTCCCGTCCGATTCCGGACACCCGCTGAATCGATTCCGGACAATCGCTCGTGGCCTTATTTTTTGAGGCGCCTGAAGGGGATTGGCACGTTTTATGCTTACTTAATAGCATTAAGTAATCAATAGCGTGAGGTAAAGATGATTGCCAAGGCGATGATCGCAGCTTCGACAAAACCGATGATCCTGGCCATTTTGAAGCGGGGAGAAAATTACGGCTACTGCATCATCCAGAGCGTCCGGGAAATCTCAGGAGGGGAATTGAAGTGGTCGGAGCCCATGCTCTATCCCGTCCTCCGGCGCCTGGAACGTGACGGCCTGGTCAAGTCCAGGTGGAAGATCACGGAAAACGGGCGCTTCCGGAAGTACTATCGGCTGACGCCCGTCGGACACGAAGCGCTGGAAAAAGAGAGGGCGCAGTGGCAGACCGTCCACGGCGCCTTCTGCAAGATATTGGATCTTGCGGCCGGGGCAAGATAGCGATGCCGGACCCAAATCCGAGCCAAGAGGGAAGACGAGCATGTTCAATCTGACTCAAGCCATCAAACGATGGAGAAGGAAGATTCAGGCAGGACAGGCCATGGAGGACGGCGACCTGGCTGAACTCGAAGGCCACTTGATGGATAAGATCGAAGACCTCATCGTCCGGGGGATGAATGAAGAAGAAGCCTTCCGCGCGGCTGAGGCGGAGTTCGGGCGTTCCAAGGACCTGGATGCCGACTTTTTCCGGGCCCGGTCCCGCCGGGAAGGAGCCCGGCCGTCCTGGCAGCGCTGGCGTTTCGTTCCGCCGCTTATCGCGAGCTACATCAAGATCGCCCTGAGAAAAATCGAGCGTCAAAAGGTCTATGCCCTCATTAATATCGCCGGCCTTTCCGTAGGATTGGCCTGTTGCGCCGTAATCATCCTCTACGTGACCAACGAATTAACCTATGACAAGTTTCATCCCGACGCCCGGCGCGTGTACCGGATCGCGACCCACAGGATCAATCAAGTCGGGGAAGACCAGTATTCGACGAGTCCCGGCCCGCTGGGCCCGGAGCTTCTGAGAAGCTATCCTCAAATCGGAAGGGCCGTGAGGATCGTCGCCCCTTACGAAAATGCAAGTCATGTCCTGGTCGTTTCCGGCGAGAAACGTTTTTTTGAAAACCGCGTCTGGTTCGTTGACCGGGACGTTTATCAGGTCTTCCGCATGCCGTTCCTTCAAGGCCATCCTCAAACCGCCCTGGAAAAACCGAAGGCGGTCGTCATCACCGAGGGGACGGCCCGGAAGTATTTCGGGAAGGAATCGCCCCTGGGACAAACGCTTCAAATCGAGATCGACTATGATACGGGGAGCACGGAACTCCAGGATTATGAAGTCACGGGCGTCGTGAAGGATTCTCCCGCCAACACCCATTTCAAATACGACCTCCTCCTCTCCATGCCCACCCTCCTCCAAAACATCCCTTCATTCGAAGAGGACTGGCTCGAATTTCACCAAAAATACACGTACGTGAAATTGTCGCCCACGGCCGAGGCCGCGGATTTCGAGAAACAAATTCAGCGGGTCGCCGCCATCGTCTATCAGAAATATGAGGACCGGTTCAACCGGAAAATGGATCTGTTTGAGTTCTTCCTCCAACCCCTCGCCCAGATCCATATGGATTCCCGGCTTTGGGGAGAAATGGAACCTTCCGGCAATTGGTATTATGTCTATATCTACTCCGCCGTCGCCCTTCTGATTTTGCTCGTCGGCTGCATGAATTTCGTGAACCTGTCCATCGCCCTCTCCGCCACTCGAACCAGAGAGGTCGGACTGCGCAAAGTTGTGGGCGCGGACCGCGGGCAACTGATCTGGCAATTCCTAGGAGAGTCGTTTCTGATCACTTTCCTGGCCTTCTGTCTTTCCTTCGGCCTGGCCTACAGCCTGCTTTTCCCCTTCAACCGGATGGCGGGCACGGAACTGTCCCTGGCCGGGTTGACCCAGCCGGCCGTGCTTGCCGCCCTGGCCGGATTGCTTGTCGCCGTCGGCTTGGGGTCGGGGTTTTATCCGGCTTTTATCCTGACGACCTTCAAGCCCGTGTCCATCCTCCAGGGAAAGCTGGCCCCCGCTTCCCGGGGAACCTTGATGCAGACGCTCCTTGTCGTCGGGCAATTCGCCATTTCTATCTATCTGGTCATCTGCACCCTGACCGTCAAGCAGCAGCTCAATTTCATGCGCGGGCGTGCCCTGGGATTTGACCTGGAGCAAAAGATCGTCCTCCGCGTCAAAAGCAATCTGTCCCATCTCCGGAGGGATTACGAAACCATTAAGAAAGACTTCCTTCGGAATCCCGCCATCACAGGGGCCACGGTCTCCTCTTCCGTCCCCGGCGATCCGGCCGACGCCGGATATTATTTGACGACCAGGCCCGGTGATTTTAAAGATGCCGCCCGGCTCAAGGTCATCACCGTCGATTATGACTTTATCCCGGAGTTCAAAATCAAGATGGTGGCCGGAAGGGCATTCGAACGCGGCCTCGGGAATGATGAAAACGGAGCCTACCTGATCAACCTGGCCGGAGTCAAGGAACTCGGCTTTTCCTCCCCCGA
>CAZJBD010000088.1:7644-8818 GCA_964544265.1 uncultured Eubacteriales bacterium
GAAAAACAGATGGGAAGTCTCTTAGGGATCACGACAACGTTGGGGCTTATCGTTGCCTGCCTCGGCCTGTTCGGGATGGCCTCCTTCATCGCCCGCCGCAGGGAGAAGGAGATCGGAATCAGAAAAGTTCTCGGAGCATCAACTCACGATATCGTGGCCATTCTCGCGGGAAGGTTTGTCCGGCTCATTGGTCTCGCGGCCGTCATCGCTTCGCCCCTAGCGTTGTATTCGATGAACACCTGGCTCCGGGACTTCGCCTACCGAGTCCATATGGACGCGGCGATATTCCTGGCCGCCGCTTTCGGGGCCTTGGCGATCGCACTTCTTACGGTCGGCCTTCAGGGTTTTCGCGCGGCCGTCGCCAATCCTGCGGATTCTCTTCGGAACGAGTAGACAACGAAAGCCTTGTCGCGAAACGAGCCGCTCCTGCTTATTCCCAACGCAAGGTCGTAGCAGGATCGGCCCGGGCCGCCCTGCGGGTCAGGACGCTCACCGTGAGCATGGCCGTCGTCAGAGCGGTTCCGGCCGCAAAAAGAAAAAACCAGGCCTCCATATCGATCCGGTAGGCAAAACTCCGGAGCCACGTCTTCATCAGGAAAAAAGCGGCCGGCCAGGCGAAGATATTGGCGACCAATATCAGGACCAGGAATTCCCTGGAAAGAAGGACAAAGATATCGGCCGCGGACGCCCCCAGGACCTTGCGAACGCCGATCTCCCGGACCCTTTGTTCGGCCATGAAAGAGGCCAGCCCAAACAGCCCGAGGCAGGCGACAAAGATGGCCAGGGCCGCGAACGTCCTGAAGAGGGTCCCCAGCCTGCCTTCGTTCCGGTAGAGGTTGTTGAAGTCTTCGTCGAGGAAACGGTATTCGAAGGGGTAGCCGAGGTTGAACGATGCCCAGGTTTTTTCCAAGGAGCGCAGGACCTGCGAGACGTCCCCGGCCCGGATCTTGATATAGAGGAATCTGAACATATCGGGATTGATCTTGAAAGCGAGAGGCTCGATTTTGTGATGAAGAGCTTGGAAATGGGCGTCCTTCATCACCCCGATGATCTGCCCCTGTTTCGCCCCGAAGGCATTGAAGTGGAATCGTTTTCCGACCGCGGGCCGATTGAGTCCCATCCGCCGGAGGGCCTCTTCGTTGACGATATAGGCCTCCTCGCTGTCCGTCGGATG
>CAZJBD010000088.1:8918-10031 GCA_964544265.1 uncultured Eubacteriales bacterium
CCGTTGTGAGATGTTTTCCGGAGAGCTCATTGAATGGGGGGAGGACAAGCTCCACAAAGATCAGGGCGGCTGCCAGCGCGAGGACGGACATTAAGATCGATTCGCCGAAGAACTGGCGGACAAGCTGCGGCCGGCCGGCGCCGACGACCTTCCGCAGCCCGACCTCCCGGGCCCGGTTGGCGGAACGGGCCGTTGTCAGGTTCATGAAGTTGATAACGGCGATGGCCAGGATGAATAGGGCCAGGGTGCTGAAGATCCAGACATACTTAATATTGCCGGTGTTGGCATAATCGTGATTGAGGCCGGAGCGAAGGTGGATGTCGGTTAAGGGCTGCACCGCCAGGCGATCGGTGTCCTCCTCGACGTAGCGCTGCAGGTAACCTTCGAGCTTCCGGTTGAACTCCCGGGCCGTCATATCCGGCTTGAGCAGAACGAAGGTCGAAAAGGAGTTGAACATCCAGTTGTCTCTGCTTTCGTCCCCGAGATATTCCTTGATCAAAAGATCGAAGGGAGAAAGGAGGCTGAAATCCAAGCTGGAGTTCGGCGGGAAGTCCTCAAGAACACCTGTTACAACGACATCGAACGTATGGTCGATGGTCAGTCGTTTGCCCATGGGATTTTCCCGGCCGAAATATTTTGCGGCCGCCTGCTTCGTGAGGACGACAGAGTGGAGGGAGGCGAAGGCCGTCCGGGGATCACCTTGGGCGAAAGGAAAGGAGAACATCTCGAAGAAGTCCGGGTCGACGTGCATATATCCGGTTTCGGCAAAGTTCCTATCCTCGAAGGTAACCAAGCGCCGTTGCCAGGTCCCAAACCGGGTAGCCTTGAGGACCTCGGGAAAGTCCTTCTTGAGGGATGCGGCCATGGGCGGGGAGGTCAGAGCGGATTTCGCGTCGATGGCCGTGGCCGCCTCATCCCGGTAAACCCGGTGGATCTCAGCGGCTCGGCTGTGGAAACGATCGTAGCTAAGTTCGTCTCTGACCCAAAGAAGGATCAGGATCGAGCAAGCCATCCCGATCGCCAGCCCTGCGATGTTGATGAAGGAATAGCCCTTGTGTTTCCGAAAATTCCTCAGGGTTACGATCAGATAATTCTTGAGCATGGCAAAATCCT
>CAZJBD010000089.1:0-9934 GCA_964544265.1 uncultured Eubacteriales bacterium
GACGGAGTTCGTGCCGTGGGCGATGTTGGCGAAAGGGCCGCCGTGGACAAGGGCGGGTGTGCCCTCCATAGTCTGGACGAGGTTGGGATTTAGGGCGTCCTTGAGGAGGACCGTCATGGCGCCGTCGGCCTTGATGTCCCTGGCGAATACGGGTTTGCCTTCTATCGAAGAGCCGATAGCAATACCCCCCAGTCGGGCCTTCAGGTCATCGAGGTCTCCGGCCAGGCAGAATATGGCCATGATTTCGGATGCGGCGGTTATGTCGAAACCCGTTTCCCGGGCAACGCCCCGGAAGGGCACCCCAAGGCCGACGACGATATCCCGTAGGACCCGGTCATCGACGTCCAGAACCCTTTTCCAGCTCACCCACCGCCCGTCAAGCACACCGCAGGGGCCGTCGAAATGCAGCCTGTTGTCCAGCATGGCCGCCAGCAGGTTGTGGGCCGAAGTGATGGCATGGAAATCGCCCGTAAAATGAAGATTGATGTCGTCAGAGGGTATGACCCGGGCCCTGCCGCCCCCGGTTGCCCCGCCCTTGAGCCCGAAGACGGGGCCAAGGGACGGCTCTCTCAGGGCGACAACAGCCCGCTTGCCCAGGCGCCTCAAGGCGTCCGCAAGCCCGATGGCCGTCGTGGTTTTGCCCTCTCCGGCCGCGGTAGGAGTCATGGCCGTGGCCATGATGAGCTTGCCCTTCTTTCCTTTTTGCCAAGGCATCTTTCCGACGAGAACCTTGGCTTTATATCGTCCGTAAGGTTCAAGGAATTCCTCGCCGATCCGAAGCTCCTTCGCGATCTCCTGAATGGGCTTGGGTGTGGAAGTCCGGGCGATCTCTCTCGGGCTTGACATTTTATTCTTCCTGCCCAGAGTTTACCTTTTTTCGTCCGCTATCTCAAGCCGTTGAGGAACATCCGGCTATACTCCTCGATCAGCCCCTGGTCGGAGAATGAAAAGTAGCGATTGTTGCCGATGATGATGTGGTCCAGGACCTTGATCTGCATGACCTGGGCGGCAAAGACCAGGTCGCGGGTGATCTCCTTGTCACAGAACGACGGCTCCGGATCTCCCGAGGGATGATTGTGGACGAAAATGAGGGACGAGGCCTCATAACGCAGGGCATCCCTGATGACCTCCCGGGGATAGACGGCGCTGGAGTCCACGGTCCCTTCGAACAGCGTCTTCTCTTCGAGGATCTGGTTTTTGGCGTCCATAAAGATGACCTTGAACTGCTCCTTCCGAAGCTCCCGCAGGGAGTGGTAAAGGTAATCGAACACCTCCCGGGAGGAATGGCAGACCGGCCGGCTCATCATCCTATCCTTGAGGAAGCGGCGGGAGACTTCCTGGACGAGTTTTAGGCCAAAGACATTATGGGGCCCGATTCCTCGGATTCTCAGGAGGTCGCGGGGCGAGGCCTCCAGGACGCCGTGAAAGCTCTGGAATTCCTTCAGCGCCTCCTTGGCCGTTTCCTTACAGTCGCGTCGAGGCGTGCCGAGGGTCAGGAGGAGCTCGATGATTTCATAGTCCAGGAAACCCATGAGCCCGCCCCGGAGAAACTTCTCCCGCAGCCGCCGGCGGTGCCCGCCTCGCCCCTTATCCATCGCATTACGAAGGACGATGGAAAAGGGCGAAATTTCTCTTAGTCCTTATACAGCATATCGATCAGGCCCTTGTACTTCTGCTCGACGATGGACCGCCTCACTTTGAGCGTCGGGGTCATCTCGCCCGCTTCGATCTCGAAGTCACGATCAAGAAGGATGATTTTTTTCACCCGCTCATAGGGAGCCAGGTCCGGCGTGCTCCGGTTCACTTCACCCAGGAGGAAGCTCCGAACGTCTTCCCGGCCGATGAGCTCCGTTGGGCTGCTGAAAGGGATATTCAAGGTCCGCGCGTAGGCCCCCAGCTTATCGAGGTTCGGCACGATGAGGGCCGAGATGAACTTGCGGTTCCCGCCGACGACAACCGCGTTCGCGATGTAAGGATTCGTTTTCAGAAGGTTCTCGATAGGCTGAGGGGCGACGTTCTTGCCGCCGGCCGTGATGATGAGGTCCTTCTTCCTGTCCTTGATGACCAGAAAACCCTCATTGTCCAGGGTGCCGATGTCCCCGGTGTGGAGCCAGCCGTCGACGATGGCTTCCTGCGTATCGGCTTCCTTTTTATAGTACCCCTTCATCAGGTTGGGTCCGCGGGTCAGGATCTCCCCGTCCGGAGCGATCTTCACCTCGACACCGGGGACAGGCCTGCCCACGGTCCCGAACCTAGGGCCCTCAATCGTATTGCAGGCGACAACCGGCGCGGTCTCGGTCAACCCGTATCCCTCGATGACGATCAGCCCGGCTGCGTAAAAAAATTCGGCGATGTCCTTGGAGAGGGGGGCCCCCCCCGAGACGAAGAACCGGACTCGGCCGCCCGTCTTGGCCAGGATCTTGGAAAAAACGAGCTTGTGGGCCAGCCCGTACCGGAATTTGAGCCAATCGCTCACCTTTTCGCCCCGGAGTTTCATCTCCCCCCGCTTCTTGCCGACCTTGACGGCCCAGAAGAAGATTCTTTTTTTAAGGGCCGAGCCCGCCAAAACCTGGTCGATAACCCTCGCATAGATTTTGTCGAATAGCCGCGGCACGCTAACCATGATGGTCGGCCGCGCTTCGACGAGGTTCTCTCCGACGGTCTCTATGCTTTCGGCATAGGCGATTGTGGCCCCGACATAAAGGAAGGCAAACGTGCACATCCGCTCCAGAACGTGGGAGAGGGGCAGGAAGGAAAGAATGACGTCCTTATTCGTGAACTCGACGATGGCCCGAAGCGACTTGATGTTGCTGATGAAATTGGCGTGGGTCAGCATGACTCCCTTGGGGATGCCCGTGGTCCCGGAGGTATAAATGATGGACGCCAGCTCATCCGGCCGGACCCCCAGGGCCGTTTTTTCGAAGTCGTCCTCCCCTCGCCCGGCAACCGCTTTTCCCCTTTCTATGACCGAGGCCAGCGTCAGGACGCCTTCCGGGGCCGGGTCCTCGAACAGGATGGCGTGCGTGACTTTGGCCAGGTCTTTTCGAATGATCTGGATTTTGCGCCAGAGCTCGCGAGTCGAACAGACGACAACCTTGGCATCGGAGTCCTCAATGATGTACTTGATTTGCTCCGGCATCAGGGTCGGATAGATGGGGACCGTGATCGCGCCCGCACAGAGGGCGGCAAAGTCGGTCATGACCCAGTCAGGGCTGTTTTCGCCGAGAATAATGAGCTTATCTCCGGGCCGAAGCCCCAGGGACCTCAACCCCAGGGAAAGGAACCGCACGCGGTCCCACACGTCCTCGGAAGAAATGGAGACGTATATCCCCCCTTTCTTATGCATCAATAGGTTGTTTTTAGGATAGGACCGGATCGTGTTGATAAAAAGCTGAGCGATCGTTTCGACGGACATGCGCGCCTCCTAGAGGGAATCTGTGATTATTCTAACGCCGGAACGGCCGGAATGCCAATGCCCATATTACTCAATATCAATTACCCTGTTGCAGCAATATGAAAAGTTCAGGTCCTAGCAAAGTAAAAACTTCCCATTGCTAGTGGGTCCAGGTAAGGTACTCCTTACGATAAGGCAGATGCGTTTTTTTGCCCTTATCGTTGGCCCAGCCAAAAATTCTTCCCGCCGCTCAAGGGACAAACGAAATCCTCGGCTCCGACCACGATCAGCGCGCCGGGGCGACCGCGATCAGCCCCCGCAGCATCTTGAACCCATTCAGGTAATCCTCCGCCTGGAAACCCACGGCCCGGGCGTTCAGCCGCTGGACGCCGGGGAAGTACATGGCCATGTCGGCCTGGGCCGAGATGAAGAACTCGAGCTCGAAGCGGGCGGGCGAGGCGATCCGGAAGGGCGGGACCTTGCCGATCTTCTTCAGGGCGTCGGTGACCCGGTCCCGGATGCCGCGCCGCGCCTCGGCGAAGGGCACCAGGCGGGCGGCGGTCCGGCCGATGCCGTCCTTGACCGGGGCCGTGACCACATCGCTCCCCAGGATGGCCTTGGCCTGCTTGCAGACGGCCACGTCGCCGCTGACGAAGACGACCGGGACTCCATAAGCCCCGGCGATGGCCGCGTTCAGGCCGAGCTCGGGGAGCTCCACGTCGTTGACCTTGATGGCCCGGACCCGGCCCCCGGAGATGGTGTGGTCGAGGACGGCGTCCTGGGTGCCGGCGCCGGCGTGGTAGCCTACGAAGAGGACAGCCTGATAGGTGTCGTCGATGCCCTGCATCATGGATTGGGGCTTGGGCGAGCCGGAGATGAGGACGGCCTTGGGGTGGAGGTCGCCGGGGTCGATGTTGCGCATGTCGCCGTGGGAGTCGTTGACCACGACCTCGGAAGCGCCGGCCCGGAGGGCGCCCTCGACGGCGGAATTGACGTCGTCGGCCATCCACTTGCGGGCGGCGGCGTATTCGGGGCTGCTGCAGTCGGTCTGCTCGGCGGCTACGACCCCGCAGATCCCCTCCATGTCGACCGAAATGAAGACCTTGAGCTTGGGGGCATTGCGCTGCTGCGCCGGGAGGTCGGAGGGGAGGAGGGAGAAGACGGCGATAGCGCCGGCGGCAGCTGCGGCTAGGGTGATGAAGGCGAGGAACTGATTGAGGGCGATGGATGGTTTTTTCATATGGCCTCCTTGTTAAGGACGACGATCATTATGAAGGGACTGTCCCCGACGGGTTCTATCCGGAGGGGAATATCCCTCTTCATTACTCATATTTTGCGGCCAGCGCCGCATCGTACGGCGCCCGGCGTCCCTGGCATTTCTCGCGCGGACAAAGCTTGCAGGACGAGAACTCCTCCTCCGACGGGAAGAGGATACCCGATATCGTGTCCCCTTATGATTACCCCAAAGCACGGCCGCGAATCAACCCCGGGATCGATCATTAATTTCATTTGCCATCATCAATAAGAGATTGCTCGGGCCCGATCTTTGTCCAGATTCCATTATCCAATCCGGATAAGCCAAGAGCCAGATCCAGTCCATGCATCGCAAGGAGATCGTCATCGGGCTCAGCGAAGGCGTCGATTCCGCTCTCTCCGCCGCCTTATCCGTCAAGGCTATCAGGTGATCCTGATCGCCGCCGAGAACTCGGCTGAGTATTTTTCATGATTTTCGGCCCCTTCGAGCGTCTCGGCCGCTCTTTGACCTGCCCCGGATAACTTCCTCTTGTCCTTGACACCACTCGCGCTTCGCTTTATATTTTCTCACGCTGGTTGGATGGGAAAATAGGGAGGGAATGATGAGAGCACTATTTATCCCGCTTCTGATCGTAATTATCGTCAACGTCTCCATCGCCGCGCCGGCCCAGTTAACGCCGCAGGACATCGCCGAACGGGCCAAATGGGAGGAATTCATGGCCCAGGCGGAAATCTCAGGCCAGGAACAGATCAAGGAACGGGAGGCGGTTACCGAGCCCTGGCGGCTGACCTTGAGCAAGGACGGAGTGACGCGGGACGGCCTTTGGAAAGATGTCGAACTGTCCAGAGGGTATGTCGACAACTGGCGATATGAAATCGCCGCCTATCGTTTCGATCTATACCTAGGGCTCAACATGGTGCCGCCGACAATCGAGCGGAGTTTCCATGGAAACCGAGGTTCCCTCCAGTTGTGGATGGAATCCGAGATGAGTCTCCATACCCAGACCGTCAAGAAAATCCCCGTGCCACCCATCCGCCTTTTCTACTGGAACAGGGCTATCTATCTCCAGCGTTTCTTCGACAACCTGATCGGAAACGAAGACCGGCACGCCAACAACATCCGGGTCACCAAAGACTGGCGGGTGATCCTGATCGATCACTCCCGGTCGTTCCGGACGTCCAAGAAGTTCACCAAGGAGCTCCTCTATACGGAAAAATTCAAGGAGGGCCCCAGGATCATGAAAGAACTTCCCCGGGCCATGATCGAGAAAATCAAAGCTCTGAATTTTGATCTGATCAGGAACTTCGTCGGGGAATATCTCAGCGACGACGAAATCAAAGCCGTGCTCCTGCGCCGGGACCTCATTCTCCAGGAGGTCGACAAGCTGATCAAGCAATTCGGCGAAGACAAAGTCCTCTATTAAGCTGAATATGGCGAGCGAGCCGCACGGCATCCGGCACGCCCTGCTCCTAGTTTTTAGCGAAGAAGCAGTTTCGGCCGCTTCTATTCACTGAAACGAACGCCAATCCTGGTTAGAGCTTTCCAGATTGATTTCCCTTCCCTGCCAGGATCTATGGGATCTTTTCAGTCTAAGCCATGCAAGATCGTGGACCATGAGGAGGGGAGAACCATTGACGCGGATTAAGGCCCTTTTTAGAGCCTGCTATTTCATAAGTCTTGATAGTTATAAAACTGGCCTTCGGTCCAGCAGCCGGGATTTGATTTCTTGACACCTGTCTGGGCTGAGGATATCCTTTTTCCGTGAGGGGAAAGGCTAGTTCTTCGGCCGAGGCCAGAGGTTCCATGATCGGGCAGACGGTGTCGCACTACCGAATTCTGGAAAAGCTCGGCGGCGGCGGCATGGGGGTAGTTTACAAGGCTGAGGACACTCGGCTCAAGCGCCCAGTTGCCCTGAAGTTCCTGCCCGAAGCTATGTCGCAGGATCGGCATGCGCTGGAGCGCTTCGAGCGGGAAGCGCAGGCGGCATCAGCGTTGAATCACCCGCATATCTGCACCATCCACGACATCGACGAGTATGAAGGCCAGCATTTCATCGCGATGGAGCTGCTCGAGGGCCAGACGCTCAGACAGCGCATCCTTAGCAAGCAGCTGGGGTTGGAGGAGATCCTCACGGTGGCACTCGAGGTGGCCGATGGTTTGGAGGCCGCGCACGCCAGGGGAATCATCCACCGGGACATCAAGCCGGCCAACATCTTCGTTACTTTACGCGGGCAGACCAAGATCCTCGATTTCGGGTTGGCTAAGCTGGCGACGGAACGGCTTCCGGGAAGGGCAGGCGACGGTGCTATGGGGTCACCCACAGAGACAGCCCCCGAGCCGCTGACGAGCCCCGGCACGGCTGCGGGGACGGTGGCTTACATGTCGCCGGAACAGGCGCTGGGAAAGGACCTGGATGCGAGGACGGACCTATTCTCGCTGGGGGTGGTGCTTTACGAGATGACGACGGGTAGCCTGCCGTTTCGGGGGGAAACGTCGGCGGCGCAGTTCGACAGCCTCCTGCACCAAGCGCCAACCTCGCCCGTGCACCTCAACCCCAACGTGCCCAGCGAGTTGGAAAAGATCATCAACAAGGCGCTCGAGAAGGACCGCGAAGTCCGCTACCAGTCGGCCAGGGAGTTATTTGTCGATTTGACGCGGCTAAAGCGCGAGCGCGAGTACGGCCGAGTAGCCGCGCTGGACGTCGCCGGGGCCCCGCGCATCCCATCGCTGGCCGTGCTGCCGTTCACGAACATGAGCGCGGATAAGGAGAACGAATATTTTTGCGACGGCCTGAGCGAAGAGATCATCAACGCCTTAAGCCATATCCGGGAGTTGATGGTCGTGGCCCGGACCTCGGCTTTCGCGTTTAAAGGAAAGGACCTTGACATCCGCGAGATCGGAGAAAAACTGAACGTGGGCACGGTTCTGGAAGGGAGTGTGAGAAAATCCGGACAGCGATTACGCATCACCGCTCAGCTCGTCAATGTCAAGGACGGTTACCATATCTGGTCCGGTCAATTCGACAGGGAAATGAAGGATATTTTCGACATACAGGAAGAGATCTCGCTGACCATCGTGGATCACCTGAAGCTCAGGCTGTTGAAAGACGAGAAGGAAAAGATCCTCAAGCGAGCCACCGAAGATCACGAAGCCTATGATGATTACTTGAGAGGACGCTATTTCTGGTATCGACGCTATGAGAAGGGCATGCAAAGAGGCCTCCAATACTTTCAGCGGGCCATCGAAAAGGATCCCGGTTATGCCCCGGCCTACGTGGGAATAGCCGACGCGTTCAACTTTCTTGGGCTTTTCAGTTTCATGTCTCATCAACAGGCCAATTCCCGGGCCAAGGCGGCGGCAAAAAAAGCCTTGGAAATTGATCCTGAGTTGGCCGAGGCCCACGCTTCTTTTAGCTGGATCGCCCTGTGGCATGATTGGGACTGGCCAGCGGCTGAAAAGCACTCATTGAGGGCCATTCAACAAAAGCCGGACTATGCTCCCGCCCATATCTGGTATGGCAATTGTTTATGGTGCACGGGGCGTTTTGACGAGTCTATCCGAGAGATGCAGAAGGCATGCGAATTAGAGCCTCTTGAACCGGTCAACCTCTCGCATCTGGGCTTAGCTCTCTACCAGGCGCGGCGATTCGACGAATCGATCGGAGAACTCCGCAAGGTTATAGCATCGGATCCGGAATTTTCGCTCGCTTATTGGTATCAGTCGTTTAATTTCTTGGCCAAAAAGATGTGGGCTGAAGCGATCGCGACGCTTCAGAAACTCGTCGAACTCTCCGCAGGATCTGTAATTGCGTTATCCACATTGTGTCTCGCCTTTGGTACAGCAGGAATGAAGGATGAAGCTCTTAAGGTTCTTGAGCGACTGGACGGGATGTCTAAGGATCGCTTTGTCGGATTCTTTTGGAGAGCGATCATGTGGATGGGACTTAGCGAGAAGAATAAAGCCCTGGAAAATCTTGAAAAAGCCTATCTGGAGAGAGAATCCATTATGGCCTCTCTCAAGGCTATGCCCATGTTTGACAGCCTGCGCTCAGAGCCAAGGTTCAAAGACCTGCTCAAGAAAATGAATCTCGATAAATGAGGTTCAAATCCTAACGGGCACGCCACGTTTGACTTCCCGCCCATCCCTCTGATAATCTGAGGCCGAGCTAGAGAAGGGGAACCGGCTTGGCCAACAAGTGCCCGACATGCCATTCTGAGAATCCCGAGACCCAGCGGTTTTGCGGGGAGTGCGGTACCTCACTCCATCCGTCTAAAGACCATATTCCGGTTGTAACGGAGACCCTTCAAACACCTGCCCGCGAACTCGCGACCGGTTCCACTTTCGCCGGCCGCTACCAGGTCATCGAGGACCTGGGCCACGGCGGCATGGGCAAGGTCTACAGAGTTCTCGACCAGAAGCTCGGTGAGGAGGTGGCGCTCAAGCTCATCAAGCCGGAGATCGCCGCCGAAAGGGAGACGATCAAGCGTTTCCATAACGAGCTCAGGCTGGCCCGGAAGATCGCCCACCGGAACGTCGGGAAGATGTACGAGCTCATGGAGGATGCGGGGACGCACTTCATCACGATGGAGTACGTGCCAGGGCAGGACCTCCGGGTCTGATCCGGCAGATGGAGCAGCTCACGGCCGGGAAAGCCGTGTCGATCGCCAAGCAGGTCTGCGAGGGCCTGGAAGAAGCCCATAGGCTGGGAGTCATCCACCGCGACCTGAAACCCGCCAACATCCTGATCGACAAGGACGGCAACGCCCGGATCATGGACTTCGGGATCGCCCGATCGCTGCGGGGCAAGGGGATCACGGGCGCAGGAGTGATGATCGGGACCCCGGAGTACATGTCGCCGGAGCAGGTCGAGGGGAAAGACACCGACCAACGCTCGGACGTCTATTCCTTGGGCATCATCCTCTACGAGATGCTGACCGGACAGGTTCCGTTCGAGGGCGACACCCCGTTCACGATCGGCGTCAAGCACAAGAGTGAAGCGCCGCAGGACCCGCGTGAGCTCAATACTCAGATCCCCCCGGACCTCGGCCGTCTTGTCCTCAGATGCCTGGAGAAGGACAGGGCCAAACGCTACCAGAGTGCCGGGGAGCTCCACGCCGACCTAGAGAAGGTCGAACAGGGACTGCCGACGACCGAGCGTGTCGTCGTGAAGAGGAAACCCTTCACCTCGCGGGAGATCACGGTCTCGTTCCGGCTCAAGAAACTCATCATCCCCGCCGCGGCATTGGTCGCGCTAGCGGTTATCGGGATCGTATTAATAAAAGGAC